>JBCKKA010000029.1:0-16305 GCA_038904515.1 Acidimicrobiia bacterium | reverse complement strand
TTAGATACCTGCGGCGAGACGGGGCTGACGTCTCTTACCCTCGTGGAGTCTTGGGCACTCTCGACGGATTAGGGGGAGAGGGATTCTGGCTCGACTCAAGAGCTAATGCCGTTGGCGCGTTATTGCGCGACTACTCAATTTCGACACTTTGGGATATTGGCGCGGGGGCAGGCGCGATGGCTAAAAGACTGGGCCATTATGGAGTGGAAGTAATTTCAGTAGAACCACTGCCTGAGGGTGCCCAAGAAATCGCGAGCTTAGGCGGCGAAGTATTCTGCGCAACTTTACCAGATCTCGAATTACCGGCAGAAAGCATTAACGCTTTTGGCCTCTTTGATGTACTAGAGCACTTGGAAGATCCGTCACAAATGCTTGACGAAGTAACCAGAACACTCGCACCGACTGGAAATCTCATCGTTACCGTTCCTGCCTATCAAAGCCTATGGAGTGCAGAAGATGAAGCAGTGGGGCATTTTCGAAGATATTCCACCAAGGCCTTGCGGTCTCTCTTGCAGTCTTCAGGGCTATCGGTTATTTCCACCCGTTACCTTTTCGCCGCGCTTGTTCCCGCCGCCGCCGTGCTTAGGGCGCTTCCCTACCGAATGGGACGCGGGCGGGAGAAAAGTGATGCAATTAAACACACCGCAGCTCGAATACACCCGAGACCAACTGTGAATAAATTGGCAAACTTGGTATTTTCCGCCGAAGCGAGAATCGCCCGTAGCGTTCCCTTGCCTTTTGGGTTGTCCATACTTGCTGTAGCTAAAAAACAAAACCCGCTTTAATCAGACGAACGCGACCTATTGACTGATTTTAAAAGTACAGATTCAAAAGCTTCAATTGATCTTTCCCACGTGAAGGTACGGGCACGGTCTGCCGCGTTTTTACCCATCGTTTCTCGGTAACTTTTATTTTCTGCCAACTCTATCCACGCGGCGATAAAACTTTCATCATCTTGAGCAAGTAGACCAGTAGTTCCGTCTACTACCGAATCGCGAACACCTTTTACATCGTAGGCAACCGTGGGCATACCTGCTGCCGCGGCCTCCATTATGACCATTCCCCAACCTTCGTGATGTGCCGGATGAATAAGTAACCACGCGGCGCCTAGTTGTCGAGATTTTTCTAATTCATCGACCCATCCGCAGAAGTGAACACCTTCACCGGCTTGAGCTTTGAGAGCTTTCTCTTCGGGTCCGCTACCGACAATAATTAATTCTCCTCCAGTACGGTTTCGAACTTGTCCCCACATCGCGATTGCTTTTTCAATGTTTTTATGAGGTACAAGTCGGCTGAGAACGAGAAATCTTGGAGTAGCTGATTTTGGTTCGACGATCTCAATTGGTGTTGATCCCATCTCTATGGTGGTTATTGAGCGAGAATCAATGCCGGTAGAGGCGAGCGATTGAGCAGTTGATTTTGAAATAGCTACGAAGTGCGAGTTTCGATAAACGCGCGGCATCAGCCAACTTTCCGTCCATCTCCCAAGAGAAGCAAGCGGGAACGGGTATCGCATTGCCCATTGATCGGTGTGGATGTGGTACACCAGTCCTACAACTGGTTTTCTTTGCCACATCGGAGAGAAATAAGGAATCCCAGCTTCAGCATCAACAACAACATCTACGTCATGAGCGTAACGGTGGAACTGAATTGGAGCTAATAAATATTGAGAATAAGTTCCTCCAAGAGAGCCAGAAAGATAACCGGATTCGTATGTAGCCTGAGTTCTTGATCCCCCCGAAAGAGAAATAACATCATGCCCTTTTCTCGAGAGCCCATCTGCTAGCCGATCGATAACGACTTCTGCGCCACCAGCTTGAGGATGGGCAAGATTTCTCCAGCTCAGAAAGGCTATTTTCATCAGGCTTTGCTCCATTACTAAGGATATATCTTACTAAACTGCACTAGTGGATATAAGTATTATTTTACCAACTTTCAGCGAAGCAGAATTTATTGAAAAAAATATAAATATAGTGATGTCGTCCTTTCGTTTATTTGAGACTGAATTAATTGTCGTAGATGACGGAAGCACGGACGACACTAATGAGATAGTAACTAAACTTTTATGTTCAATCCCTCGATCACAGTTAATTACTTGCAGCACTAATTTAGGCAAAGGAGAGGCATTGCGCCGTGGCGTTGCCGAAAGCTCCGGAGATGTAGTTTTATTTATGGATGCGGATCTTTCGACTTCCTTGGCCGGCACTAAAAAGTTTATTTCAAATCTTGCTAAGTTTGATATTGTAATTGGGTCACGAACTGTTCGCGGGTCAATTACAAACAATAGTGCGATTTATAGAATGCTAATGGGGCGTTGTTACAACCGCTTAAGAAAACTATTATTTTTACGAGCAGTCCAAGATTCTCAGTGCGGCTTTAAAGTTTTTCGTGGTGATATCGCAAGAAAACTTTTTGGAATTAGCACCTGTAAAAGATTTTCGATTGATGTCGAAATTCTCAGGCTTGCTGAAGTTTTGAGTTTTTCAATTCTCGAGCTCCCGGTAGTTTGGACAGCAGGTAGTAAATCGTCGGTAAGACCTGTTCGAGATTCATTATTTATGATCATTGAACTAGTTGTTCTCAGACTGAAATTGTCGCGTAGGAGAGTGTCGGCATTAGCGGCAAAGTGGGATAAACGCGAAGCCTCCAAATCGCAAAGCCTTGACACTTGATTTAAGCCGTTGCTCGCTTAGCGGATATTTTTGTCGGAAGAAAAGCAGCAACTACTGATAAAAATGCTAATGCGGCAAAAACGCTTGTTGGATAAGAATACGCTCCGTGCCATGCGTCTGAAATTCCCTCAGTTCCCTTAGTAAACAGAACAATTGTCCCCGCAATTATGAACGAGGTAAACGCGATGACGGGCAGAGCGCGCGGCCGCTTAGTTTTGATCCACCAGAGCAACGGAAGCGCGATAGCTCCGATCCCCGTACACCAAATAGCCACCGCAATAGAGATAGTTACAGTTACCGCCGAAGGCCAGTGCCCTTTACCAACCGGAGCATAATTTCGTTTTTTTCGGTCCGGCCACATCGCTAGAACAAAGAGGCCTATTAGCAGGATTAGACCGATAATGGTTCCGATTTGGTACGCAGAATTAGGCGTAAACGATAATGCAACTTTTCCAGCAGAGCCCGAAGGAACATAAAACCCTTGACGCCAACCATCAATTTGTATCGGGTTCAGTTCATGGCCGTGGTAAGTGGCCGCCCATCCTTTATTGAATATTTCGTTGACGACTAGAATATTTTCTTTGCCCGCTTCAATCGTTACTGAGCGATCTACATCTCCCCATTTTTTAATTGAAATCCGCCGACTAGGTGTTGTTTCTGCTGACAACAAAGGTGGGCTTCCTAATACAATTTGATCCAATTTTATTAGGTTTTTACCACTATCGGTATCAATTTTATTAATTCCTTGAGAAAGAGTTATAGAATTTTCGCTACAGGGTGAAAGTGCAATTGAACTTTGATTTACAAATTTACCTAAAGTTGATGTTCCAGAAAACTTTATTTGATTATTGTCAATAAAAAGTGTTGGCCCAGAGACGCAGTTAACTGTTATTGTTTTATTTAGATCAACTGACTCCGGATATAAATCAGTTATAGCAGGAATATCTATTCCAGTTAAACCAATTACCGAACTAAGTTGTTGCGAAGATTGCGCTTTGGGGACGAGAGCAATTTCTAATTTTTCACCGATTAGGGTAGGGAAGACTACTGACCCATCTGTTGAAACTTTGGCTCGAAGTTTCTGGTCTTCTGATTTAATTATTACTTCTTTGAGCGGAGTAAAGTCTGGATCTAGTCCTAGACGAAAGCCAGAAATTTCTCTTTCCCCAGTCCATGCCAATTCGACAATTGGAAGCGTTCCCGGTCTTTTAACCCCATACACCCATAAGTTTTTTGGATTTTTGTCAATCAGATTAATTGGAGCAAACTTTATAAAATTGCCAAATGTGTAGTTAGCAGTAATTTTTATATTCGGAGTAGTTCCATAAAATCTTAACAAATCTGGCGATCGGTTTACTGATCCCGTAGCTAAGACTTGTACCGCCGCTTTTTTTGGAACTTTAAAAGTTCTACGAATTTCATTTTCTGGACTGTAGTTAAAAAAATCAAACGCTGATCCCTTGAGCCGCGTGAAAACCCAAGCAGGATTATTGGTATTTTTTTTAGAGAATTCCTTATTTAGTTCAGACGGAACATTCAATCGTCGGGCTATCGGTGTGCCAGAGATATTCAGTTCTCGTATTCCAACTATTTCGCTGTTGTCGTGAAAATTTTCTTTAGCGATAGTCACTTTTAGCTGTCGTGTCTTGCCGTATGCCGCATGTATCGCCTGCGGTGTATTGATTGGCTTAAGTAAAGTGGTTTTTTTCCCTTGATCCGTTTCTATTACCACCGTTACCGGTTTAGATGATCGCTGTTTATCAATAAGAAGCTCTACGGTCATGGGAGTAATTAACCGCGGTTTTTTGAATACAGTTTTGATCCACCGATCATCTTTTTCTACAGGATATTGAGTTGGTATCCACGAGGTTTCGCGTTCGTCATCATAGATATTTGCGGGTTGAGCACTGGGGGGCGCAAATAGAAAAAATCCAGTTTTAGAAGCAGAGATTTTTTCAACCCCAGACAATATCTGAGCGGTTTGACCTGCCATTTTATTTTCGGGAGTCAGTTGTTTATCGGATAACAGGCTTCCGTTTAAAAAATTTTCATTTGGGCCTAAAATATAACTTCTATTATCTTTGTACCGACCAAACTCGATTCCGTATCGTTGATTTCCGTCAGTAATTATCCAGTTATCAGGGGAACTCTCTTTCGGCACTTCGCCGCTAGTGAGAATATAGGCTCGACCCCCAAAATTATTTTCAGGGATATTTAAGGTTGATTCGATATCTCCGCTAAGCCAAGTTGCTTCGGCCGACGCGTAAGTTTGTACTTGACTAGATTCGGGAATTGAATAGATCTCTATTTGCTGCAACCTTTCGCTGCGTCTTGATCTACTTCCGAATCCCACTTCTTGTTTAAGTCCGCTGGCTATTAGTGCTTTATTAATAAACTTGGGCGAATAGGCGAAGTACTTTTCGTAGAGAGTGTCGTTGCTTACTAAAATTGCTGAGTAACCACCCCGCCGTAAGTAATTTACGAGATTAGCGTTCCCGCCATTGCCGATCGCTATTTCAACCGCGTCAAGATATTCGATATTGTTGACTCCACCGAGTGGAGCCTGAGAGCGCGTAGCTGAAGGTGTATCGGTTCCCCACCCCAAAGGATTTTGCTGAGTGAATCCCCAGTCGTAATTCGCTTCGGGAATGCTGGGCTCAATCAATACGCGACCATGAATATTTTTTGATACGTAAGCGCGGGCTTGCTCCCAGGCCTCAGGGATTTCGCTAAAGCCCGATTTGAATAGTTGGTTTTGGAACAAAGGGAGTGCGCCCACAGCAATTAGGACGATTGCTGCAGTCGGAATGAGTAGCCGAATGCTCGATTTCCGTAATAACCGCAAGTCACTTAACCGAGTAAGCGCGTGCGCCAAGCCTAGAGCTAGCGGCAAGGTTATGAGCGGCTGGAATTTAATGATATTTCGGAATGCTTTTAGTGAGCCGTTGAGTAAAGATTGGTAAGTATCAGCTAACGGATTTCCAAGTAGTCCGCCAAATCCCCCCCCTACTAGAACGACCCCTAGAAAAAATGTGATAAGGAGAAATTTGCGCTCGGGCAGATCCTTTCGTGATAAACCAGCTAAACCGATAGCGATTATCAAGGTAGTGCCGATAATAGGTATTGATCGGAATACTATTGTCCATCCGGCTGGTAAAGAGATGCCGCCCAATCTATTTCTAGAAACCCAATCTGCAGTTCCGCGCAAGACTTCAAAAATTGGAGTGGTTGAAGTGGTGGCCTGAGATGATTCGGTATATTTAAATAGGTCTGCTCCAAATCGAGAAAAAATATATAATCCTACTGACCACCAAAATATCGCGAGCAAAACAGCCAGTAGCCACCATCGCGTGAGACTCGTTCTTCGGGGTCCACGCGTGCGCGTGAGTAGATAAAGTGCGGGAACTAGTAATACACCCAGGGTTACCGCGGCGTTCGCCCCTCCCATAAGCGCGATAGCTATCCCCGAACGCATTGCCGATCGTCTGGTGGATCCAGTTTGGGATCCGGAAACTAAGGGAATCAGTATCCACGGAAGCAGCACTAAGCCCATCACAAATACTGAGTTGGTTCCGACGCGACTGATAGCCATGGGTGCTAACGCGTACCCCAAGCCAGCAAGCAGTCGAAACACTGGGCGACCAATGGCTAAAGCGTCGGCCAGCCGCACTAATCCCCATAGAGCAACAATTAATAGCATTGCTATATAAAACCGCTCGGTAAGCCAAACCGGAACTTGAGTAATGTTGCCAAAAGCAAAAAAACTATCAAATGGAATCCAGTACCCACTGGTTCGATATGAGACCTCTCCCATGTCTAAATAGGGATTCCAAATATTCCACGCCCGTTCTGCGAGTCGTATTGGATCCATGATTCGGTCTAGCCGAGTTATGAAAACAATCTCGCCGAAGCGCTGAAACAAAACGGCTAAGAAAATAACAAATGATGACCCAACCAGCCATTTTTTTGGAGTTTGATCAATCAAATTTGTCAATTTCTATAATTAATGATCTTGAAGTCCTATTGATCAAGACTGTCGGCCACCTTGGTCGATGCGTAGTGGATCGTCGTCGTCCCAGTCGGCGGGCCGGTCGTCGACTTCGTCTCGCCAGTTCGGTTTCGGTTCGCCCGCTTCAACTTCGGCTAACGACCGGCTACTTTCGTCAAATAATCCGTCTTCATAACCCTGTTTCAGTTCGCGTGCTTCGCGAAATCTGCGAGCCCGTCCTTTTCGCGCCATTTCGACACCTGTCCTTACGGGCTCTGTGGCCCTCAAACAATCAAGACTTGCATTATTCCACGTCGTGAGGCTCCAGGGGAACCGGAATCTCGCGGAGGCCTAGCTCAACGAACTCTAAACCGGGGCTACGCTCTAAAGCCTGCGGGCGATTGGCTCAGTGGTAGAGCGCTGCCTTCACACGGCAGAGGTCACTGGTTCGAACCCAGTATCGCCCACCTACCGATGTAAGAGTGTTGATGGACTTGAGACTTCTTGGCGTCGCGCTCGTGAAATCGTGCGAACAGGGTCGCGCGATGATTAATAACATGCCTCAGATCGTTATCGAACTTGAGGTGACGCTCGTCGATGGCGCTCCCTATTCGGTTGCTACCAAAATGGTCATTCCGATGACTTCATTAGCGGCCGTAGGGGAGTGAAGAACGAAATGCCGTTCTCGACATCGACAACTACATCCGCCGAATTTGAACGGCTTAAATTCGAGATCAAACAAGCGTTACTCGAACTTGAACCACGCGAGCAAGGCCACTGACTCGGTACTGCAGAACGCATGGCCACTGCAGCTCGTGAGCGAGCAAGCGGATCCATGTGGGCACGGGCGCTTGACCGCTTCGAGCAAGTGTTGCGCAAACAGTTCAGCTGAGGGAATAAGTCAAAACTCACGAATAGATCCCAGACATCCAGTATCGACGACTCGCGCCCAGTCCAAAATGCTAGAGATCGCGGGCGTTGCGATATGCCTCCACTGCTTTTGTGAGCAGGTCAGCATTCGACGGACTTGTAAGGCGCTCACGATAAACCCAATCGAGTTCGCGGCGCGCTTCATCCGGACGAGGAAGGGTCGTCTCTTCTCGACCTCGGTAGCGGCTGCGGTGATCGGATTCGATGATTCGAAAAATTTCATCGGCACTACCAACTGAACTTAAAGGTGGAAGGTGAAACCCGAACTTGGCGTTTGCTCGTTCGACCACACTGTCGGGGTCACTCGTCAACTCTTCGAAATCAACTACTAGACAAGACCGCAAAACACGTCGAAGTCCGTTGTGGTACGCCACATACTCCCGTAGTACCCCTCGCACCGACGCATGGGGCGCGGCCACAAGATAGGACGAAAGACAGCCAGCCGGTTCTCTCACCATGACAATTGTAGGAATCCCAAGTCGAACCGCCTGCTTCACTTGTGCAACGTGATGCACGTGACTCACGATCTTGAGTTGTTCGCTTGCTAAGTAACGGAATACCTCAGCGCAGAATGTATTGGCCGAACGCGGAAATCCTTCAACGACAAGATTCGTGGAACTTGTAATCCGACTGCCTTTTCCGACCTTCGAAGTATCCGAGATCCCGAGAAGCAATGGGGAAAGGCGAAGGTACACGGGGAGCGTCAACGGGCTGTACCCCAACATATACTTGAACCTCCGAAGGAGCCTCCGTCCTAAATGACCCATAACCAAGAGTAAAGGTTTTCGACTCGTGTTCGAATCCACTGAATCAGGCTTCTCCATCTAGTCAACCTCCAGGAAGAAAATTCACGATCGCGCAAACGAAGGTGAACGCGACTGGCGAAGGAATTATTTATTCATTGTTGGCGATGTCATTGGTCACCACCATATGCGAAAACCTCCTCAGCGAAGATCCGCAGAGAGAAAATCTCCACCCCCACGAGCGACCTCTTCCTCAACTGCATCGAGAAACGCGAGGTTGCTTGCGCCACCGAGTGGACCCTGCCACCTTGTAGCGGAGGCGATATCGGCTCCCCAATCAAGAGGAATTTGTTGCGTGGTGCCCCAAACCCACGACTCATTTCGAAGACTTGGTAAAACCAACGCCCGATTAACACCCTTCTCAGTCAAGAACTCCCTCGTCTGGGCCCACTCCAATGGAACCTCTTTGAACCCTTGACGAGAGAGCACACCATTCCATAAAAGCAGCGCCGTACCCGCCACGAGCACCAAGGCCGACACCAGCATCAAGTTGCGTGCGGCGGCAGAACGCAAAACGAACTTCGTTTTCGCGACGGACGAGGCGCACGCTCACTCCATCCACATGGAGCCGGTTGAGAACGTCACCCAGAGCAACTGCGACCTACTCGTCGCGGCCGATCCATACTCCCAGCCCGGCAAGGCCAAGAAGGCGCGCAAGTTCGGTATCCCGGTTCTATCCGCACTCATTACTAGGTATGCGCCAACCGGAATTAATTAAGTTTTATATAGATTTTATTGCTCGATAGTTCGCACTGTTACTCAGTGTTTATCAATGGCTCGCGTCCTAGCCGCGTCCTGACGAAACGATGTTAAATCGTTAATTCTTTCTTTTTGTATTTTATTTTCGAACCACTCGGTCAGCCACGAACCGACCGCGGGATCGAAAATATCCCTCTTCGCGGGAGTGCGTGATGGGGGGCTCGAGCGCTCGTGCCACGACCGGGCCCGATGGCTCGACGATCATCCCCACATGCCGCTCGACCTCGCCGTCAACATCTCGACCCGGCAGCTCATGGGCCCCGACATCGTGGCCACGATCACGACCACCCTGGCCGCGACCGGCATGGACCCGGAGCACCTCGTGCTGGAGATGACCGAGAACATCCTCATCGAAGACAGCGAGCGAGCGATGGCCGTGCTGGAGGAGCTCGACTCGCTCGGCGTCCGGCTGGCGCTCGACGACTTCGGGACCGGCTGCTCGTCACTGAGCTACCTGCGCCGCCTGCCGGTCCACACGGTCAAGATCGATCAGGGCTTCATCGCCGACAACGGAACCGCACCCCGCGGTGGGGCCATCGTCGCGGCAGTCACGAACCTCGCTCACGTCCTCGGGCTCAGCGTCGTCGCCGAAGGAGTGGAGACCGCGGCCCAGCGCGACGAGGTAAGCGTCATCGGGTGCGAGTCCGCGCAGGGGTACTTCTACGCGAAGCCCATGCCGGCCGCCGAGATCAGCGCGCATCTCGACACGCTCCCTATCGGCCCGCTGCACCTCCCCACGGGGGCTCGGTGTGACCTGCTGCGGCGGCCCACTGCCCGAAGCGCGAAGCGCGTGTGCTGGCACCGCGTCCGTGTGACTTCCAACAAACGCGTGAGCGGCCGCGCTACGTCGAGGATCGCGCCCGCGAGAGGCCTTGGAGCGCGGCGAACGCCACTCCGTACGCGCACAGCGCAACCACGAGGACCGCCTGGAACCCGTAGGTCATCGCGAGGATCGTCGCGAGCACGGACCCCACGACGGAGGCGAAGCCGTTCAGCGCCCATGCCCACGCGACGTACTCACGCGAGTGCTCGGTCACCCCTGCGATGGTGCGCACCCCGAGCGGCATGAACACGCCGAGCGCGAGCCCCAATGGCGCGAGGAGCACGAAGGCGATCGCCACTCGCGCTCCGATCGAGAGATGCAGCAGAGCGTTGGTGGTCGGCGTCAGCCCAAACAGGAGGTAGCCGGTCAGGAGGGCAACGGCCAGCAGCATGAGCACGACACCGCGCCCGCGCGGTCGGAGGCGCGCGCTGATGAGGGATCCCAGGCCGAGGAAGATCAGCAACGAGCTGAGGGTCACCGTCAACGAGTAGGTCGGATACCCGAGGAACAACACCAGCTTCTGAATCATCGTGATCTCGAAGAAGATGAAGCCGACCCCGATCCCGACGAAGTACAAGGCGGAGAGCCCCTTGCGAGGGAGCTTGCGCCACGTCTCGCGGATGGCGACGAACGGCAGGAGAAGGAACACCACCGAGAGCCCGACCGTGAACGCCAAGAGCAACAGGAGCACCCGTTCACCCACCGACGCTTCGATGGCGAACGCCGATATCGGGTTGTCGAACTGGGCGATCGTCCGCACGAACGGCGTGTAGTGCCAGAAGAACGGCTTGTCGTCGGTGATGGAGTCGACCGAGTACGGGTAGGACCCCGTTCGCGTGGCCTGGTCGGGAACGATGAACCGGGTGACCCCAGCCTCCGGGTCCACGCGACCGGGCGCGTAGGCGATGTAGGCACCGGAGATCTTCGCGAGACTCCGGTCGTACGCCTCGATCTCCGCCTCGGTGAAGGGCTCCCGCTTGGTCAAGATCGTCGACAGTGCCGGAAGGACGTTGGCCGGCTGGGCGGACACCAGGATGTGACGTTCAGGATCCCTGATCCCGAGCTCGTCGAGCGCGGTCCTCACGGTCTGGAGGTAGCGGGCGGTGCGGGTCGGGTTCGTGGCAAAGGTCGCGTCGCCGAACTGATTGACCAGCAATCCACCCGGTGCGAGGTGCTCGAGGCTCTCCTTGATCCCTTCACCCGTGTAGAGGTAGCTCTCCGAAAGCACGTACGCGCTCGACGACGACGAGTTGGTGGCCGAATAGCTGTCGGGAGCCGGGTACCAGATCAGGTTGTACTTCTGATCGCTGCGCGCCAGGTACGAGCGGCCGTCGGCATTGACGTAGTGCACGCCCGGTTGGTCTGCCAGGTTCCCCCCGTAGTCGGCCATCTTCTCGGTGACGAGCTTGTAGGTGACCGGATTCAGCTCGACGGCATCGACGCGCTTGGCGCCGAAGTGCAACGAGGCCACGACCTCGTGGTCGGCCGCCGCGCCGACGATGAGCACCCGCTGCGGCGGAGGCGCCCCCGTAGCGAACGGCAGGGCCGTGCGCAAGCGCTCGAACCCGAATCTCTCGGTGCTCGAGCGCTTGCCATCCCACTTCAGCATGATCGATCCGAGCAGACCGTCGTGGTACAGCACTCGCTGTTCCGCGCCGGCCGGCGTCGGAGGCGACTCACCGACTTGGACCCGGAACAGTGGGCTCCACGACGAGTAGACGATCTTCCCGTCCGAGTAGGGCGAGCGCTTCCCCCCGTCCAGCCGCACGTCCGGAAGCAGGCTGGGTACAACGGTCCCGATGGCCAACACGATCCCGAGGATCGCGACGATCGCCATCCAGAGGCCGCGACGACGCACCACGATCCGAACCGCTGCGACGACGAGGAGCAGCGCCGACAACATGATCGTTGCCGGAGGCCCCGCCGTGGCCATGAGCGGCACCGCGAGCGCAGCCGCAATCGCGGCACCCACGAGGTCCGCGAAGTAGAGCCTCGCCATGCGTTCCGGACGGCGACTGAAGAGCGTCGAGAGAATGACCCCCGCCGGCAGGAACGACAGGAACATCATGAGACAGAACCCGAGCAGGACCGAGCCGTTGGAAACCGTGTCCGTCCCGTACCGCCACACCCTCAAGGTGTCGACGGGTGAGGCCGCGATGATCAGGTATCCGACTCCGACCGCGGTCGCGCCCAAGACCAGGCACCAGAGCAGAACCGCGTCAGTCGACGCGCGCCGCAGTCGCCCCGAGATGGCGACCAGGACGCCGCCCGCTCCGAGCCCCAGCAGCGCGAGCCCGATGACGAGGTACGTGAAGTAGTAGAAGAGCTTGAAGGAGATGATCCGCGTGTAGCTGATCTCGAGCAGCAGCGCCGAGAGGCTGACGAGGAAGATCTCCACGTAGTAGCCGGAGCGGCGCGCGGGAGCGGCCGCCGGGGTTCGGGGATCAGGTCAGGCATCAGAACTTCTACCGTCGAACCTTCCGACCTGTCGTCGTGCAGGCTGGATTAACGCAGGGCCTTCGGTTTCACGATCTGCGCCGCACCTGCGCCGCGCTGTTGATCACTGAGGGAAAACGCGAGCACAAGAAGACGTGCCCCGCCTAAACTCATGCTCTATCTCCTGCTCATGTTGATCTCTAGTTGATGCAGTCCAAGTTGTCAAATAGACGCCTGCTGGGCTTCGCGATGAGCGAGCATCTGACCTACGGCTGACAATACTGCCTGCTCATGGACGCCGGATCTTACCTAAATCCGATCGGGCGCGCGCTCCAAGTACTAAGTGGTTCGTAGATCCGCTCAATAATTTAATTTTCTGACGAGGTGCGTCTCCCTAGCGTCGGGATACTGGCGAAACGCTTATAAAAAAATCGGCTATTTGTGGATCGTGCCGTTGGGCATTGTTGCGCCGGTCAGGTCTGCGCCGGTCAGGTTTGTGCCGGTCAGGTCTGCGCCGGTCAGGCTTGCGCCGGTCAGGTCTGCGCCGCGCAGGTTTGCGCGGGTCAGGTTTGCGCGGGTCAGGTTTGCGCCGGTCAGGTTTGCGCCCGTCAGGTTTGCGCCCGTCAGGTCGGTGTCGTACAGGCTTGCGCGGCGCAAGTTTGCGTCGGTCAGGTTTGCGCCCATCAGGTCAGCGCCCGCCAGGTTTGCGCCGGACAGGTTTGTGCCGGACAGGTTTGCGAAGGACAGGTTTGCGCCGCGCAGGTCTGCGCCGGTCAGGTTTGCGGCGATCAGGTTTGCGTTGGGCAGGAATGCGTAGGTCAGGACTGCGCGGCGCAGGTTTGCGCCTTTCAGGTTTGCGCGGCGCAGGTTTGCGCGGAACAGGTTTGCGCGGCGCAGGTTTGCGCCTTTCAGGTTTGCGCGGGACAGGTCTGCGTTCTGACACTTGACGGGGCGCACTTTGTAGCAGGGTTTCTTAGAAGTCGAGGACGCGGGAGTAACACCGACCGCGCCGACCGCGAACAGCAGGCTAAACGCCAAGATTATCGCTACCTTCGACTTGGTCATCTCGCCACCGTAGCCCTTCGATCGGGTGCCTCGACAGGGTGTGATATAATGGGGCATAATTGTTCTGAAACCGTTATTTTGTACTATTTCTAAATAGAGTTATGCCGCGCGGTTCTTGACGAGTTCGTCTCGGTTCCAGACTCTCGGCATACTTCGACCGTGGCCCGCGACTGCGGCGGCGCTGCGGATTAGGGGTGGATCGAGCCGTCGGGCATTGTTGCGTCGGTCAGGTCTGCGCCGGTCAGGTTTGCGTTGGTCAGATCTGCGCCCTGCAGTTTTGCGCCCCTCAGGTTTGCGCCCTTCAGGTTTACGCCGCGCAGGTCTGCGCCCTGACACTTGATCGGGCGAGCCTTGCAGCAGGGTCTCTTAGCCACAAGAGTCGAGGACGCGAGACGGTTCGGACTTCTTCGGCTTCGGTGTCGACGATTGACGTCGCGACCCGCTCATGGATGAGAAGATTGTGTACCACAACGGAACCGGTCGCGAGTTAACGCGGCATTAGAGTCGTTCCGTGGGCGGAATCACGATCAACGCGCGCGCGGCGGACGTCGATGGCGATGTCGCCCGATATGACTGGGCCGAGTTTTCGGTCCGGATCGCCGTCGCCGTCATCATCGTTGCGCAGGCTGCGTTCCTGGCCTGGTCGGTCTCGAACACATGGTTCCAACAGGACGACTTCGTCCTGTTGTACCGGACGACGGCGGAGGGCGGATTCCCGGGGTCTTTGTTTCACGTTTCCATCGGCCACCTGTTTCCGGGCACCGTCGGCGCGTTCTGGATTCTCCGGAGCCTGTTCGGCATGGAATGGTGGCCCGTCGTCGTCGGCATCGCCGGCGCGCAAGTGGCTGCCTCCTGTCTGACTTGGCGGGTGCTGCGGTCGTTCTTCGGATCGAGACCGATCGCGGTTCTGTTACTTCTCGTTTATTCCGCGTCAGTTCTGACGTTCGGCGCGAATATGATTGCGATTTCGGCGATCCAGTACCTCCCGACGCAGATCGCTTTCCCCGCGACGATCCTGATCCTTCAGCGCTATATCAAACGCCCGGCCGTCGGAACCGCGGTGGGCGCCGCGATTCCGTTCCTCGTTGCCGCGCTCTTCTTCGAAAAGGCCCTGGCGGTCGTTCCTTTCGTCATCGTCCTCTGCGCGATGACGCCATTCACGAAGGATTCCGCAAGTTCATGGATTGGCCGTCTGAGAGAGACAAGTAAGCCGCTAATCACAATGACCGCGGCGGCGATTGCCTATGCGACTTCCTATGTGATTTTCACCAGTGGATCCGCGGAGCGACCCAATTTCACCTTCGAGCGTCTCTCACACTTCGACCTCGGTCCGTTCACGAAGAATCTCGTGCCGAGCCTCTTCGGCGGGCCCGGCCGTTTCTGGGGTGTCCCCGCGATGCCGTCGTGGACGTGGGCGGTGCAGTCGGTGCCGACTAATTCGGAAACGCTTATTTCGCTGGTCCTCCTCGGCGCGCTTTTCGCATGGTCGATCATTCGCCGGCGGACATCGATCAAGTATTGGGTACTTCTCGTTGCGATGACGGTTGCGAACCTTGCCCTCCTCGCCTCCGCCAATCGCAGCCTGGCAAATCCGCCCCGATATATGTCCGACCTCGTCTTTCCTCTGGTTCTGTTGATCGGACTTGCGGTGATCGGCAATTCGAACGATCCTTCCGATCGATCCTCGCAGTTGGCGCAGAGGCTTTTTCGATTCTCGACTTTCACTCGTCTGGCCCTAATCGCGGTCGCGGGCATCGCGCTAGTCGTTCATTCTGCGACGAGCCAAACGACGCTGGATAGGGTGATTAGCCCTGCGCCGGGGAAGGACTACGTCGAGACCGCACGACGCACCGCTCGCGCCGCGATCGAGACTCCTACGTTGATCACGCAGGCCGTACCGGGGGACGTGATCAACGGCTTCTTCTACCCCGGAGAGAGGACCACCGAAGTGGTCCTGCGGCCCGCCGACGTGAATATACGTTTTGGGCGTGTGGTCGAGAATCCTTCGATGATTCTCGCTGATGGTTCAGTCGTGCCCGCGAAGTTTGATCCGGTCTCCCAGCCGGTCGCGACGGGCACCCCATGTCTTAACCAGCCGTATAGAAACAAAACGACACTCACAATGAACAACTCGCCGGTGCGTTGGAGTTGGTATGGACGTCTGGAGTACACCGCGACATCGAAGGCCACGTTGGGCATCATCTGGTCGGGACCGAAGGTCGTGATCGAGATTGAACCCGGAGCACGCACATTGTTTTTTCCGATCGTTGGTGGCGGGCAGACGTTGACGGTCACTCTCAGCAACGGCGGCCCCTGTATCCATGAAATCGAATTCGTTCAGATGAGAATGGACCGGTGACGCCCGCGCCACTTGTGCGCCAAAACCGGATTCAGAATCGAAACAAAATAATGGTTTCGGAATAGTTTTGGCCATTGTGGCTTACCCTGTCGAGGCACTTGGTTGAAGGGTTATGGTGACAAGATGACCAAGTCGAAGGCAACGATAGTCTTGGCGTTTAGTCTGCTGTTCGCGGTCGGGATTGCCTCCGGGTGCTCTATCTCTCCCCCTCACGGCGTAAACCTGCGCGACGCAAACCTGAAAGGCGTAAACCTGCGCGACGCAAACCTGGCCGACGCAAACCTGGCCGGCGCAAACCTGTTCGGCGCAAACCTGTCCGGCGCAAACCTGTCCGGCGCAAACCTGAGAGGCGCAAACCTGCGCGACGCAGACCTGGCCTACGCAAAACTGAAAGGCGCAGACCTGACCGACGCAGACCTAACCGGCGCAAACCTAGAGATCGCAAACCTGAGGCGCGCAAACCTGAGGCG
>JBCKKA010000028.1:0-17933 GCA_038904515.1 Acidimicrobiia bacterium | reverse complement strand
GTAATAATTTTTAGTGGATTCAATGATCACGATTCCGCTAGCGACGAGCTCGATACTGCTAGCAGCCAGTTGTACGCCGAGGTTAAAAAAATTGCTCCCCTGGCCACCCTGATCGTTATCGGACCTCTTTTACCCGATGAAGATTTAGCCCCGAAAATCATTCCGGTACGCGATGTACTGAAAAAAAATGCCCAAGCGGCGGGGGTGCTATTCGTAGATCCAATCGATGAAGGTTGGTTCTCGGGCGTCAATTCCAAAATGATTAGCACTGACGGAATTCACCCGAACGATGATGGCCACCAAGCAATGGCCGAACGTATTGCTGCCATTATTGAAAGTATCGATCAGAATTCTTAAGGCAACGAATTGAGCCGAAGCCGCAACAAGTTAAGTACCGAGATGGTGGAAAACTGGCGAATTCGTTCCCGATCTCCGGGCAAGCGAGTAGTCACCGTTTCGGTCGCGAACCCGGGCACCGCTACGCCGAACCAAACCGTTCCTACCGGTTGACCATCTTGTTCGTCGGGGCCCGCCACGCCGGTAACTGCCACCGCGACATCGCAGCCCAATACTCGTTGAGCACCTTCGGCCATTTGGCTTACACACTCAGCGCTTATTACTGAACCGGCAGTAACGCCCAGTACCGAGCGCTTCACCTCGGTCGCGTAAGCGGCAATCGATCCCCGAAAAGTTTCGCTAGCGCCCGGAATGTTGGCTAAACGAGCGCCAATCAAACCGCCGGTAAGCGATTCGGCCACACCGAGGCTCCATCCCCGTTCGGCGCAGGCGCGCAATACCACCGACTCCATAGTTTCATCGTCAACGGCAAAAATTAAATCACCGAGGATGGCCCGCAACTCGGCTTCTTCGGCCGCGATCAAACTCTGCGCCTCAGCAACCGAGGCCGCTTTAGCGGTTAAGCGCACATAGAGGCCCTCAATACCGCGTGCCAAAAATGCGATCGACGGATTACTCTGGTCGTCAACTCGCTGAGCAATCATTTCGGCTAAGCCCGACTCTGATGCGCCCCAAGTTTTTAGTGAGCGCGACACGATTACCGAACGCAGGCCCGCTCGTTCTAGTAAATCCGGAATAACAAAATCTTTAACCATCGCGTGCATCTCGTAGGGCACTCCGGGTACGGCGTAAATCACCTTGCCGTCGATCTCGGCCATCACGCCCGGAGCAGTGCCCATAGCGTTGGGGATCACTTGAGCCCCTTCGGGAATATCCGCCTGCCGGAGATTATTCGCGGGCATATCGCGTCCCCGCGTGCCGAACATGGCGGCAATACTTTCGACTAATTCTTCCCGCCGTTCCAACCGAACTCCCGCCACCGCAGCAAGGGCTTCGCGCGTTACATCGTCGGGCGTGGGGCCCAGCCCTCCACACACCACTATCGCGTCGGCGTTGGCTAGTAAATCTTTTAACGACGCCACCATGCGATCGAGATTGTCGCCCACTTTGCGATGGTCGTAAGAATCGATACCCGCTTCAGCTAATTGTTCGCCGAGCCACGCACTGTTGGTGTCTATGATCTGCCCGAGTAATAGTTCGGTGCCGATGGCGAGAACATCGCACCTCATGATGCGGGGGCAGAGTGAGGCGCGGTATCTCCCGGTTGGCCGCGACCGGATGGCGCGGGACTCCAGCCGGCGCGCAGGATTTCGGCCGCCGAAATTATGGACAGCACTACTGCGGCCCATAACCAGATCAATAGAAACCATTCAAGATTGGCGGTAGGAGGAAACAAAACCCAGCCCACCGCAAAAAACTGCACCGCGGTTTTCCACTTACCTAGGCGCAACGAGGGCAACGACACTCCTCGCCGACTGGCAATAATTCGATAAACCGAAACTCCCACTTCACGCGCCACCACAATTGCTACTGGTATCCACGAAAAACTTCCGTTGATAGCCAGAACGATAAAACCACCCAACACCATCACCTTGTCGACCATCGGGTCGAGAAACGCGCCCGAACGAGTGGTGCCTTCCCGCCGCGCGAGATAGCCGTCGAGGCGATCCGAAAACGCCAATACCGCCCACCCCCCATAAGTGAGCCAAGTGGAACCTTGGTCGAGCATCAAAATCAAAACCGGTACGGCCAGTACCAAACGAGCGAGGGTTACCAAATTGGCCAAAGTAAACAACGCGGTTTCGCCGAAGCGCGGAATTTTGTTGACCGAATTCATAGTCGCGAACCTATCGGTTGATCATTGGTCGCGGCGCGGGCTTTACTCAATAGCGAGGTGTCTAAACCGGAAATGAAATCGGAAATGAAATCGGCGTAAATGTCGGGGCCTAACGCCGACTGCGGTTGTGCGCGCACCAGCATCCCTGGCCGCAACGCGGTGGTGGTAGCAACATGAATCAATCCGTCAATCTCGGGTGCTTCGCGATGACTACGACCGACGGCCACACCGGTGTCGGCGTCGGTTCCTTCAATCAATACCGTTAGTTCGGTTGCGGTCGCCACGACTTCGTCGCGCGCCGCTTGCGTGATGGGAGCTTGCACTTCTTCACATTCACGCAAACGTTCGGCCTTAAGTTCGTCGGAAATCGTACCGTCGAGTCCAAACGCGGTAGTGCCCACTTCGGGCGAAAACGGAAAGAAACCCGTCCAGTCGAGTCGCGCTTCCGCCAAAAAAGTAAGCAACGCTTCGTGAGCACTTTCGGTTTCACCCGGAAAACCCACAATAAATGATGAACGAAAAGTGACGCTAGGTTCGGCCGCTCGAATCGAGTCGATCATGGCCATAAATTTTTCGGCACTCCCCCACCGTTTCATGCGCGCGAGCAGTGCTCGATCGGCATGTTGAAGCGAAAGATCAAAATAAGGAACCGCGGTGGGTAACTCTAAAATCGTATCGACTAATTCTCCGTGCACCTCACTGGGATAAAGATAAAGAATGCGCAGGCGCAACAAACCCACCGAACCTAATTCGGCATCGAGTTGGCGCAGCAAACCGGCTAACGCTCGGGGCGTTCCAATGTCGCGCCCGTACCATCCGGGGTCTTGTGCTACTAGAACCAGTTCGCGGACTCCGGCTTCGACCAGCGCGCGCGCTTCGGCCACGATCACTTCGGGGGTACGCGACCGTTGCTTGCCCCTAAACGATGGAATGGCGCAAAATGCGCAAGCGCGATCGCAACCCTCGGCAATCTTTAG
Organism: Acidimicrobiia bacterium; assembly: GCA_038904515.1. Classification (GTDB taxonomy): domain Bacteria; phylum Actinomycetota; class Acidimicrobiia; order IMCC26256; family PALSA-555; genus SHUY01. Next base: position 14,762 of record JBCKKA010000028.1, on the reverse strand, counting down.
GTAGGCCCACGGTTGGGTCGGTACGGCTCGGGGCAACTCAAGTAAATCTCGCACCGCACCCGCCGGGCGACTCGGTAGCGAACGGTCGGTTCCCCACCGAACGGGCTGCGGCACTATTGGCGAATATTGCGCGAGCGATCCTTCACCCGCAAACCCCACTACCGCGGCAACTTCCGGAAGCGACTCGGCCAACTCGTCGCCGTAGCGCTCGGCCATGCAACCAGTTACCACAACTTGCGCACCAACTTGGCGGCGCGCGGATAGATCAAGCACGGTGTCGATCGACTCTTGACGCGCCGCGTCAATAAATGCGCACGTATTGACGATGACCAACTCGGCCGTTTCCGGATTAGCGGCCGGAACCATACCGTCGCTTAGTAACGAGGCAATCACCTTGTCGGAGTCGACCGCATTTTTCGGACACCCCATCGTCTCCACCCAAAAACGAGGGGCCGGGGCCGGCGCGAGCGAGTTGGTGTCGGTTTCTGAAGCCATTGAGCAATCTTACCGGTGCTTTGCTTAGCGCGATTTATCGCGTTCCGATACGAAAATACCGGTTATCGGTTACGACAATCAGGTATTCGTGATCAGGTATTCGTGATCAAGATGCGCCGCGTTGTTCCATAGCCTCAAACTCTTCCACGGCCATCAGCACCTCACGCGCCTTCGACCCTGAAGCGGGACCCACCACACCCCGCCGTTCGAGTAAATCAATCAACCGACCGGCCCGAGAAAATCCCACTCGCAACTTACGTTGCAACATCGAGGTCGATCCCGTACCGGCTCGTACCACCAACTCCATGGCTTCCACTAACAACGGATCGTCGCCGCGGTCGTCGCCGTCGCCCGACGCGACCGAAGTAGCGTCGTCGGCAATTCCTTCAACGTACATTCCGTTGGCCACCTGTCGCTTCCAGTGCGCGGCGACTTTACGCACACACGCTTCTTCAACCCACGAACACTGAATGCGTTGGGCCCGATTAGAACTCGCGGTAATCGCCAACAGGTCGCCCTGCCCAATAAGTTTTTCGGCGCCCGCCTGGTCGAGGATGACTCGTGAGTCGGCCAAACTCGAAACGCTAAACGCCAGTCGGCTCGGTATATTGGCCTTGATAACCCCCGTGATTACATCAACCGATGGGCGTTGGGTGGCAATCACGAGGTGGATACCGACGGCGCGCGCCATCTGCGCGATGCGACAAATGCTGGCTTCAACATCACGAGCGGCCACCATCATGAGATCGTTTAACTCATCAACCACAATCACGATAAACGGCAATCGCTCATAACCTTTTCCGGTTACCGGATCGGGTTCGGCGGGCGTGGGCAAACTGTCGGAGTCAATCAACGAGTTGTAACCGGTGATATCGCGCGCGCCCACTTCGGAAAGCATCTCGTAGCGGATATCCATTTCGCGTACCGCCCACGAAAGCGCGTTAGCCGCTTTCTTGGGGTCGGTGACTACGGGAGTAAGCAAGTGCGGCACGCCGTTGTAGGCGCCAAGTTCTACTCGCTTGGGGTCGACCAAAATCATCCGTACTTGGTCGGGAGTAGTGCGCATTAGTAACGAGCTAACGAGTGAGTTAATACAACTCGATTTTCCGGCACCGGTGGCTCCGGCGATCAAAACGTGCGGCAGCGTGGCGAGGTTTAGCATTACCGGACGGCCAGCAATATCGCGTCCGAGTCCAATTTCGAGCGGGTGGGTGACACTTTTGGCTTCGGGTGACGCGAGGATGTCACCCAGAGTTACCAACTGGCGCATCTTGTTCGGAACTTCCACTCCGATTGCCGAACGACCGGGAATTGGCGCCAAAATACGCACGTCGGCCGCGGCCATTGCGTAAGCAAGATCGTGACTCAAACCAGTTACTTGGCTCACCTTCACGCCCGGCGCCAATTCGAGTTCGTAACGAGTAACCGTCGGACCAACCGTTGAGCCAATAAGCGTGGCCCCTACACCGTGTTGTTCGAGTGCGGCTTGCAACACTCGGCCACCTTCATCGACCATGCGTTGATCAACCGCATTCTTGTCGCCAATTTGCAAAATACTGGCCGGCGGCAACTTCCAAGTTCCCCGTTTTTTGCCCGACTTTCCCCCAAAACCGATAGCCGTCTGCCCGTCATCTTCGATCACTATCTCAAGTTCGTCTTCAGTTTCTTCACCTTCGGCGGGAAGCGAAGCATCGAATACCGGGCTTATCGCTTCAGGCATTTCCGGTTCAGGCATTTCCGGTTCAGATATACCACTGCCGGAAGCAAAGGCCACCGGATCGCTTTTAGACGGGGTATCAGAATCGGACATTTCACTAAATTTATGAATCCCGCGACTCAATAATGAACCAAGTTTCGCCGAAGCGCGTCCGACGGAATAGATTGCGTCGCGCATTGGAATACCGGGAGCCAACAAAGTGCCGAGAATGGCAAACCCAAGAATCACTACTGAGGCGCCCACCACTCCGGCGGCCGAAGCCAAGCCGCCACCAATTACGGCACCCGAATAACCACCCGCGTCGCGTAAATGCGCCGCCGACGCATTTATCGAAGGATCGCCGGCCGCCAACTGCAGAGTACCGACTGCCGCGATGCCGAGAAGAATAAAACCAATACCCACGCGCAACGGAGCCAACTCTGAAGCCGGGGCAACAAGTTCGGCGTTGGCATCATTAGCGGTGTCGGAGTCTTCGTCGACGGCTTTTTCACGATCAAGTCGACGGCTAAGCGCGTGCTTTGATTCTGGGCGTTGGTCGAAACACGAAATCGCCAACACTAAACAGACCACGGGTATGGCGTAGCGGGCGCGGCCGACCATCGTTCCCAGTGCGTCAGCGATCGTGGTGCCAATCGGACCCGCTAAATCGGAAACCAATCCCAGCGTGGTGAGAGCCGCGAGTACTACTAGCCCGATGGCCAGAGCATCAGAGGTATGGCCGCCGAGTTCGCGACGGGCGGACTCGCGGATTCGACTCGACCGAGTAGAGGTGGTCGCGGGAGAAGTTCGGGCGGTCGCGCGTTTTTTGGGCTGGGCTCGCTTCTTGGCCCTCGATTTGCTCGCCGATTTAGCGCGAGTTTTTTTGCCGATCATACGAGTCGCCACCCCGTAACGCTAACACCAGCAACAAGGGCCTCAGTAGCATCTATATGCGTCCTAGAGCGCAGGCACATAGCCCCCATCAACGGGATAAACCTGCCCCGTTATCCATTCTCCGGCTTCGCTGCAGAGCACTACCGCCAGCGGGGCCGGATCGTCGACCCGCCCCAAGCGACCAATGGGGTAAGCCGCGGCCAATTTGGCTTCAAGATCGGGATCGTCGGCCGCAGCATCAGCCAACGGACCGTGTTGCATCGCGCCCAACGAAATGCAGTTCACCGTAACGCCTTGACGGCCGACTTCGGCAGCCAAGCCGCGCGCGAATCCCATAGTCGCCGCCTTAGCGGTTCCGTAAACCACTTGACGACGCTCCCCGCGTCGACCGGCATCAGAAACAATGGCCAGTATTCGACCCCAGCCTTTTTCGAGCATGGCGGGCAAATAAGCATGGGTTACGTGCAGAACTCCAGTGAGATTAACGCGCATAATTGGTTCCCATTCCGCGGGCGAACTCTCAGAAAAATTTACCAATCGGGTATCGCCACTCGCCCACGCCCGCACTCCGCTACCGGCGTTGTTGACCAAAATGTCTACTGGTCCGGTAGTTTGTACCATCAACTTCACCGCGTCAGGGCTGCAGATATCCGCGATGACCGAATGGGCGGTGCCCCCTTCGCGCTCAATTTCACCGACTACTTTTTTGGCCCGACCTTCGTCAATGTCGTTAATCCAAACTTCGGCGCCCGCGCGCGCCATATGCATCGCGATAGCGCGACCAACCCCGTCACCCGATCCGGTAACGAGGGCGGTGCGGCCACCAATAAAATTAGACCAGTCGCGAATCATTTACTCATATCTCCATTACCACCGGAATAATCGTAGGTCGACGGCGAGTGCGCTCGTTTATCAAGCGCCCTAAAGCTCGCCGAGCCTTACGGCGCAAGTTCTCGACATCAATTACACCATTGGCGGCCGCACCTTCAATAGCGTCGCGTACGGCCGCGCGAGCTTCTTCTAGCAATTCTTCGGCTTCGTCGGCATGAATCCACCCACGCGTCACGATTTCAGGACCAGTTACGATCTCGCCCGTCGCCACCACCACCGTCACGATTACTACTACAAAACCTTCTTCGGCGAGCGAGCGGCGGTCGTGTAAAACTCCGGGGTCGAGATCGCCGGTAATCCCGTCAACATACTGATAGCCCGCGGGCACCGCGTGTTCTTTAACTTCAACTTTTTCACCCTTAATCACCACCGCATCGCCATCTTCACAGATCAAAATGTGGTCGTTAGCGATACCCATTTCGTTAGCTAAGCGAGCGTGATTAACTAAGTGCCGGTACTCGCCGTGTACCGGAACAAACCATTCCGGTCTCACTAAATCAATCATCGATTTGAGTTCATCTTGTGAAGCGTGGCCCGACACATGTACCGGAGCCGAGCCACCGTGCACTACCTCGGCCCCCGATCGGTACAGCGCGTCGATGACTTTAGAAACGCTTACTTCGTTACCCGGAATCGCGTGGGCCGAAATAACTACTACATCTTTTGGACCGAGACTTACGTGTTTATGTTCGTTGATAGCCATCAGCGACAGCGCGCTCATAGGCTCACCTTGCGAACCGGTGCAAATAATACAAACCTTGCTCGGCGCGAGTTTCTCGGCTTCTTCGATTTCGATTACTTCGCGGGACGGAATATTAAATAATCCAATTTCGCGGGCGAAGGTGGTGTTATGAACCATCGAGCGTCCGACGAACGCAACTTTACGGCCGGCGGCTACCGCGGCTTCGGCCACTTGTTGAATGCGGTGCAGGTGCGAAGCGAACGACGCCACCACAAATCGCCGATCCGAATAACGGTGAAAGAGATCTTCGATAACGGGACCTACGCTCGACTCCGATTTGGTGCGCCCAGGGGTTTCGGCGTTGGTTGAATCCGAAAGCATCAGTCGCACCCCCTGGCGGCCCAGCTCTCCTAGTCGCGATACATCGGTACGACGGCCATCGACCGGTGCGAGGTCGAGTTTGAAATCGCCGGTGTGAAAAATAATCCCCGCGGGAGTGGTGTACGCCACCGCAAACGCGTGGGGTACCGAGTGCGTCACGGGAATAAACTCGGCCGTAATCGGACCGATCGTTACCGACTCTCCGTCGCGCACCGGTATAAGTTCGGTACGGTCCATAACCCGAGCTTCTTCGAGTCGCTTGCGCGCAAAGCCCAAACACAACGGCGAACCATAAATTGGTGCCGAAATATCGGCGAGTAAATATCCCAAAGCCCCGACATGGTCTTCGTGACCATGAGTAAGGACAATGCCGTCAACTTGTTCCGCGTGCTCACGCAAATAAGTGAAGTCGGGTAAAACTAAATCAACACCAGGCATGTCGGCATCGGGGAACATAAGCCCGCAGTCGACCACCACAATGCGACCTTCGACCTCAAGGCAGAAACAATTACGGCCGATTTCTCCTAAGCCGCCTAAAAAGACGACGCGAACTGGTGTCGCCATTTAGACGAGGCTACTGCCTCGCTCGCGATCAGACCGATGTTTCCGCGCGATCTTGCGCTACTGCGTCGAGCGATTCGTACTCTTCGCCCGTGTCAGCCCAGTCTTCAAACTGAATCACACCCAACTCGGTGAACTTCTCCCGCAACCAGCCATCGCCCGCATCGAGTAGCCCCAACTTCTTACAGTTAGGAACAATCTTTGAGAACAACATGCTTTGGAATACAGGGCGATCGGGGGCTCGCAGGACAAACTGCACCGCGTCCTTCACATTAACTCCCATACGATCCCACACCTCTTGCTGCAAGAAACGGTCGCGCATGCGCACCGCGGCTTCGTAAGCAAACTCTTGACGCTCACGAATCTCTTTACCGTCGAGCTCTTGGTAATACTCCTGCAAAGACAAAACCCCAAACGCCACATGGCGCGCTTCGTCACTCATGACATAACGCAAGAGTTTCTTGAGCAGTGGTTCGGTGGTCATTTGGTGGATAAAACCAAACGAAGCCAAGGCCAGACCTTCAACCATTATCTGCATACCTAAGTAAGTCATATCCCAACGCGAGTCGGTGATGATGTCGTCAAGTAGGGCTTTGAGGTGGGCGTTAATCGGGTAATGGCCCGACAATTTGGTATCGAGATAGCGCGCAAATACTTCAACGTGACGAGCTTCATCAACTACTTGAGTTGATGCATAGTACTTAGCGTCGATCCACGGAACGGTTTCCACGATTTGTGCAGTACAAAGCAATGCGCCTTGCTCACCGTGCATGAACTGCGAAAGAGTCCAGTTCTGTGACTCCACTCCAAACTCCAACCATTCTTTGTCGCCCCACTTAGCAAAAGGCGTACCCGACATATCCATTCCCTCTTGGTGGAGGTAACTGTTAGCCGCTTGGTTGGCTGCTACTACCGCCTCTTGGTCAACCTCGGTTTCCCAGGGCAGATCGTTGGCGTTCCACTGCGAAGTCTTGGCTTTTTCGTAGAGCTTGCGCAAAGGCTCACGCGACATCTCGTAGTCCCAAGTGAATACGGTTCTCTGCTCCGACGACAGCATGTGCATTTTGGCATTTACATCGTGATTAGAAATCGCCAAGATTGATTCAACATCATTGAGATCAGCCCGCCCGATGAGTTCTTCGTTAGTAATGGCCATGGTCGTGTCCCTCTCTTGGTTACTTATTTTTTGTTTTACTATTTTTCGCCGACGTAGTTAACGCCGGAAGAATAAATTCTTGTACGTATAACCGCAACGCTATTGGATCAGTGAGTACGCCGGCGCGGGTGGGATTGAGCCAGAGCGCCAAGCCGTTACGAGCAATCCACTCTGCCGCGCGTGGCGCGCGCTCGCCGATAAATGGAACCAAACCCGGTGAGAAAATTTTCGCCGCTCGACTTAAAAACCGATCACCACCACTAAACGAAAGGTGAGGCAACAAGCGCTCCGACTCAAAATCGGCTACATAACGAAGGGCAGGGTTCTCGCCCACTTCGTGACCGGCGGTTAGCAGCATCGCGACCACGGTGTCCTCAAGATCATCTTGGCCAGCAGCGGCATCTTGGATGGCCCAAGTAATGCGCATCAATTCGACTTTGACCGCGCTGCGCACCAATTCGGCTTTTGACGGGAAGTAACGATAGAGAGTGGCGCGCGAACATCCGGCCGCTTTGGCTACATCGTCGATTGTGGTTTTAGCAAAACCTAAACGAGCCAAACATTCAAGAGTGGCGACCTGCGCTCGAACCTCAACTCCATCAACTAAAACCCCATCAACTAGAACCTCTGGGCCTAAAACCTCTGGGCTTGAGCCCAAAAGAGAGTCGACTCGGCTGCTAGCAAAAGTTAATGCCATAGCTGAGACACTACGACAATTTATGTCTCATCGTCAAGGACCGCCGAAATCCCTTTCCGGCACTGGGTCAGGCGCTAGATCAGACGTTGGGGTCAGGCACTGGGTCAGGAGCTGGGATCAAGCACTCCCGCCAACAACTCTTCTCGCACCAGAGTGTGAACTTCTTTCGGGTCGTTTAGATCCCAGCGTCCGGGACTACCGATAATCGAAAGCACCATCCCGGCCACGTATTCGGCCGCCCGCACGGGATTAAGCCCCGATCGCAGGCGAGATTTCTCGGCCGTGATCAGCGGTACTAGATATTCAGCGATGGCGGCCACAATGCGGTACGACTCCACCGTCATCAGCGGTAGCAAAGTTTCGGGTTCGGTGCGCAAAACTTTTTGTAACACCGCGTGCTCAAGCAAAGATTGGCGGGCAAAAATTAGACCCCGCTCCAAACAAGTTTCAAGATCGGGAGCGTCAGAAATTTCGGCCGCGAGGGCAATGAAAAACCGATCCATTTCGACACCGACGGTTTCGCGTAACACTTGGTCACGGCCACCAGGAAACATCCGGTAGAGAGTGGCACGCGATATTCCCGCTGCGGTGGCAATTGATTCGAGCGTGGTTTTATCAAGACCGACCCGCGCCACGCTTTCGTAAGTGGCCGCGTAGACGCGCGTTTGAGCGTCGGTCATAACCTGATATCTAGGAGCGGAGATCTAGTAGCGAATCAAGACCCACCGTTAGCCCGGGCAAATCAGAAATCTTACGCACCGCTAAGAGAACGCCAGGCATAAACGAAGTGCGGTCGTAGGAGTCGTGGCGCACGGTTAGCGTCTGGCCAGTTGAGCCTAAAATAACTTCCTCGTGGGCAACGATGCCTCGTAATCGAACTGAGTGAATAGGTATTCCGCCTGCACCGCGTGCACCGCGCGCTCCTTCAATCACCATCTTTTCAGTGGGGTCGTCAGCCCAATCGCTCGACGCCGAAGCCATGCGTTCGGCAGTACGTATCGCAGTTCCCGACGGAGCATCAACTTTTTGATCGTGGTGTAATTCGATTATTTCGGCAGTTTCAAAGTGCGGCGCGGCTAATTCGGCGAAACGCATCAGCAACACCGCGCCGATAGCGAAGTTAGGGGCGATCAAAGCATTAGCCGAACCGTTAGAAAAACGGATGCGGATGTCGTCGAGATCGGCCGACGAAAATCCGGTGGTGCCAACTACGGCGTGGATACTTTGTTCGGCGCACCAATTGAGATTGGCTCGAGCGGCGTCGGCCACGGTGAAATCAACGGCGACTTGCGCATGGGCGGCAACTAAAGCATCGGCCGTGGCCGATACGGTAATGTCGGTGTCGGCAACTCCAAGCTCGCTAAGCGCGGTGCCGGCTACGGCCGGATCGACGGCCGCTACCAGTTCGAGATCGGCCGCGGCGGCTACTGCGGCACAAACCGTTGCGCCCATGCGCCCACCGGCACCAAATACTCCTACCCGCGTAAGTCCCATGATTTAAAGGCTACCGCTGGTAACAACAATGCTGAGGATAATAATGTTCGGCTAACCGACAAACGCTTCTAGGTCAGCCGTTTTTACTGGGCCCACCACCGCCAATGTGCGCTCGTTTGAGGCCAATACTCGCTCAATCACTCGGGCTACATCATCGGCGTTTACTACATCTACTTTGGCTACCAACTCATCAAGAGTCGCAATTTCACCTAACGACAACTCGCTCGACCCGATCCGGTGCATACGCGAACTCGAGCTCTCAAGCGACAAAGCGAGCGAGCCAGTTAAGTGACCTTTGGCCGCGACCAACTCGTCGGCACTAACTCCCCCATCAGCAACGACTCGGTCAATCTCATTGGCCAGAACTTCTAAAAGTTCGGACAACCGTTCGGGTGCGGTACCGGCGGAAATGGCGAAAGTTCCGGTCTCGTCAAACGCGCTGCGGTAGGCGTAGACCGAATAAGCCAAACCTCGTTTTTCGCGTACCTCTTGAAACAAACGCGACGACATCCCTCCACCGAGGGCTTGATTGAGAACGGCTAAAACATAACGATCGGGATCGTCGCCCTGCAGGGCCCGCATTCCCAGTACCACGTGGGCTTGTTCGCTATCGCGTTCGATAACTGACAATTTTTTTGGAGCCGGCGATCCTGGCCACACCGATCGGGTCGGTCGTTTGCTCTTAGTGTCGGTCGGCAGCGCGGCCTCGACCTGCTTAACCACATCGTCGTGATCGAGATTACCCGCCGCCGCCACTACCACATTGCTGGGGTGATAGTGGGCGCGGTGAAAAGTTGAAATTTCGTCAGGTCCGAGCGCGTTAATTGTTTCGGGAGTACCGATCACTTCGCGCCCAATGGCGTGTTCGGGGAAAATAGCCTCGGCAAAAACATCGTGCACTAAATCTTCGGGAGAATCGTCGTGCATACGAATTTCTTCGAGGATAACTTGTCGTTCCGAATCAACATCTTCTTGTTGCAAACTGGGCGACCATACGATGTCAGAAAGAATGTCGAGGGCGTCACCTAGACGAGCGTCGGGCACTCGAACATAAAATACCGTCGCTTCGTGAGTAGTGAAGGCGTTCATGTCGCCACCTACCGACTCCACCGAATTAGCAATCTCTAGCGCGCTGCGACGCTCGGTTCCCTTAAAGAGCAGGTGTTCTAGAAAATGGCTGGCGCCAGAAATCTCATCAACCTCATCACGCGAACCGGTTCCCACCCAAAACCCCACTGCCGCGGAACGCAGACCCGGTAATGCTTCGGTAACTACCCGTAACCCCGAATCAAGGGTGCTGCGTTTAACCGCGTCAATCATGGCGAGTTAACGCCGACGGCGGCCACCGCGATTGCCACTGGGCTTACCGGAGTCTCGACTGGCATCTCGACCGGCGTCTTCGGGACCAAGGTCACCAAATTCTTCTTTGGCTTTTTCTTCCCATGAGTCCTCGAACGAAACTGATTTACCTGAATCCGAACGGTCTGAATCTGAACGACCTGAATCCGAACGGTCTGAATCTGATTTACCAGAATCCGAACGACCTGAATCTGAACGACCTGAATCCGAACGACCGCTATCGCGTTCGGCGGGCGTATCGCCACCATCTTCACTCGCCATGCTCAAAGAGAGCTTGCCCGAGTTGTCGATGTCGTCAACTCGCACTTCAACTTCGTCACCGAGGTTGATCACGTCTTCGACTCGATCGATACGCTTGCCGCCGCCCAACTTAGATATGTGCAGCAAACCGTCGCGGCCCGGCAAAATGTTTACGAACGCACCAAACTTGGTTACGTTCACCACTCGACCGGTGTAAGTAGCGCCGAGTTCGGCCGTCGGCGGATCGAGAATCAATTCGATACGACGACGAGCTTCCTCGACTGCTTGGCCATCTTTAGATCCAATCGACACTGTTCCCACCACACCGTCGTCACTAACCGAAACATCGGCACCGGTCTCTTGGGTGATGGTGTTAATTACTTTGCCCTTCGGACCAATTACTTCACCAATCTTGTCGATCGGGATTTCGATGCTAATAATCTTCGGTGCAGTCGGGCCTACATCTTCACGCGGAGCAGAAATAGCGGCGTTCATAACGTCGAGGATCTGCAAGCGAGCATCGCGGGCTTGCTGCAAAGCATCGGCCAACACACTGGCCGGGATTCCGGCGATCTTGGTGTCGAGTTGCAACGCAGTTATCGCATCGCGCGTACCGGCCACCTTGAAGTCCATGTCGCCGAACGCATCTTCCACGCCCAAGATGTCGGTAAGGGTTACGTATTTTCCGTCGTGGTAAACCAAACCCATTGCGATACCGGCTACTGGAGCCTTAATCGGTGTTCCGGAGTCCATCAGCGACAAGCTCGAACCACAAACTGAAGCCATCGAAGTAGAACCGTTCGACGACATCACATCGGACACCACTCGCAGGGTGTACGGCCATTCTGCGGCACTCGGCAGAACCGGCACGATGGCCCGCTCGGCCAATACTCCGTGACCAATTTCGCGTCGCTTCGGGGATCCGACTCGACCGGTTTCACCAGTTGAGAACGGCGGGAAGTTGTAGTGGTGCATGTAACGCTTGCGGTCGTCGGTACCGATCGAATCGATCATTTGCTCCATGCGGGGCATACCGAGGGTGACCACACTCAAAACCTGAGTCTCGCCGCGCTGGAACAAACCGGTTCCGTGAGCAGTCGGGAGCACTCCCACTTCCGAAGAGATCGGACGAAGATCGGTCAGTCCTCGACCGTCAATACGCACCCCTTCGTTGACAATACGGTCGCGTACGACCTGCTTCTGTAACGAACGGAACGCCTTCTTAAGTTCACCCGTACGACCGGCAAACTGTCCGGGCGCATCGTCGGATCCAACCAAAACCGCGATAGCGGCCGACCCAACCTCGTCGAGGCGGTCGTTACGGTCGTTATTGTCGGCAATAGCCATTGCTTCGACGGTGGCCGAACGGGCTTCGTTGCCAATGGCGTCGAATACGTCGTCGGTGTAATCAATCGATGGGTTGTACGAGATTTCCTTGATCGGACCTTTTTCTGCCTGAACCTTCTTGACCAATTCAAGTTGTAACTCAATCGAAGCCAAAATCCACTGCTTAGAAAACTCCAAGCCGTCGACGACAGTTTCTTCGGTGACCTTGGGCGCGCCCGCTTCGTACATTTCAAATGATCCTGCGGTTCCACCGGCTTCCACCATCATCACGGCAACATCGCCGTCAGCAAGTTTGCGGCCCGCTACCACCATCTCGAAAGTCGATTCATCACCCTGTTGGTAAGTTGGGTGAGCAACCCATTTGCCGTCGATAGCCGCAATACGCACGGCACCGATCGGCCCGTCAAACGGAATACCCGAAACCATTAGCGCGGCTGACGCGCCGTTGATTGAAGCTACGTCGTGCGGGTTCTCAAGGTCGGCGCCAAGGATGGTTGAAATAACTTGGACTTCGTTACGAAAGTCGCTAGGAAACGACGGGCGCAACGGGCGGTCAGTTAAACGACAAGTAAGAATTGCTGCTTCGCCCGGCCGACCTTCACGACGGAAGAATGAACCCGGAATTTTACCTACCGCATACATTCGCTCTTCTACATCGACAGTCAGCGGGAAGAAATCGATTCCGTCACGCGGCTTGCTCGTCGCGACAGTGGTGAGCAAAGTGGTATCACCAATCTGAACTAGTACTGCACCCGCCGCTAGTTTGGCGAGCTTGCCCGTTTCGAGGGACAAGATGGTCCCTTCGGCGTTGATGGGACCGGAAACACGAATGGCGCCTTCCATAAGACGCTCCTCTCTATTGATTATTATTAGACATTTTTAATTAAACCGGCGAAGTAAATTTCGGTTTGAGCCACAAGGGTCGTACGAAAATTGGCGCGCGCGGCCAGTTGCTAATTGCTATTACCTCCGAAGACCAAGCTTGGCGATAATCGCTCGGTACCGATCAACTTCTTTACGGTTTAGGTAATCGAGCAATCGGCGACGACGCCCAACCATTAACAACAGGCCGCGGCGCGAGTGATGGTCTTTTTTGTGGATCTTGAGATGCTCAGTCAAATGGTCAATACGACCGGTGAGCAGAGCTATCTGGACTTCCGCCGAGCCAGTATCGGTTTCGTGGCGGCGGTGATCGGAGATCGTTGCAGTTGAATCGGGCATACCTTCGCTTCTACTTGTTTTCGTCTTTGGTGCGATCGTCTTTGGATTTTAACTCTTAGAGACCTCACGATTCCCCGGTTGGGAACCTCCCCACGGTAGCAGAGTCGGCTCAGGTGCCTAGAAGCCGCCTAGTTTCCTCAACATCAAGGCCCATTTGTGTCACCAACTCTTCAACCGTGGCAAATTTCTCCTCCCCTCGAATTCGCCCGACAAATCGAACCGCAACTTGCCGGTCATAGAGATCGCCATCAAAGTCGAGCAGATAAGCCTCCAACAGCGAGACACCGGCGGTTTCGTAAAATGTCGGCCGGCGGCCGAGCGAGATCGCACAGGGTCGATCGATACCGTCACCCGCTTCTAGACCAGAACCATCGGCGGGGCCAGCACGGAAGTAGCCGGCGTAGATGCCATCGGCGGGCAAACACACGCGATCGGAAACCGCCACATTGGCGGTCGGATAACCGAGTTTTCGACCCCGTTCATCGCCGTGCAATACCGTGCCCCGAACTTCGTAATCACGCGGTGGTGACGCCAATAGTTGCGCGGCGCCAACGACATCGCCCTCACTGAGTAACTGACGAACGCGAGTCGACGAATAAGTGAGCCCAGTCGAATCACCGTCGATAGGGACCAGCCCTAAGCCGATTACCTCAAACCCCAACTCGGCACCCATCTGTTCTAGTAACTCAACTTTTCCGTGACGACGATGTCCAAAATGAAAATCAGCGCCAACTACTACTAAGCGAGCGTTAAGACCTTCGACTAATACCGTACGAATAAAATCTTCCGCGCTCTCCTTGCTGCGTTTTTCGTCAAAGGTAAGCACGCAAGTGGTATCGACAAAACCGGCGGCGGCTAGTAGCTCTAGTTTTTGTTCTAAATTAGTTAACAACTTTGGGGCAGTAGCCGAACGCACGACTTCGGCCGGATGACGATCAAAAGTTAAGCAAACTGCTTCGTAGTCGCGAGCCTTAGCCAAATCTTGAACCAATCGAAGTACGGCTTGGTGGCCCAAGTGAACCCCGTCGTAGGCACCAATAGTTACGACCGACCCACGTTCAGGTGCGGAGTAGTCGACTAGATCACGAACAACTTTCATCGTGCTTACTCCCCCGCCTCGGGAGCCACCACAACATCCGCGACAAGCTCATTTCCACGCGCTTCGTAGATGGCTAACAGCGAACCTTTCGGGCCGACGATTGCGTAAGAACCAGATTGGTCGTGAACAGTATTGTCAACCGTTATCGGCCGGCCGTGGCCAACAAGTTTTTCGGTATCAGCATCCACTGCAATCTGAACCAAATCCCGCATAGCGATACGGGTAGATAATACACACTCGTCGGGATTAGCGATTATCGCGTCTAGTTCGTGAGCTTCATCAATATCAAACGACCCGCTCGACAATCGACGCAAGGTGGTTATATGCGCGCAACCACCTAGGGCTTCACCTAAATCCGCGGCCAAAGTTCTGATGTAAGTCCCAGAAGAGCACTCCACTAATACCGTAGCGGTTGGAAATCCTGCTTTCGATTCACCGAAGTCTTCGAGTGCAAATCGGTAGACCGTTACCGGTCGAGGTGCTCGTTCTATTTCTTCACCAGCTCGCGCCAACTCGTACAGCCGCTTTCCGTCAATCTTGATGGCCGAA
>JBCKKA010000027.1:0-18039 GCA_038904515.1 Acidimicrobiia bacterium | reverse complement strand
TGGATTTCTACTTTCACAACATCGTATGGCGCAAGCCCTGATCTCTAAATTCCTGGGCTATTACTTCGAGTGGGTTCATTACCGGGCAACTTATCAACAGTAATTGTTGATACTAAATCGGCGCCAAAAGGATATTTCAACGAGAGTCCTTAAAGCGAACGGTCGCGCAAACGCTGGCGTAATAAGAATTTCTGAACTTTTCCCGACGGGGTGCGGGGAAATTCTTCTATCGAGCCAACTTCTTCGGGCCATTTAGGTTTCGCTAATCCGCTCGCCTCAAGATGACGCTGAACCGCGGCTAAATCGGGAACGGAGCCCGCGTTCGGGGCCATGCGAATAAACGCGTATCCGTGCTCACCGAGACGCTCGTCGGGGGCGGCCACCACCGCGACTTCCGCCACTCCGGGCATTCCTAACAGAATGTTTTCTACTTCGGCGGCACTTACATTCTCGCCGCCACGAATAATTACATCTTTTTTTCGATCGACAATGGTTAAGAACCCCGCTTCATCAACTACGCCGATATCACCAGTATCGAAATATCCTTCACCGTCGATCGCCGCCCGAGTTAAGTCGAAGTCGGTATAACCCAAAAAACAATCGGGTCCCCGACTCCAGATCGCGCCCGGTTCTCCCGGCTCGGCTAGGCGCCCTTCGTCAGTACGCAACTCAATTTCGACTCCCTCCATCGGGCGGCCATCAGTCGTTAATCGTTTAATGCGATCGTCAAAGTGGCGACAGCCCGAGATTGAAGGATGTTCGGTGGAACCGTAACTACGAACAGTCGATACGCCTAAAGTTTCGGCCCGCTCCCCTACTGCAGTTGGCACCGGCGATCCCCCCAAGCCGATAAAGGTCATCATCTCGGCGTGCGCCGGCGTGAAGTCGGGATGGTCAAAAAGACTGGTAAGAAAAACGGTGGAACCACTTCCGCTCGCGACACCATCTTCGAGCATCGCCGCCAGTACCATCGAGGGTTCCCATTTGTCGATGAGATGCACGGCGTTACCACCGTAAATTGGTAATAACAACGCGGCCAACATTCCGATAGCGTGACCTACCGGTGCGCCAACGAGTAACGGGCGGCCGCCGTTAGCGCTTAACCCCGACAACTGACGAATCTCAAAACCAATTGAACGATGAGAATGAATGACGCCTTTGGGGTCGGCCGTGGTGCCTGAGGTGTAACCCACTAGTGCGGGACCACCCGGATCGGCTGGTTGCGGGCCCCCGACGGGATCGGATTCGAGTAACGCGCTAAACGGTTGAGCGTAAGTAGGAACATTATTTCCAATTACAAATATCTGTTCAAGATTATTTAGTCGAGGACGAATTTGATCAAGATTAGATAAAAAATCAATAAGGCCGAATTCGTCAGCAGTTATTAAAATTTTTGCTTTAGACTGCTGAAGAATAAATTCAGTTTCCTTAGTTCCATAAAAGTGCACTATCGGAACTGGAACTGCTCCTAAAAACGCTACCGCCCAGAAGGTAACGGCAGTTTCTAGCCAATTAGGCGCGTGAAAGGCCACTGGGTCACCAGGCTGTACACCGGCGGCGCGCAAACCACCGGCTACTCTCCGCGCGTATTCCGCCACGTCGGCGTAGGTGCCCCGCCACGGGCGTACTTGCGATCGGAAACTCACGACTTGATTAGGCGAATTCAAAAATCCGGTTGCCAATATTGTCCCGAGAGTGTCGTCGGTCCATTCTCCGGTCGCGCAATAACGACGAGTGCGCCCGACTTCATCGGATCGTGGTTCAAACTCTAAAGCCACCGCTACTACCTCCGGCGCTGACCATAGCCCTCAGGCAAGTTGGGCGATTTCACGCAGTCAATCTTGGCGTGCTTGATCAGCCGCCACTGAACCCATCAGCAGCAACAAGCTCAACCAGGGCAACTCGTTTAGCCGCATAAAATGCTGGGGCCAGTCGTACGCCGCTATATAGCCATAACGCCACTGCTGAATCACCACAAATGCCGCGGCAACGGTCAGCACAACTACTGCGCCAATTCGGGCTCCGTACACCAGTCGACGGTCGCGTAGCGCTCCGTAGGTGATTAGTCCCGCCACTATCCCCACCCATATCGGAGCAAGGAGTAGCCCGATTGCTCCGATAACCAGCGCTACGCCAATTTGAGAAAAATTGTTTAAACGAGATTTTTCTAAACCAACGCGCGGTTGCCAGCGCGGGATTTCTTGCGTGAAGTTAGCCAGCTCGTCAGCCGACTTGCGTCGCATGAAGACCAAAATCAGACACGCTATTAACCCGAAGGCGGTTATCGCCAAGCCGATCCAAATCCGGTTTTGAGGAGTCCAACTTACGCGGAGTGAAATTGTTCCCGACTTATTCGGTGTCACTAGCCACGCGTTAGCCATACCGTTAGCCAAAGTGCGTTCACCTACTACCGCGTTGTTGCTTTCGGCTTTCCATCCCGCATTAGCACTCTGAGATAACACCAACCAGAAAGGTTCGCCATCAGAATTAACTTTTAGGTCATAAGACCGCTGATCGCCCGAAACTGAATTTGGCTTAAAGCCCGGCCCGGATTTTTCGCCGCCTGATTGCCCCAACAATGCTTCGGTACGAGCGGCGCCACCCACATCCGAAGCCAACGCGAGCGTGTCAATATCAATTCCACTTAATCGTCCATTAACACTGCGGATTTCGTGGGTTCCGCTAGTCAAATTGACGGTATCTTCAGAACACGCAGTAATAGCTAAGCCCTGACGCAGTTGCGCGGCGGTGGCAGTTCCGGTTATCTGAATCGGAAAGGGTTGACCATCAATGGTAAGCAAATCTGATCGGCAGGCAGTGGAGAAACTCTCACTAGCAGGCATCACTGAATTTCTGGCTAAGTTAGCAATTCCGAATTCGACAATTCCTACGGGCAACTCCTGAGGTTCGTGACTGAAGTACTCGGGGGCGACGACTGATCGCACCGCGTCGATGGTAAAACGAAGTTTTTCGGTAGTAACCGCAGGGAAGGTTACCGGCACCGAAGTAATGGAGCCACGCTTATTAGTGGTGATTGTCGCCGGAATATCTAGCGAAAACGGAGCCGAACCTTCCGGCGCAATCGTGATACGAGTCGGAACCGAATGGTATTGATCCGTCAATAAGCGAAGATCTAAACGATCAATGGTTGTGGGGGTAGAAAAATTGATCTCGGCCCACGAGCCCGCGTTTCCACCCGCAAACGAGGGTGCCCAAGCGGTGGTTGAATCAGAATCGAAAGCGGAGCGGGCGCGTGATTTGAGGTCACCCTCCAAATAAGACGAGGAGCGCGTAATCAGACCTGAACTATTCAGATTCAACAATGAATCAATGAGGTCGTCGGTTGCCGTCGCATTAATGCGAGCAGTTCCCGACAACGCGAAGGAACGCGCGGTAGGAAGTACAAAAGTGCGCGCCAACGTCGGTTCTTCATCACTGCGTAGATACTCACGCTGTGATCCCCGCAATCGGTTCATCAAAAGAGTAAGCCGGTGGTCGAGCGAAGCGACGCCGACCGTTCCTAAAAGGTCGGTTGGCAGGCGCACGCTCTCTGAAGTCGCGACTCCAGGAATGACGACTTCGGCGAAGCCCACCGCACTCGAACCTCCGCCATTTTTGGTGGTGCCGGTTACGACAAGTTCGAGTCGTGAGAAAGTTTGTTGGGCGAAATCGATACTTTGTCCTGAAGGCGACTGCGAATCGATTCCCAGTTTCACCGACCGAAACTCACCGTCGTCCAGCCGCAGTTCAATCGATTTAATCGCCCGAGTTCGTTGGCCATTTTGGAGTTGCACTAAGTCGATGTGATCGGCAGTGATGGGTTCGTCGAGGTCAATAACCAGCCGAGCGCCAGTGGCGTCGACTCCGGCCCCTTCTCTCCAACCAGTAGCCAGATCGCCATCAATAGCCGCGGCGGGTCGGTCTTCAGGTGTTAGCCGAATAGGGTCGCCGTAGCGATCGGCCCGCACCCACCGCACGCCATTCCCAATCGTTACCGTTCGCGCGGAGTCAGAAGTAACCGCAAATGGGCTGAGCCGAGTATCGGCGGGGTCGTTAACCAAACTCGGTTCACCCGCCCGCTCGGTATATCCCGTCATATCGCGAATTGCACCCCAATGACGAGACCGGCGGCGGTTGGTATCGGTAACCACCAGATCGGCATTTTGTTTAACGATCTGGCGCAACCGAGCTTTATTGTTAGCAAAACTGGCCGATTGGAAAATCAAAGTGTGGCCATCGATTATTCCGGCCGACGCGGCGTCAACTACTCCCTCACCGTCACCAGCAATCACCACCGGATTGATGGTGGTAGCCGTGCGCACTATTGCTTCGGGCTTAGTCACACCAAATATTTTTACCGGTGAAAGGGCAACTTCATCAGTGGGAGAAGCTAATTCTTCAGGATCTTTAACCGGTTGCCGTTCATCGGCTTTATTGATTTTTGGTTTCCCAAACGCAATGACTGGCTCTAAGCCATTAGGGGTTGGATTAAAAAGATTTTGCAAATAACGAGGGCGAGCCGTTCGGAAGCGTTCATACTGAGCATCGGTGCGTACCACAACATCACCAGCAGCAAAAAGCCGAGCGATCGGTGCTACCGCTTCCGGTTGCAGTACTCCTTCTTGAATTCGCCGGTCAAGGGCAATCAAAAGATCGGCCGCTGCGAGCGAACCGAAAGGAAGTAATTCGCTCCCCGTCCACGGTCGGTCGATTAAACCTTGTAGCAGCGGATCGACGCTCGCCCCCCACCGAGAAAATCCAAAGTCTTGACCAGGTATCTCTAGCACTCTAGTTTGCGAGCCTTGTTGATCTAAATACTGGGCGGCATCCGTCCAAGCTTTGGGAACGGTTGACGGTCGCGAAAGATTCTCGGAGACTAAGCCACCTTGCCCGAGGGGTGCGAGATTGATGACGGCCAAGAGCCCGACTAAAACCGCCGCCACTATTCCTACCCGCGGTCGAACTTGAGTCAATGCTGATATTCCGGCACCAATCAGTACCGCTAATCCAAGAATTACGAGTGGTACTGCTCTAGGAGTGCTACGCAGGGCGAGCCCAAACGACGATCCTTCAGCAAAGCTTTTAAATAAGCGGCCAAACAATGAAGGGTCGTCGTAGGGATACGCGCCGACCGAAACGATAGTACCGACGAGAACTAGTCCAACAAAATAGATCCGGTGGCGCCACTGCGTGAGCGAGGCCGCGGCCACCGCAATAATCGGAGTAAGAAAAGTAACGATTAATAAACCGATTGATTCTTGATACTGAACTGACTGCGTTATCCAAGAATTAAGTCCGTCGCGACCATAAAAGAACCAGTTACCTAAACCTCTTAGCGACTCAAGCGGCGACGACGCGGCCGATACTGCGCGTACGGTTTCAGTGAAATCAGGGACCGGCATACCGAAATCTTTTTGCACCGTTAATCCGGCTAGCCACCAAGTTGAGGTAGCGATTACTAGAACGCCGATACGAAAGACGGCTCGAGCCGCGGCCCCGCCGGCTACCCGATTAGGTCCGGTCAAGCGGTAGAGGATCCAGAGGATTGGACTAATGGCAACAAAAATCAACGCGGTGGCGTTAGTGCCGCCGATCAAAAAAGTTACTAATGCAAAAAGAGCGGGGTTGCGCCAAGTCGATTGACGCAAAGAACGCTCGGTCAGCGCGAGCAGCCACGGTAGTCCCACCCACGGCAACAAGATGACTGACTGTCGCGACATGTAAGCCAATAAATAAGGAGAAAGCATGTAGACAAGTGCGGCGGCTATCGCACCAAGGTCGCGTCGGTACAGAGTGCGAAATAAAAACACCACGCCCGCACCCGCTAGAAATACCAACGATCCAAACCAAAATCTTTGCGCTATCCAGTCGGGCGCTCCGAGTCGTTCGAATATCCAAAAAAATGGGCCCATAGGAAACAGGTAACCGATATTTTGATGAGTGACGGTTCCCGATGCGTACTGCGGATCCCACAGATACGCGGCATTGGCTATGAGTTGGCTCGGATTAAGAAATAGCGAAAGTTTGGTATCGACGCTGATCCGACCGGGCGCGGAAACTAGAAAAGGAACGTAGGCAATTAAAGCCAATCCGCAATAGGCCCAAAACCAATTCGATATCCGTCTAACGCGGGCAATCATTTAAACGCGCGAAACCAACATACGAGTTAACGACTTCGAAAGCGTCGCGTCTCCGCGGCCAGTACTTCTAGAACCCGCTGGGCGGTACTGTCCCATCGAAAGCGTTCCGCCCTCGATGCCGCGGCCCTGCTCATACGGTCGCGTAAGTCGGGGTCGTCGATTAAACGATCAAACCCGGAAAAAAGTTCGTCATCGCTCGAACAAAGTATCCCCGTAACACCGTTTTCTACTGCGTCGCGATGACCAGCAATATCAGTTACCACCGCCGGAGTACCGCACGCCGCGGCCTCCGTAAGCGTCATTCCCCAGCCTTCTCGCACCGAAGTGCTAGCTACTAGCCAAGCTTGGCGGTAAAGATCGATCAATTGCGCATCGGATACTCGACCGGGCAATTCAATCCAATCGTCGGCATCCAACCGAGCAACTAACGACTCTAGCGCGGGGCGTTCATAACCCTCACCGACGATTATTGCTCGCAATGTTGGGTGGCGTTTTCGTAAACGAGCAAGAACATTGATTAAACGCTCGAAATTTTTAACTGGTACCAACCGACCCACAGCGACCACTAACGGCGACGCCGCCAGCTGGCCACCAGGAATAAAAGAGTCATCTATACCTGGCTCCACTACCGCAACTCGATCAGGAGAAAATCCCAAATCGTCAACTAGTTCGCGCTTAGAAGAATCAGAAAGGGTGACGATTTGGGTAGAACGGTAAGCCGCGGGGGCAATTTTGGCTTCTAACATTCGGCCGCAAAAAGCCAAACTAGACGGAAGAGTCATATTCCACATCTCCGCGTGTACATGATGGAGAAAAGTAAGGCGCGGACCGCGCGCCCAGAGCGGCGAAAAAAATGGCATTCCGTTCCAAATCTCAACCAACGCGTCGCGGCGTCCGTAACGACCCACCATCTCGCTAATGGCTGCTCGGGGGAATATCGCGTAGCGGCCGGCTTTACGAATAACGCGGTAGCCGTCGCGCCAAGACATTTGAGCTAAACCGGGTGCGTACGAAGTGCGAAAAGTAACATCGATTCCAGCTTGGGCCCATCGTTTAGCAATTTCGTGAGCGTGGATCTCTGACCCTCCTGCTTCGGGATCAGCCAGGTCGCGCCACGCAATGAAATGGACTCTCCGCAAACCGGCTCGCGCGGCAATATCGCCGAGTTTGGCCGCGGAGTCGGGAACTGATTCGTTCATTTAGTCCACCGTTGCCAATCGCGAGCTCGGTTGCTGATTATGCGTTGATGCGCCCTTATCACTACAACTCCTCGCGGCCGCAGCCGATACTTCTCGTAATCAGGAAAACGAGTCTACCGCCGGATTGAAACAAGGTGGAGTTTCCGGCTCGGGCGTTATCCACTCTGATCGGCTGCTCGGCGATCGACAGGGATCTCGTCATTTTCTCCAGTGGGGGCCAACCGCTTTCGCAGTTGCATTACCGGTTTTTCAATTATGTTCCACGACAAGGCCGCGGCAATCAAACTAAGCGCTCCCGCATAAATAAGCACCGCTAAAAAATTAGCGCCGGGAACGAATGGCTGCGTTCCGGTTGAAGTAAAGAATCGGTCCAGAAACAATTCGTGCCATAGGTAGACACCAAAAGAAACCAATCCCACAAAAACTAAAACTGGATGTCGTAATAATTTTCGAACCAAGCCCTCGTTCTGATTACCAAATACTGCAGGGAGTAGAAAAAAGAATGCCGTTAATCCGTAGCCGACGCTCCACGCGAACCATTGACCTTGGCTAAACCGAGGGTAGCCAATTGGAAGCCCGACTTGAGTAGAAACGACCCAGAAGCACACCGCAGCAATTCCCCAGCAGACCCAAGGGTGTCGTCCCGCGAGTTCAGTTACCGTTCCCTTGATTTTCTTTGTTTCAGTTCCCGCACTGAGTACGGCCAATAACATGCCGAGCGCGAATTGATCAAAAAATGCGGGTAGCCAAGAAATCTCAACCGCGTTGTAAGGATCAATCGAGAGTACCAACATCCGGTACGCAATTCCGGTAGCGAACAAAATGACTAAACCGATCAATTCAACCGCTATAACATTTTTAGTTCGTCGCGTGAGAGTTCGAATCGTTACCGCCCATAACGGCAGGAACAAATAAAACGCAACCTCTACACAAAGTGTCCACGCTTGTTGAATGCCGCCGTAGGCCGTTTTCGCGAAATATTGCTGGAACAGGCCAAAGTAAGCTAAAAACTCGCCGACGCTATCTATGCGGTGTTGCGGCCCCGGTTGCTTAAAGATCCAGACCACCGCTATGAGGGCAGCCCAGTAAGCCGGATAAATCCGCAGGAACCTTCCGACAAAATAATGGCGTAACCCAGGACCAGGTTGCTTGTTTATGTGAGATAGGACAAAAGGTCGGTAAAGCAAAAACCCCGAGATAAGAAAAAATATCGACACTCCGATATCAAGACGAACTAGGTACTGACCCACTTCGGTCTCACGAAAAACGAAACCGCTTATTACTGAGGCGTGTAAAACCAAAACCGCCAGAGCGGCAATAGCCCGATATCCGTCAAGGGTAGGGAAAAATCCTTTCGTCGGGGTGTTGTTCACTTTGTCGCCGATCGATCGGCGGTAAACAAATTTTTCCAACGCAGCACCGGCCGTTCGATCAAGTAATAACTAAGCGTGGCGATAGCCACAGTTAATGAGCCGGCAATGACAATTACTGGTAACAGCGCGCCCTGGAACTCAGTGGTCTGCCCCAACCAGTTCTCGCGTACATAACCGATGATCGCTTGGTGCCACAAATAGACTCCGTAGGAAACTAGGCCGATATAGGCGACGGGAGTCCAAACTAAGAATTTGCGAATAAGGCCGCGACGCGGTTCGCCAAATACTGCGGGAAGTAACAAGAAAAAGGCCATTAGACCGTAGAGAAACTGGCGTAAGAAATACTGGGATCCGGTTAGGGGGACGAGATTGCGGGGAAGACCCACATTCATGGATACCACCCAATAAGTTGCTGCCGCTAACATCCACCACAACCACGGAACCGCCGCAACTTGGCGAAGGAATTTAGGAGTCGCGCCGTTATGGGCAACCCATGCGCTGACTAAGGCCAACAGCATTCCCATTGCGAAGAGATCGAGGTTGTTCGGCAGCCAATACTGGGTGGCCAAGGCCGAAAAGGGCGCGGGACCGATTGGACGCGGTAGGTCGGGCCCGTAACGGGTCCAGAACGGATCGTAAGACCACCAAGCCAAGCGCCACACCACACAAGTGACGACTAGGACTATTAATCCGTACGCTTCAATTCGTACCTTCCGTGCGGGGCGCCGACGAGCGATCGCCCGTATTCCTAACGCGTACAGCGGCAAAAATAAATAAAAACTGAGTTCGGTCGCGAGACTCCAAGCTTGATTAACTCCATAAAAATATCGTGTCGTGTCGTAAATTTGGGTAAGACCAAAATAAGTTACAAAGTCGCCAGCAGTACTTAACTCGCCTTTACCAAAACCAAATATTAGATAAACTCCAATCAGAGCAACCCAGTAACCCGGAAAAATTCTTAACGCGCGCCGCCACCAAAATGCTCCTAAGGCTGACGCGGAGTCGTCAGAAAGATGTCGTTCGACAAACGGTCGGTAAAGCAAAAACCCCGAGATAAGAAAAAATATCGATACCCCTGCGTCTCCGTGCGCGAGCAATTCGCCGAAGCGTCTGTTGATCCCGTAACCGGTCTGGAAGCCGGCATGGTGAAGTAAAACTGCTCCGGCCGCCAAAGCTCGCAGCCCGTCAAAGCCCGAGAAGTGTCGGTGACGCTCTGGCCCCGGTTGGCTCGGATCGGCGGGATGATCCCGATCCGTTGGGAGCGCGACCCTTTTGACGTCATCCATTGCCCCGATTGTACGAGGATTTTGACCTATTCTCGTAGACCAAGCGCGATAAATAGCGTGCTTATCGATTATGGAGTAACTCATTTTGCGCACACTCGTAGTCATGCCTACCTATTGCGAAGCGGAAAATGTGGCTGAGATGTTGCGCAAAATTCGCGCGGCTGTTCCGGATGTCGACATTTTGGTCGTTGATGACACCAGCCCTGACGGGACCGCGGCGATAGTAGAAAAAATCGGGCAAGAACTTGGACACATCGAATTACTGCTGCGCCCCGAGAAGCGAGGGCTAGGAGAGGCGTACCGAGCGGGGTTTGCGGTTGGTATCGAACGGGGTTACGACCGTTTGATCCAAATTGATGCCGATTTGTCGCACGATCCTTCCGCTATTCCGGAGGTGTTGGCTCAAATCGACCGCGGGGCCGATATGGCTATCGGGTCTCGTTACGTTGCCGGTGGATCGATACCCGACTGGCCTTGGTTTCGCCGCGCGATCTCGCGTTGGGGGAACAGGTACGCAGGGTTCGTGCTGGGGATAAAAGTTCGCGACGCCACTTCGGGATACCGCGCTTATAAGAGTGAAGCCCTACAAAAAATTCATTACTCCGAAACTCGTTCTAAGGGTTACGGGTTTCAGATTGAAACGGTTTATCTAATGTGGCGCAGCGGAGGACAGATAAGTGAAGTGCCGATCACGTTTACCAATCGAGCACAAGGTCATTCAAAAATGACTTGGGGAATTTTTGCTGAAGAACTGTTACTGATTACTTGGTGGGGAGTGCGTGACCGAATTTTTCGCCGAAAGCCCAGCTATTTAAAGTGACCCCAACCGATCTGCGCTCACCCAGCAACGGCCAGACCGGGCGCCGCGATTGGATAGGGATAACAGTTGTCATAATTATTGCGGCTGCGATAATTATTTATGCGGGCCGCGAAGTTACTTTCATTATTGATGAGTGGAAGTTAATCCAGAGCCGGACTGATCCGACTGCGGCATCACTTTTCGATTCGTTGAATAACCATCTGATGGTGGTTCCTATCGGAATCACTCAAATCCTCTACCGATTATTTGGAATAAGTTCTCACTTTCCGTATCGCTTAGTGCTCTTAGCGACTCACCTCGCGGCAGCAACCGCGCTCTTCGTTTACTTGCGCAAAAGAATTTCGTACTGGAGCACACTAGCGATCACAGCTGTCTTCGCTCTTTACGGATACGCGGCGGCGATTTTGATTTGGCCAATTTCCTTAGGTTGGACCCTCGCAGTTTTCGGGGGAATGATGGCGCTGCTGCTTCTCGACCGAAAACATTTAGCCACCGACATCGGTGCGTGTGGCGCCCTCGCTCTCAGCGTTGCCGCAACGAGTATCGGGGTGCCTTTCGCATTGGGCGTGACCGTAGAACTAGCTATCGGTCGGCAGTGGCGAAAGTTGTGGATACCTGGAGTTCCCCTTGTCGGCTACGTAATCTGGTATTTCGCTTACTCTCCCGGCCGACTATCGAGTGCTTCGCTCGAAACGACACTGCGTTTTGCTGAAGAACTGGCTGCGCAGACGATCGGGACGCTCCTCGGTGTATCCGCACGAGGAATTTTCGCAGACATCGCGCTTGGGCTCGTGGTAGTCGTCCTAGCAATCGCTTGGTGGCGCTTAGGAAAATCGCGCTCGCCTCGTTTAATCGGGCTGGCGACAACTTTAATAATCATGATTGGT
Source organism: Acidimicrobiia bacterium (assembly GCA_038904515.1). Classification (GTDB taxonomy): domain Bacteria; phylum Actinomycetota; class Acidimicrobiia; order IMCC26256; family PALSA-555; genus SHUY01. The sequence continues at coordinate 6,334 of JBCKKA010000027.1, read as the reverse complement.
GCGCTGGCTTACGGACGAGCATCAAGTGGACTCACCAGTTGGTTCTCGTACGCGGTCGGTGCTGTGCTTTTGCTACTAGTCGGAGAAATATTTAAAGGTTCATCTAATCCCCGTCGGTTGATTCAGATTTTGATTGTCGGCGTTGCTATTTGGTCAATAATTTGGAACATCGGCCAGTTGAATAACGAATCCCACAGATTTCGACTCATAACGGAAACCGAGAAAACTCAGTTAGCCGTTCTGGGGGTAATAAATAAACAAGTTCCCGACTCGTTTATGCCCAGTCCGTTTTTACAAACCCTCACCGCCGGTCGTTACCGCGAAGTTGTGCTTGAGTTTGGAACACCGGCATTTACGATTGCCGAAGCCAAGTCGGCGCATCGACTAGCACGACGCAATGGTGATGAAACCTTAGTAAGAGGACTCGACCTTCGGGCTTTGCCCCGCGCGACCGGAACCCCGGAAATCAGAATTACAGGAACCGGAACGCCAGTTGGCCAACTAACAGTTCGCAAAGGTCAATCCACAACGACAACGGGGACGACAACGGGCTGCGCGGAGATCATCCCCACGGATGGTCCGGCGATCGTGACTATCAGAAATCCGTCGCTCAATTTAGTAATTGAGACGATTGACCAAAGGGCAACCATAGCGGTCGGTATTCTTAAACCCGGCTCACAGCCCATCGGACAACTATCGGCCGGTGAGCAGACCGTAATTAATGCCCCTTCGGTTCCCCGCTTAGGGCAATGGACTCTGAAGGTTGTTTCTTCCGGAACCGTTCGAATCTGCGCCGGTAACTAATAGAGATTCCTAATAGAGACTCCAGTTCAGGCCAAGTCGAAGCGATCGAGGTTCATGATCTTGTCCCACGCCGCCACGAAGTCTTGCACGAACTTCTGCGGCGCGTCTTCGCACCCGTAGACCTCGGCGACGGCTCGGAGCTGGGAGTTCGAACCGAAGACGAGGTCGACGGCCGTACCGGTCCACTTCACCTCGCTGGTTTCGCGGTCGCGGCCCTCGTAGACGTGCTCGGTGGAGGACACCTGCCACTCCGTGCTCATGTCGAGCAGATTCACGAAGAAGTCGTTGGTCAGCGTCTCGGGCCGGTCGGTGAAGACACCGTGTTTGGCGTTCGCGTTCAGGACACGCAATCCGCCGATGAGCACTGTCATCTCCGGAGCGGTCAACCCCAGCAGGCTCGCCCGATCGATCAGCAGCTCCTCGGGCCGCCGCTTGTCGCCGGCTCGGAAATAGTTGCGGAACCCGTCAGCCGTGGGTTCGAGTACGGCAAACGAGTCGACGTCGGTCTGGTCCTGCGAGGCGTCGGTGCGTCCCGGCGAGAAGGGAACGTTAACGTCGTGCCCGGCGTTCTTGGCCGCCTGCTCGACGGCGGCACATCCGCCGAGGACGATCAGATCGGCGACGGAGACCTTCTTCCCACCAGTCTGCGAGCTGTTGAAGTCGGCGTGGATTCCTTCCAGAGTGTGTAGCACCGTTGCCAGTTCGGCCGGGTTGTTGACCTCCCAGTCCTTCTGCGGAGCGAGACGGATGCGGCCCCCGTTGGCGCCGCCGCGCTTGTCGCTGTTGCGGAAGGTCGACGCCGCGGCCCAAGCGGTCGTGACCAGCTGGGAAACGGTCAGTTCAGATGCGAGGATCTTGCTCTTCAGGGCTGCGATGTCCTGCTCGTCGACCAGTTGCTGGTCGACGGCGGGGACCGGGTCCTGCCAGATCAGCTGCTCTTCGGGGACCTCCGGCCCGAGGTACCGCGAGATGGGTCCCATGTCGCGATGGGTGAGCTTGTACCACGCCCGGGCGAAGGCGTCGGCGAACTCCTCCGGGTGCTCGAAGAAGCGACGCGAGATCGGCGTGTAGATCGGGTCCATCCGCAGCGCGAGGTCCGTCGTGAGCATGACCGTAGAATGCCGCTTCGACGGATCGTGAGCATCCGGCACCGCGTCCGCCGCCGCGGGATCGGTCGGAACCCACTGATACGCGCCGGCCGGGCTCGTCGTCAGATCCCAGTCGTAGCCGAACAGGGTCTCGAAAAAGCTGTTGTCCCACGTGGTCGGAGTTGGCGTCCAGGCGCCCTCGAGCCCACTGGTGATCGTGTCGCCGGCCTTGCCGCTGCCGAAGGTGTTCTTCCAGCCGAGGCCTTGCTCTTCGAGGCTGGCCCCTTCGGGTTCACGACCGACGTACTGGTCGTCATCGGCGGCACCGTGGGTCTTGCCGAAGGTGTGGCCGCCGGCGATGAGGGCAACCGTCTCCTCGTCGTTCATGGCCATGCGGGCGAACGTCTCTCGGATGTCCAAGGCGGCGGCGAGCGCGCTCGGAACGCCGTTCGGGCCCTGGGGGTTCACGTAGATCAGGCCCATCTGCACTGCGCCGAGGGGATTAGCGAGCTCCCGGTCGCCGGTGTAGCGCTCGTCTCCGAGCCAGGTATCCTCCGGCCCCCAGTAGAGGTCCTCTTCGGGCTCCCAGACATCCTCACGGCCGCCGCCGAAACCGAACGTCTTGAAACCCATCGACTCCAGGGCACAGTTCCCGGCGAGGATCATCAGGTCGGCCCAGGAGATTTTCCGCCCGTACTTCTGCTTGACCGGCCAAAGCAGGCGGCGCGCCTTGTCCAGGCTCGCGTTGTCGGGCCAGCTGTTGAGGGGAGCGAAGCGCTGCGTGCCCGAGCCGGCACCGCCCCGGCCGTCGTAGATGCGGTAGGTGCCGGCGCTGTGCCACGCCATCCGGATGAAGAGCGGCCCGTAATGGCCGTAGTCGGCCGGCCACCAGTCCTGCGACGTCGTCATCACCTCTCCGATGTCCGCCTTCAGCGCACCGAGGTCGAGACTCTTGAACTCCTCGGCGTAGTCGAACTCCTCGCCCATGGGATCGATCAGGGGGGAGTTCTCGTTGAGAGACCTCAGGTTCAGCTGGTTCGGCCACCAGTGCTGGTTCGCCATCGAACCCGCGGCGGTGTGAGCGTGGTGCAACACTGGGCACATCGCTGCTGACGCCTCCTCATCAGTGGTGACGGTCGGCCCGGTGTCTTCGTTGGTCATGGTGCTCCTTGACTATTCATGTGAAGGCCGGCTGCGTCGGTGCGCTGCTCTCGGGTCATGACTTGCACTGTAGATCTAATTTTAGACTATATCAAGACCGCGACTTCAAGAACCTCCCCGTCACCGGCCACGCCTTCCACCTCGCAGCCACCCCCAACCGCGCGGATAGTAGATCTACGGGCCCTTACGTAGTTCATTGCCGGGACGCCGTAACCACCCCGCTACCAAGTCGCCCGCCAAAAGCAGAACTGCCAACCAACCCAGTTCGGGAACCGACGCGGCTTCGCTCACTACTAACACCAGCGGCGCGCCCGCGGTTAGTAAAAGCCGGCCAGTGGCAATTCGACTGGCCACGATTACTGCTATCGCTACCACTGCGCCGATCCACGGACGCGACACCAGCGCCGCACCGACTCCCATAACGACTGCGCCGAGCACCGCTATCCGTAGGCTGGGCGGTCCTTCGGCATAAAACCACGCGCCCGTCAGCGCGGGTGCATCAGCTAATACGGTATTGGTGCTTCGTCGGCGAGAAAATAGAACTAGACCTAGGCAGGCAATAATCGCGGCAATCGATAAGCCGATTCCCCACCAAACTAAATTCTGTGGAGTCCACTTAAAACTGACGATGAACGCGCCAGAGCCAACCGGTTTCACTAACCAGCCGTTGGCATAACCGTTGACTAACTGCGACGGACCTAAATCGCGACCCGCGGCTACCGCCTGCCACCCGTCGCTCTGGCTCTGCCCGAGCACCAACCAAAACGGATCACCGTTAGTAGTAATCCGTATTTCTGCCGAAGCCGAACCGGTTTCTAGCACTTTTACTTTGGCGGTTGAGGCAGGTGGAGGGGCACCAACTTTAGCCACCGGATTTATAGCGGCACGACCACCAGGAGCCGAAATTAGAACCAGCCGATCAATATCCAACCCCGTCGCACTACCGGTTTGAGTAGTTATTTCGTGGCGTCCGCGCGAAAGGGTAATTGAGTCGGTGCACCCCAAGAGTGAGTAACCGCCACCCGTGTCGCTCGGTTGCGACGAGATTTTCACCGCCACCGGCTGGCCGTCAATTCTTACGAGATCGTCACGACATGAATCGGTAACACCGAACCCACTCGCGTTATTAATACGAGCCGTACCCGCGAGGGAATAACTGCGAGCAATCGGCAAGGCTAAGGATCTAGAGATAGTTAACTCTTCTGAAACAATTTTAGAATTGAGAGGATCTTCTCGTACTCGTGCCAACACGATTGCCACCGAGTTTTCGATTCCTTGTCCACTGGCGTTGCGCAATAATTTGGTGGGGACGCTAACAAAACTTCCTTCCACTGTCGTTTGGTCATCCGCAGTCGTTCCCGGTATTGTGTCTACCCGTTTATCGTTGACATTCGCGATACCGCCACTCTTAGTCTCAGTCGGACCGTGGTCATTGCGGAGACTGTCCCAGTAACGAGCGCGCCGGCGATTGGTATCAGTAATCACCAAAGCCGCATGATCAGCAACTGCACGTTTTAATTCATTTCGACTCAAGGAAACCGAATAGAAAATTAATTCATTTCCATCAATCAGTCCCGCGGCGGCGCTCTCGACTATTCCATCACCATCACCGGAAACAATCACCGAACCTTGTGGTGAAGCAGTGGAGATTATGGGGCGAGGGTTGAGTACATCGAATAACGCCACGGGAGGCGGATCGGCCTTCCCGTAATCGGCCTTCCCGTAACCAGCCTTCCCGTAACCGGTTGGACTCGCCAGCCCGGGGGCTAACGGATTGGTTAACCAGTTCCAGACTCGATTCGGATTGGGAACGTCGTAACGCTTAGTTTGCAAATCAGAACGCACCGCTATCGTGCCCGTGGCTAATAGCCGGGCCGTAGCGGCCAGCGCCGATGGTTCGAAAGTGCGATTCTGGAGCCGACGGTCAAGGGCCGCCAATAGGTTCACCGACCCCGCCGTCCCGTACGCCAACAGTTCACGCGCCACAAACGGTCGATCGATAAGCCCAGGGGTGATCGGTTCTACCGCATTACCCCAGCGGTAAGCCGAAAACAGTGAGCCGGGAATCTCGAGAACCCGAGTGTCGTCACCTTGTGCATCAAGAGCCGCGGCCGCTTGTTGCCAATAGCGCGGTATTGCTTCGGGCCGCTCAAGGCCTTGGGCTAAATATCCGTGCTGCCAGACCGGAGCAAATCCAGCTACGACTAAAAACACGACCAATCCCGCTCCAGTTAGTTGCCAAATTCGTCGCCGAGACAATGCGCTCACTCCCGCCGCCAGCAAACCAGCAATTCCCAACACCACTACCGGTCCGACCCGCGGTGTGTTGCGTAACGCCAGCCCGACTGCTGACGAGTCGGAAAGGGCGCGAAATGATCTTCCGACCAAACTGGGGTTTTCGTGGGGCCACGCCCCCACCCCGATAATCGTCCCTACGACAATCAGTAAGGCAAAATACGCGCGGTAACGCCAGCGCGTTACCGCGGCCGCAGTTAAAGCCAGCACCGGAACGGCCAGCGTAATTGCGATTAACCACTTTTCGGTGTCGTACTCGGCTGCCTGCTCAAGCCACGGGCCTAACCGATCGGAGCCCGATAAAAACCAGTTACCGAACCCTCGCAGAATGTCGGTCGGAAGCGACGATCCCGATACTTGAGCCAAACTCTCGGTTCCTTCCAGTATGGGAAACCCGTACCGCGCCTGTAACACCAAACCGGCAATCCACCACAGCGATACACCTAGCGTTAACAAACCAATTCGGAATGCGACCATTGCTACCGTTCGCAGTTGGGCCGGACCACGAATAGCCGCCAACACCAGCCAAAGCGCGGGTGCCACTAGCACTAAAAAAAATGTCGGAGCACTGATGCTTGCGCACGGCAGCGCCACCAACGCGAACAGCGCGGGGTAACGCCACCCGCCTCGGTGCAGAGACTTGGCCGTCAACCCCACTAGCCACGGCAGCGCGGCCCAGGCCAATAAAAGAACCGAGATTCGCGCGGTGAAAGCCAGTTGGTAGGGCGTGAGCATATAGACCAGCGCGCCCACTACGGCTCCCAGCCGACCGGTTCCGAGCAAGGTGAACAACCACAACGCACCGACTACCGCTACAAAAGATATTGATCCCATCCAGATACGCTGCGCGATCCAGTCGGGTAGCCCGATCTGATCCATCAACCAGTAGTACGGACCCATAGGGAACAGGTAACCAATATTTTGGTGCGGAACCGTTCCGGTTCCCATGTGTGCGTGCCACAGATACGGAGCGCGCGCCAATAAGC
>JBCKKA010000026.1:0-18979 GCA_038904515.1 Acidimicrobiia bacterium | reverse complement strand
CAAACGACTGGGCATTGAGTTTCCAATCTTTGCGTTTTCGCATTGTCGAGACGTTGTTGCGGCAGTGACGAACGTAGGAGGATTCGGCGTCTTAGGTGCGTTGGCCTTCGGTCCCGAACGCCTCGAAGTGGAGTTGGCCTGGATCGATGAACATGTGAACGGAAAGCCCTACGGGGTCGATTTTGCCATGCCGGTGAACTACATCGGTAAAGGTGGGGGAGAAGAATCCTCCTTCGATTCCCTCGACGCCATGATCCCCCAACAACATCGTGATTTCGTTGACGATTTGCTCGCTCGTTATGAAATCCCCGAACTTCCACCTGATTTCGAAAGTGGTCCCGTGGCCGCCGCCGGACTTGGGGTCGACGAGATGGGCCCAATCCAAGTTGAGGTCTGTCTTGCTCACCCCAACGTGAAAATGATCGTGAACGCACTCGGTCCACCTCCGTTGTACGTCATTGAAAGCGCGCACGCGGCCGGTCTTTTGGTTGGTGGTCTCGCCGGCTCAAAGGTTCACGCCGAGCGCCAGATTGCTATAGGCGTTGATGTGATCGTTGCTCAGGGCACCGAAGCAGGCGGTCACTGCGGAGAGATCTCCACCATGGTGCTCGTGCCCGAAGTTGTCGACGCGGTGGGCCCGGATATCCCCGTGCTGGCGGCGGGAGGCATCGGTACCGGTCGTCAGATGGCTGCCGCGCTTGCTTTAGGTGCGCAGGGTGTATGGACCGGCTCGATGTGGCTTACCGTTTCCGAGGCCGATACCAGTCCGGCCGCGCTCGAAAACATGTTGGCGGCGACATCACGCGACACCGTTCGGTCAAAAGCCATGACCGGAAAGCCTGCTCGTCAATTGCGAACGGCCTGGACCGATGCCTGGGAGGGTCCGGATTCGCCGGGAACATTGCCCATGCCTCTGCAGGGAATCCTTCATCAAGAGGCGGGTCGTCGCACGCAGCGTGTGCAGTCTCGAGATCTCATTGGCTTCCCGGTGGGGCAAATAGTGGGTCGACTTAACAAGGTGCGCGCCACGAAAGACGTAATGAATGACATGATTAACGAGTGGATCGAAACCACTGAGCGCATGGCCGAAATGCTGGGTGACTGAAGGTCAACAATGGACGATTCCGGCCGTTGGGTTATCACTGATACAACGACGGGTATCACCGAGGAGTGACGATGATTGACACGTTTGTGGATGCACCTGTCCTGCACGATCCCGCCACCTACAGCTTCGGAGTTCCCTACGAGTACTACCGGTGGCTCCGCGATAACGATCCCGTGGCATGTATCGAACATCCCACCTATGCCGGCGAGAAATTGTGGGTTATTACTCGTTATGAGGAAGTGCAGCGGGTGTCGCGTGACGCAACGTCATTTCACAATTCTCCCGATCCATTCCTCGACGACGGGGTAAACAATTCCGCCTCGGGTATCACCGAGCAGTTGATGATCAGCCTTGATGCGCCCGATCACATGAAGTTGCGCAAACTCGTCAATAAGGGTTTTACCCCCATGAAGGTTGCTGAGTTGGGGGAGATGTTGCGGACTCGGACGAATGAAATTATCGACGGTTTAGTCGATCGCCACCGCGCCGATCTTGTTCATGATCTCGCGCTGTGGCTTCCCCTCCATGTTATCGCTGACATGGTTGGTGTTCCCGAAGCTGATCGAGCCCAAGTTTTTGATTGGACCGAAAAAACATTTGGTTTCGATCCCAGTGTGACCGCTGAAGAACGAGCGCAAGCCGCAACCGACATGTTCATGTACGCCGATGCGATGTGTGCGGAACGGCTTAAAAACCCGAGTGACGATCTCATGAGCGTGCTGCTTCATGCTGAAGTGGATGGTGAGAAACTCACAGCATTCCAAATTGAGTTGTTCTTCATGCTGTTGCAAAATGCCGGTAGTGAAACCACGCGGAATCTGATCACCACGGGAACACTGGCACTACTGCAGCACCCCGATCAGTATGAAATCGTTCGCAACGATTTGGAGGTCGTGCCAACTGCGATTGAAGAATTGCTCCGTTACGCATCCCCGGTCGTGCACTTCACTCGTACCGCAGCTGTCGATGTTGAAATCGGTGGCGAGCAAGTGAAAGCCGGCGAGCGAGTCTTGATGGTCTACGCCTCAGCAAATCGAGACGAGCGAGCGTTTGAAAATGCAGATGGACTTGATGTTCGGCGAACCCCCAACGATCACGTGGCCTTTGGCGCTGGTGGACCGCATTTCTGCCTAGGTGCGAACCTGGCTCGTATTGAGGGCCGTGTGATGTTCGAAGAGATTCTGACTCGGTTCGAAGGACTTCGCTATGTGGGCGATCCCGGTACGTATACGCGGGTGCATTCGAATTTCATCGACGGCTTCGCTCACGTTCCGATCGAATGGGATTCCATTCGTCCGGCGAACTAGCCGCTGCGAGTGCCACCCCACAGGTCTTGACTATCTCTCCCTAGACTGCGGGCTCGCGCTCCGTCGACGAGGTTGGCGCGGAGTTCGAGAAGGGGGCTCTCATGGTTGTTCCGTCCGACGCACAGCCCGACGGGCGACGCGTTGCGGGGTGAGTTGGCCCCGCACCCGCCGTTTGGGTTCGCGGCGCACTTCATCGGTGAGCACCACCGCATCCACACGAAACGGCGTCGCTACCTCCTGAGGTCGATGAACGACCTCAGTACAGCATACGCGAGGTACTTATGCCCGGGCGCACTAGTTAAGGACGCGATCACTGAAACCTTCCGTCGAGAACAGCTAATGACGCGATAAGCCAAAAACAATTAGCGGTTCTAGACGCGATTTATTGAGCGGCCGTGACGCTTTAATGAATATCGGCTGAGCTCAAAAGTCGAGTGCCGAGGTATTTCTGCTAACCACCAGTATTCTTACTTATATGAACTGGGAGTTAGACCAGTACTTCACTACTTTGGGCGCCTATAGCCTTCACACTCGGCGGGCTTACGAACACGACACGGCCGAGTTTGTGGAGTGGGCCGAACGCGGCGGTTGCAAAACTCCCGCTGATATCGATCACCGTTCACTCCGGCGTTACTTGGCCTACTTAACGACGCGCGGATTCTCGCGTCGGTCCATTGCCCGCAAAAGTGCGGCGGTGCGAGGGTTTGTGCGCTATTTGTATCGGCAAAGGATTATTGATTCTGATCCCGGTCGGGCTCTGCGTACCCCGAAAGGCGAAGCCCGGTTGCCACGCGTGCCCCACGCCAAAGATGCCGGCGCCATGATCGACGAAGCATTTTCTCAGGTCGAAGAGTTGCCTAACGAGAGTGATCCGTTTGCCGGGGCCCTTGCTCGACGGGATCTTGCTATCCTCGAGGTGCTTTACGGTGCTGGTTTACGGGTGGGCGAATGTTGCGGCCTGCGTATCGAAGACACCGATCTTGATGGCCAACTCTTAACCGTCCTAGGCAAGGGCGCCAAGATTCGTCGAGTTCCGGTGGGCGAACCGGCCATCCACGCATTAGTTGACTGGTTAGAAAATGGGCGGCCGATTTTTGCCACTAAAGACTCACCGCCGGAGTTGGTATTTCTTGCCCGTCGCGGGGGATCGGTGTCACCCCGAGAGGCTTACCGAGTGGTGCGCTCGCATCCACTTCCTGATGGCCAAACTTTGCACCCCCACGCGCTGCGCCACGCGTACGCCACTCATTTGCTCGAGGGCGGAGCCGACCTGCGGGTAGTACAAGAATTGTTAGGCCACGCCGATCTCGCTACCACTCAGATTTATACCCATCTAACTCGCGATCGGCTGCAAGCGGTTTACAACGCAACTCATCCCCGCGCCTAAATAGACGAATCCCACAGATGAGCTCAGCAGGTGCGGGCCGGTGAATTGGCTGAGCTGCTTTTGCTAGGTTAATTTATATATGCACACAAAATTCTTCCGCCGCTCATCATTTGTCACCGTATTCGTCCTGACCGGCGCATTGACTGCCGCCCTGGTCGCACCGCAAGCTTTTGCTCGCACTGACCCGATAAACAGCACGCCGCCGTCTACCGGCTCGGACGCTGGCTTTGCCGATGCCTACTACTTCAACAAGGCCGCCGTCCCTCAGGCTAAGTCCCCAGGGGGGATGCTCCGGTACCTCTCGAACGACCAACCGCAGATGGAGATGCAGTCCTACGTCTTTTTCGGTAACCTGATTACCCGGGGTGGCAAGTTCAATTCCTTCGCTTCGATGGTCCAGAGACAGGACGGGCTAATCCCGCAGATTCCGAACCTTCCGGTAACCATCTCGACGACCATCTTCAACTCCGGCCAGGGGTGGTTCGGCGGGATGATCGACGGTGTCCCCGAGGTGGTGGACAGCGAACTCAGCTTCTATCCGATGTCGCTCACCACCAACCCTTGGAGCGCCCGCTCGGAGGAGTTCACGCCGGGCCAAAAGCCCCAGTTCATCGATCTGCGGGTAGTCAACGGCCAGCTCGGGCAGCCCGGGGCGGTCTACGAGATCACCTCATCGATCACCTCCGACCAGGTCAGCGGCGGCGCTCAGGGCGAGCCGATGACCGTTTACGTGCGGGTCAAGGACGTGCTCGGCATCGCGATGTGGGGCTTTGGACCGTCGGGCTTCAAGCCCCAGTGGCTGTCCGTCAAGCAGCGGGCGGAGATCAAGAGCCAGTACGGGGGATCGATCAAGCGCTACCTGCGCGCCACCGACGACCCTATGACCGGCCAAGGCAACTACTACTACTCCTCGCCACTGCTCAAGGTTCAGAAGTTCGCCGTCTACCGGAACGGCAAGCAGGTGCTCAGCGGCAACAGTGGCTATACCTTCTTCGACCTGTGCACCCAGTCTTTTGGTCCGGCCGCGCGGCAGGTCCTCGATGAAGATTTCGGCTGGGTCTCGTTCGAGATCCCGATCCCCGGGGTGAACGGGGGCATGGCGCTCGGGCGCCTGAGTCAGCCGACCGTCGGCTCGCTTTCCTACGCAGCCCTGGCTACCGACAAGAGCCCCCGGGCCCAGAACGGCGCGCGGATCGCCTACAACTGGGGCATCGAGGACATTTCGCTGAAGCCCGTCGCTAACTCTGCATGGAAGAGCCCGGCCAGCGGCAAGACCTATTACATGAAGTGGAATGCCCGTCTGTCCGGATCGAGCTCCGCGCGCCGGGGGCGCCTGACCCTGACGGCCGTCAACCGCAACTCAGAGATCAACGTCTCGGGGCGGTCGGTTTACGAAGGCCTCTTTCGCTATTCGGGGGTAATAGGCGGCAAGAAGGTTTCGGGCTCAGCATTCGCCGAGATGCAGCCGGAAGGAACGCTCGGGTCGACAGGCTAGTAGCGGGGCGCGGCCCTATGCACACAAAATTCTTCCGTAAATAGACGAAGTCACGGGGGCGGTTAAGCCGCCTCTCGGTCGCACTGCTTTATTCCCAGTTACTAGTACCGGTTACTAGTCGCGTCTTCGCAACTCTCTTCCCCCCCATCTTTTCATTGAAGGGCTAAGTACTTGAAGATCAAATCGCAACGCCAAGGCGGACTAATTAGTGCGAGAAAAAAGATTGCCGCTTTGGTGGCGTTGGTAATGATGAGCGTGCTTTTAGTTCCCCTTTCGGCCGACGCGGTTAACGACCAATGGACGCCGCCAGTTTCTGGCCGTGTGGTGCGGGCGTTTCAGCAGCCAGTAACGATTTACGCCGCGGGCCATCGCGGAGTCGATTTCGCGGCTCGCCCCGGTACGCCAGTGCGAGCGGCTAACTCGGGGGTAGTGAGTTTTAGCGGCGATGTCGCCGGCGCGCTACATGTAGTTATTGCCCACGGCGGCGGTATCCGAACCTCGTATTCATTTCTGGCTGCCAGCGCCGTCACGGAGGGGCAATCGATTAGGCAGGGTCAAATTGTGGGCACCACGGGGGGTACCGGCGGCGATCACGACGGTTCGGTTTTACACTTTGGCGTCCGCGTTGGCGATCGTTATGTCGATCCGATGTTGTTGTTTGCTCCTCGCGATCTAACCAAGATGGTTCGGTTAGTTCCAATTTCTGAACGCGACGCGGCCGATGAGCCCGACCCCGCAGCCGAAAAACGCGAACTCACTCGGATTAGTACCGACAGTACGGACGACTGCGCGGGGGTAGTGGGCGATATCGCGCGCGTAATCGGAGTGGGTGATGTAGTCGAAACTGCGTGTGACGCTTTAGAATTGGTAGTCGATGCTGGTTTAAGAGCATTGCGATCGTTCGGGGCAGCCGGTGAACAGTTAGCTAATGAAATTGTTCCCGCTATCCGTGCCGTACTACAAGAAATGCGCGACAAGGGCGTGGGGTTAGCCGAAGCGGCACAAACGATAATGGGCGATCTCGCCTCGGTTACTACTGAAATCATTGAAAAAATTGCCGCAGTCGGAGTTTCTATTTACGAAAAAATGACTACCTGTCCACAGCCGGCACCTAAGGCGAATTTTTCGGGCTCCGGAAATATGGTGATGGCAGTAGCGGGGCTAAATAGTTCGCGGAAGCGTCGAGCCGACGGAAGTCTCGGGTCGAGTTTCGCGTTCGCGGCCGACGCGCTCGGTTATTCGCCTAGTGATGTCAACTACTTCTCCTACGATTCCACTAACGCGGCTTATTCCGTTAGCCAAACCTTCGAGGACTTACCGAGCAAAGCGATCTTATTGAGTGAACAACTGAAAGCGATTGGACGCGCTAATCCTGGTCGCGCCGTCGACTTAGTTGGTCATTCGCAAGGCGGGGTAGTAATCGACATTTTTCTCACTCGGATTTATCGAGGCCACGCCGATGAATATCCTCCATTAGCCAATGTGATCACATTTGCTTCACCGCACGAAGGCACTCCGCTCGCTACCGTGGCCGACGCGTTCGATAAAAGTCCGGCGGGAATCCCGCTCGAAGCCGCATTGTCGCTTTACTCGAAGCCTGCGCCGGTGGGAAAACTTTCGGTGGCGCAACTCTCGGAAGGCTCGCGCGTAATTACCGAACTGTGGCGCAACGGACTGCCGCTGGGAGTGCGGTTTTTATCGATTGTGGGTTCGGAGGATCCAGTGGTTCCGTCGTCTAGCGGCGATGTTCCCGGTGCGCCCAAAGTGATCGTACCGGTTGGAACACCGTTTATTCCTGACGATCACTCCGCCATCCTTCACGATGATGACGCCATTAGTGCGGCGCAAACACAACTAGCGGGAGGTAGCCCCGCCTCCAGTTGTGGACCGTTAGCCGATGTTGGCGGCGAGCTTTATAGCAACATGCTGCGTTTGGGCGCTAACAAAATTAACCAGATTGGAGCACCTATCACTCCTTTACTGGCGGGATCGTAAAGATGCTGGCTCGCCACTATCCGCGTTTTATGCTCCCCGCTTTATCGGCAATGGTTTTGTCAATAATGATTTCGGGTTGCTCGACAACGTCGTCGCCCTCTCCAACTAAACCCGCCCGAACATCTCGCTCGACTCTTGCCCTAACGCAAGTAGTGGCCGCACCTTCGGAGCCCACGGTAATGAGTGCCGATGCCAACGGAATCGTTGCCGCCGGACGCTACGGACCGGTGGCCGCGTTCGATCGGTACGGCCAAGAAAACTGGCAAGCCGATCTAGTTGCCAGCGGTGAGCAAGTGCTGCGACCCGTTGGGCTTAGCTCGAATCGAGTTTTAGTTCCGATTACCCCCGGGCGAGTCGTGATGCTCGACCGTAGTACCGGTAAAGAAACCACCTCCTTAGAAATTAACGACCCGTGGTCGGTGGCAATTAATTCGCAATTCGGTGCCGTCGTGAGCCATACGGGAACTCTCGTCATCGTTAATGCCCCCGCCGGCGATTTACGCGCGACGGTCGATTTGGGTTTTAGCGAATCAGTAGTTGATGTTCGAGTTTGGGTTTATCGCGATTTAGTCGTGGTTGCGTGGGCCGCGGTCGGAGGCTCTCGCTTAGTGGTGATGAACGCGACCGATGGTTCGCAACGGTGGCGTAGCGATACGCCGCTATTTTCTAGCCAGCCGACACTGGTCGGCGATGTCGTTTGTGGTGCCGAAAATGTTCGGGTTTTACCCGGCGGCTTAACGATGGCGGGACGAGCGCGGTGTTTATCAATTGTTGACGGCTTACCGAAATGGGAGCAGGCCGTACCGGGACCGTTTGATCCACTGTTGGAAGTTGCCGCCCATCGTGACACGGTGGTGATAATTGATGTTGCCGGTCGGGTGACCGCATTGAATCGCACCTCGGGTGAAATCAGATGGCGGCGCGCATCTAAGCGGCCCCAGATTGCTACCGCGTTACAGATTGTGAAATCAGTTGCGGTGGTACCAACTTACGGTTCGGGTCTACTTGCTTTCGATTTAATAACTGGAAAACCAATTACGAATACCGAACCTGGGGTGGGGCAAACCACGGTAACGATTGAAGATCAAGCGGCGGCAGATAATCTCTACTTGTTAGTACGCGGTCAACGGGGTGCCGGTGAAATCTGGATCCTTACTCCGCCGGCCAGTCAGCCGACCAGTAAGCAAGGCTTGTTGGCGCCTAGATAAGCGACGGCATCAAAGCCGCCGATGCCATCAAAGTCGCGGCCATCGCTCCCGACGCCGTGGCCTAAAACTCCCGCTTTGGAGCGGTCGGCAGTCGTCCGACTACACTGAATTTCGACTCGAAGGCTTGTTGTCAAGGCTTTGAGATCTCACAGGCTCGTCGCCCTTCGGGGCACCCAGGGTCGTTCACGAATTATGTGGGCGTTCAGCGGGCCGACGTATAACCCCAAGGGAGTCAGTCTTGCCAGTAGTAACTATGAAACAGCTTTTGCAGGCCGGTATGCATTTCGGCCACCAGAAGCGCAGTTGGAATCCGAAAATGCAGCGTTTCATTTTCGGCGAGCGCAATGGTATCTACATCATCGATTTGCAGCAGACGCTCGATCGCATCGACATCGCTTACCGCTATATCCGCGGCGCCGTCGAAGATGGCGGCACGGTGCTCTTCGTGGGCACCAAGAAACAATCTCAAGAATCAGTGGAGCGCGAAGCCACGCGCGTAGGAATGCCTTACGTTAATTTCCGTTGGCTCGGCGGCATGCTTACCAACTTTGCCACCATGCATAAGCGAGTGGCCAAGCTCGACGAGTTCGACCAAATGATTAAGTCGGGTGAGTCGGAGCAAATGATCAAGAAAGAAAACCTCAAGATGCGCCGTGAGCGCGACAAGCTTGAGCGTAATCTCGGTGGTATTCGTCGGCTCGACAAACCGCCCAGCGTGATCTTTATCATTGACACCAAGAAAGAACACATCGCGGTAGTTGAGGCTAAGCGGATGGGTATTCCGGTAGTGGCGGTAGTCGACACGAACTGCGACCCTGACATGATCGACTTTGCGATTCCGGGCAACGACGATGCCATTCGTTCATCGAATCTGATGTGTCGGATTGTGGCGGATGCGGTAGAAGAAGGCCGCATGTTGGCGCGTAAAAAGGGCAAAGTTGAAGTCGAAAATTTAGCCCCGGTTCCGCCGCCGCCTCCGCTCGACGAAGAAGCGCAGCAAAACGCGCGTAACGAAGCGGCCGCGCAGCAGCGTGAACGCGAAGCGCGTTCATTAGCAGCAAAAGAATCTGAAAAAGCCGCCAAAGCCGAAACCGCAGTAGCCGAAACCGCAGCAGCAGTAGTAGAAACCGCAACCGCAGTAGCAGTAGTAGAAGCCGAAGCCGCAACCACAGCAGTAGAAAATGCGGAACCCGACGCGGCTGACACCGAAGTACAGGAGAGCACTGGTGGCTGATATTAAAGCGGCCGATGTGGCCCAACTGCGCCAAGGCACCGGCGCAGGAATGATGGACTGCAAGAAAGCGTTGGCCGAATCTGACGGCGATTTCGAAGCCGCTAAAGATTGGTTGCGTAAAAAAGGTCTGGCCGGAGCGGGCAAGCGTTCGGGGCGGTTGGCCGAACAGGGCGCGATTGACGTAGTGGTCGCCGGCGGAACTGGCGCGATTGCCGAGCTGACGGCGGAGACCGATTTTGTTGCTAAGAGCGAAAAATTTGCGGGCACGGTGAGCGAGTTGGCGCAATTGGCCGTTGATCTCGTTACCGATGACATTGGTGAATCACCGTTCCAAGGCATCACGGTTAACGATTTTGTTACTCAGTTGGCGGCCACGCTGGGCGAAAATGTTGCCTTGGGTCGAGTAGTGGTATTCGAAACTGCCGACGGAATCGTTGATGGCTACCGTCATGTTCAGAACGAGCGGGGAACCATTGGTGTACTTGTTGATTTGGGCGGAGTAGACCCCACTGATCTCAAAGCCCGCGAAGTGGCGCACGATATTGCTCTCCACGTGGCTTCGGCGGCACCGCGGTATTTGTCTAAAGACGATGTTCCCGAAGATGTGATTGCTAAAGAACGCGCGGTATTTGAAGAGATTGGTCGCAACGAAGGTAAGCCCGAAGCCGCCATGGTGAAAATTGTTGAAGGGCGACTCAACGGTTTCTTTAAGGACAATTGTCTGCTTGAGCAAGGTTTTGTGCGGGAGCCCAAAACGACCATTTCTCAGTTGCTCGTAGGCCTCGGCTCCGACGCAACCGTGCGTCGTTTCGCCCGCATCAAGATTGGCGAGGAATAAAAAACTTATGCCCGAGAGTCGCTACCGCCGGGTGGTGCTGAAACTCTCGGGTGAAGCATTTTCTGATACCCGCATCGGGTTTGGTATTGATGCCGCAGTAGTGCATCGGATCGCGGCAGAAATATCGGCGGTGCGGGCTGAACTCAACATCGAGTTAGCCGTTGTAGTTGGCGGCGGCAATATCTGGCGGGGCATGAGCGGCGAAACCGGCGGCATGGACCGAGCCCGGGCCGACTACATGGGAATGCTCGCCACCGTCATCAATGCGCTGGCGCTCCAAGACGCACTTGAGCACGCGGGACAGCCCACTCGGGTACAAACCGCGATCACTATGTCGCAAATTGCCGAAGCTTTTATTCCTCGACGGGCAATTCGTCATCTTGAAAAAGGTCGAGTTGTGATATTCGCGGCCGGTACCGGTAATCCCTACTTCACCACCGACACCACCGCCGCGTTGCGAGCGGCTGAAATTGGAGCCGACGCGGTGTTCAAGGGAACCCACTCGGGCGTCGACGGAATTTACGATTCCGACCCCCGTACTAATCCTGATGCCGTGAAGCTGAGCGAAATAAGTCACTTTGAAGTTATTAATAAACGGCTCGAAGTTATGGACTCCACCGCCATTACTTTTTGTATGGATAACAAACTCCCGATCATTGTGTTCGATGTCATGGAGCCGGGAAATATTCGGCGAGCGTTAATGGGCGAATCAATCGGGACCGTCGTTAGTAGTCCGCAATGAGTAACGACGGCGACGAAATGCGCGATCTGACCGTCGCTGAGTGCCAAGACAGCATGCGCAAAGCCATCGAACATCTCAAAGGTGAATTCGCGGCGGTGCGAACCGGTCGCGCTAATCCGGTGTTAGTCGAAAAATTAATGGTCGAATATTTTGGTTCTGATGTTCCCCTCCAACAACTCGCGGGCGTTAGCGTGCCCGAAGCCCGACTCTTAGTGATTTCGCCTTATGATAAGTCGGCTATTTCGGCAATCGAAAAGGCAATCCATACTTCTGATTTGGGTATTAATCCCAGCAACGACGGCAATTTGATTCGACTTTCATTTCCGCAACTCACTGAAGAACGGCGAAAAGAATTAGTCAAGGTCGTGAAGAGCCGCGCCGAAGAAGGGCGAGTGGCGTTGCGTAATATTCGTCGTCAGGCTCGCCAAGAACTTGAAGCGTTGGCTAAGAGCGGAGATCTTTCCAAAGACGACCTGGCGCGAGCTGAAAAAGATCTTGATGCGGCCACCAAAGCGGTAGTGGCCGAAGTGGATGCTCTGCTGGCCCATAAAGAAACTGAGTTGCTCGAAGTCTGAATCGTTTTTGTTGGCTTGAGGTTCGCCTCGTTGGCCCGAACGGCTTATCAAATCGGCTTATCAAATAAGGGTTAGTCGCCGGGGGTGACGGGGCGCCGAGGTTCGGTCTAACCTTGATAACTCAAGGATAACTCAAGGTACGGGTGAGCTATTCGTTGAGATCGTTCCGATTCAAACATTCCGGATCAAAAACAAGCGCATATTTGGATAACCAAGTCCGATGATGTTGTGTAAGTGAGGGGAGTTACTAAAGTGACTGACTGGCGTGATAGCGATGACGCGTTTGATGCCGAATGGACGCGTCCGCTGGGCAGTGATGCTGCGATAAATGTTGGCTCGGAGACTTCCGCTGAACTCCCGCACTGGACCGAGGCGGCTACCGGAGAAGTCCCCGAAGTTCTCGGTGGCAACGATGACGACGCGTGGGCGGCCGTTCCTGGTCCGCGTTTTCGCGTCGGCGACTCCGACTGGGCCGAAGATGATTTTTCTACCGGCGAAGTTTTGCTAGACAATTCCGCGGGTACGGGTGTGGTCGAACCCCGAGGTCGCCGCCGCCGCACCGCTAAGCCGAGTCGTAAAGAACGCCGAGCTGAACGCAAGAGTGCCGCAGTTGGCGCGCAGTCCGATCTAGCCGCCGAAATCGATGCCAGCCCCGATGATGGTTTTAGTTCGGTTGGCCACGACGAGTTTGATTCCGATCCGGGCACGCTCGAAGGCACGCCAATGCAACAAGAACAGTTTGAAGATAATCCTGAAGCAGTTGGTACTAGTGATTTAGGTAGCCGCTTGGTTACTGCCGGAATTGTTGGTGCAGTAGCACTTCTCGCTTTTGCTATCGGTCGGATTACTGCGGTTCTATTAGTGACAGTAATTGTATTGGCGTGCGCCTTTGAAGTTTACGAGGCTCTGCGTCGCGCCGGTTATCACACCGCTACCGTCATCGGACTTTTGGGTTGTGGTGGGATTGTCCTAATGGCCTACAACGTGGGCGATGCGGCGTTCCCGCTAGTGGCGATGCTGGTCGTAGTATTTACATTCTTGTGGTACATGCTTGAAGTAATTCGCGCCCGGCCAACAATTAATATCAGTCTTACGCTCATGGTGTTTGCGTGGGTAGGTATTTTGGGCGCGTTCGCCGGACTGCTGTTGCGCCCCGATCCGCAAGGCACGGGATTGTTGCTCGGTGTAGTTGCGTGTGCAGTTGGTGGTGACATCGGGAGTTACTTCGTCGGCCGAGCTTCGGGGAATACGCCGTTGATGCCGCGCATCTCGCCCCATAAAACCTTGGAAGGTCTAATCGGTGGCGCGATAACTTCAATAGTTATCGGTGGAATCGTTGGTGTACTTCTTAGTCCGTGGTCCGATAAAGGCATCTTGGCCGGTTTGGCTTTAGGGCTAGTAGTCGCCATCACTGCGCCCATAGGCGATCTGGCCGAATCGCTAATTAAGCGTGACCTGGGAGTTAAAGATATCGGGACATTTCTACCCGGTCACGGTGGCTTCCTCGATCGTTTCGACGCAATTTTGTTCACCCTGCCGGCGGGTTACTACCTGGCGTTGCAGATCTTTACGTGAGACGGGTCGCGGTTCTGGGTTCAACCGGATCGGTTGGCACTCAGGCCCTCGACGTAATACGCCGTCACCCCGACGACTTCTCGGTGGCCGCATTAGTGGCGGGCGCGAATAAAGAATTATTGGCCGCGCAAGCATCGGAGTTTGGTGTGCCCGCCAACCGCGCGCGTTCGGGTATTGACACTCCCGAAGTATTGTCCGAGTTTGCCGCGTTAGATGAAGTTGATGTCGTGCTTAACGCGGTAGTGGGCTTTGCTGGTTTGCCCGCCACCATTTCGGCGCTGCAGTCGGGTAAGCGACTGGCGTTGGCTAATAAGGAAAGCCTCATTGCGGGCGGACCAGTAGTGAGGGAAGTGCGCACTGCTGGTGGTGGCGAAATTGTTCCGGTCGATTCGGAGCACTCGGCGATCTACCAAGCCTTACGCAGTGGTCAAACCCGCGAAGTAAGAAAGTTGGTTCTCACTGCGAGTGGCGGCCCGTTTTTAGGTCGCGACGCAAACGAACTAGCCGGGGTTAGCGTGGCTGATGCGCTCAAACACCCCACCTGGAATATGGGTGCCAAGATAACCATTGATTCATCAACGCTAATGAACAAAGGGCTCGAAGTAATTGAAGCCCACGAACTGTTTGATGTTGATTACGACCAGATTGATGTAGTGGTGCATCCACAGTCGATTGTTCATTCGATGGTCGAATTTTGCGACGGGTCAGTAATTGCTCAACTTTCGCAGCCCGACATGCGCTTGCCGATCGGCTTGGCGCTGGCCGCACCCGATCGACTCGACGAATCTTTCGGTGCCATTGATTTTGCGCAATTGGGTTCGCTGACCTTCGAAGCTCCCGATCGATTGGGGTTTCCGTGTCTAGATTTGGCCTACGCAGCGGGACGAGCCGGCGGTGGCGCTCCCGCCGCACTCTCGGCGGCTAACGAAGTAGCGGTAGCGGCGTTTTTAGCCGAAAAAATTTCGTGGGCACAAATTGCCGAAGTGAATGCGATTGTGGTGGCCGCCGGCGCAGGGAACGTTCGTGATGTCGCCGACGTTCTTGAGGTAGACCAATTAGCCCGTAATCGAGCTCAGGAAACCATTGTTCAATTTGGCTCCATCTAGTTTTATGGCCTTTCACTCCGAGACGCTTAGGGTGGACGCTCAGGGTGGATGTTTAGGGTGGATGTTTAGGGTGAGGGTTGAGTTTGTATTCCGAATCCGGCCGAGGAGAGTCGCGTGAAAGATCCATTAGAGGAAGCGTCGACCAACGTTGGTCGTAGCGGTGCCTCGATGATTTTGGTCGCGGTAATCGTGGGAGTCGTATTACTGGCCATACTTCGTCCTGGCGCGCAAGACGCCATCGCCATAGTCGTGGGAATCATTTTGATGGTGATGTTGCATGAGGCCGGCCACTTTGTTGCTGCTCGCCGTTCGGGCATGAAGGTCGACGAATTCTTTGTTGGTTTTGGTCCGCGTTTGTGGTCATTTCGCCGGGGCGAAACCGAGTTTGGGGTCAAGGCAATCCCCGCTGGTGGCTATGTTCGCATCCTCGGCATGAGCAACCTCGAAGAGATTGCTCCCGAAGACGAGTCGCGTTCGTTTCGTCAAGGCTCATACCGCAATCGTTTTATTGTGGTAATGGCCGGAGTAACAGTAAATATTTTAATTGCCTTTCTATTATTTTTTATTGTGATTGCTGGTCAGGGCCAAGTGGCCGATGGGGTGAGCACTACGGTTTCTCAAGTAGTCGCGGGTTCGGCCGCGGCTGACGCGGGATTGCGTTCGGGCGACAAAATCGTGGCTGTCGATGGCCAGCCCACTCCGAAGTGGGACCAACTTAAAGCGGCGATCGAGTCACGCGGTGGTCAAGAAGCCGAGTTTACAATTCAACGTAACGGCCGTCGACAAATAGTTATCGCCACTCTCGCCGAGCGCAGTGGCCAAGGTTTCTTGGGAGTGGGGCCGGCAACTCAGTTTCGAAGCATAGGAATATTTGAAGCAGTTCCTGAATCGCTAAGAGTTATTGGCGGAATAACTACCGGCACCGCTGACGGTTTGGCGCGACTGTTTTCTCCTTCTGGAGTGAAGGAGTATTCGAAAAATTTCACATCGAGTGCGCCAAAGACCGGTACGCCGTCGGCGGACGCGCGCCCTCGTTCTCTCGTCGGCATTGTCGACGAAGGCAGTAACATCGTCGACGGAAATATTTGGGCCTTATTCTGGTTGTTGGGTGGAATCAGTCTGATCTTGGCCTTATTTAATATGTTGCCGCTGTTGCCGTTTGATGGTGGTCATGCGGTAGTAGTGCTTTACGAGTGGGCGGCGTCGAAAATCACCGGTCGCAAAGTACGGGTTGATTTTCAAAAGTTGATGCCAGTAACGGCAGTGGTGCTATTTATTTTCTTGACGCTGGGCTTGAGCGCGATGTTCTTAGATATTCGCCAAGCTTTGGGTTCGTGAGGAATTAGTTGTGGCGGTGAACAAGTATTCCCGTCGCCTAACCCGTTCGGTGCAGGTAGGGTCGGTAAAAGTAGGGGGCGATGCCCCGGTCTCGGTGCAATCAATGACCACCACCAAAACGGCCGATGTTGATGGCACTTTGGCGCAGGTATACGCGTTAGCCGCCGCCGGCTGCGACATTGTTCGCTGTACCTGTAATGACGAAGCGGCCGCCGAAGGCTTGGCCCAAATTGTGCCGCGGTCTCCGGTTCCAATTATCGCTGATATCCATTTTCAGTATCGCCTTGCTTTAGCGGCACTAGAAGCAGGCGTTGCTGCGCTGCGGCTTAACCCCGGCAATATTCGTAAGCCCGCTCACATCAAAGCGGTAGCCGCCGCGGCTCGCGACCGTGGCGTTCCGATTCGTATAGGTGTAAATGCTGGCAGTCTCGACCCCGACATCGCCCAACGACACGGCGGTGCTACTCCCGAAGCACTCGTTGAGTCGGCAGTTAAAGAACTCAATTATTTTCGCGAAGTGGATTTTGAGGATGTAAAAATTTCGGTGAAAGCATCAAATGTAAAACTGATGATCGAATCGTACCGATTGCTCTCTGAAACAGTCGACGCCCCGCTGCACTTGGGGGTAACTGAAGCCGGTCCCCCGCCCGCGGGGTTAGTGAAATCGACGGCCGGAATTGGCACGCTATTGGCCGAAGGTATCGGCGACACCATTCGCTTTTCGCTTACTGCCGATCCGGTGGAAGAAGCGCGAGCGGGACGAACATTGTTGGAGTCACTGGGACTGCGTGAACGCAAAGGTCTAGATCTGATTGCGTGTCCGAGTTGTGGGCGAGCGGAAGTCGATGTGATAGCGGTCGCGAGTGAAGCGCAGGCCGCGTTGGAATCGTTAAATATTCCTATTCAGGTGGCAGTAATGGGTTGTGTAGTTAACGGACCGGGTGAAGCGCGTGAGGCCGACCTCGGCATTGCTGCCGGACGCGGCCGCGGCCACTTATTCGTTAAGGGACAAGTGGTGAAGGTGGTACCGGAAGCCGAGATGGTTTCCGCTCTCGTTGAGGCGGCTAAACGAATTTCGACTGAAGGCATCGACGCGGTGTTGGCCGATCGTGATGAAGACGCCGAACGGATTGCGGCCGAGACTCGGGCCGAACTAATCCAGATTCAGGGCACCGATGTCAATCACTCCGACGAAAAAATCGCCAAGATTCGCGAGTTGGCCCGCGAGACTGATAGCGAAAGTTGAATCGTCAGTCTTAGAATTATTGCAGCGGGAATACCACTGGGATAAGGATCAACGAGACGACGATGGTTAGCAAAGTCAAGGGTGCACCTAGACGAGTGAAGTCACGGAAACGATAGCCACCCATTCCGAATACCAGCAGATTGGTTTGGTATCCAATTGGCGTTAAGAACGAACATGATGCGCCAATAAGAATTGCGATCGCTAATGGGCGAAAGTTTAGATTTGCATCGTTCGCAGTGGCTAAGGCGATGGGAAACATCAATACCGCGGCAGCATTATTAGATAACAGTTCGGTGAGAATCATGGTGGCAATTAATACTCCCGCCAAGATTCCGATTACACCGATTGGGAGCAAACCGTCAACCAGTAGTTGACCCGCCTTAGCCGCCAATCCGCTCGTTTGCATTGCGGCACCGAGACCGAAACTGGCCGCAATCAATACGACAATGTCGAAGTTGATCGCACGCTTTGCTTCGCCCGGCGTAATTGCGCCTACGATCATGCACGCCAACGCGGCCAGCAGTGATGTTTTTAATAGATCAAGAAGCCCTAATCCCGATACGACAATAAGAGCAAGAGTTATAAGTTCAACCGCGCGGGCGCGATTGTGACGCGGCGGGACTCCGCCCGCCACTATCGAAACGAGAAGAAAGTCGTCGCGACCTTGCCAACGCTTGCCAAAATCGGCATCGGCTAAAACTAAAAGTAAGTCGCCCGGACGAAGGCGCACTTCACCGAGCTTCTCCGCGAGGCGAACATCAGCTCGGTGAATGGCCATGACCGCGGCGCCGTAGCGGGATCGAAAGCCGATTTCTTTGACGGTTTCTCCCACTAGCGGTGAACCTTCGGCTACCACTACTTCGAATGTTCGCGATTCGCCGTGGCTAGCGGCGATAGAAAAGTGCTGGTGTTCAGCCGATACCAAACCCGAGATTCGTTGCAGATCGAGAACTCTGCTGGTGTTTCCAGCAAATACGAGTTGATCGCGTGCTTGCAATATCTCGTCGGGAGAAACTGGAGCAACGGTTTGGTTGGTGCGACTGATTTCAATTAAGTAAACACCACTTAAATTACGCAATCCGGCATCGACGACAGTCTTGCCAATCAACGGTGAACCGTCAGGAACAACCATCTCAATGGTGTAGGTCCGCTCAGTTTCTGCGTGGCCATCGCTGAGCGATTCGCGGTGAGGGAGCAGAAGCGGAGTTAAGAAAATTATTCCTATTACCCCCACCGCGGCAAGAGGAAGCCCAACGGGCGTTATTTCGAATAAGTCGAGCGGCGCGCGTCCTGATTCAGTAAGCAGCCCCGAAACGGTGATGTTGGTGGAGGTTCCGATGACAGTGATTACTCCGCCGAATATTGCCGCGTACGAAAACGGCATTAAAAATCGTGATGGCGAGCGTCCCGTGCGTCGCGACCACGCTACGAGTCGAGGTGCGAGCATACTTACCAACGGGGTATTCGCGATAAATCCTGAAGCCAGTGAGCTAGGAATTAAAACTCGGGCAAGGTCGCGACGCTCGTGTGATTCTTCGGTAACGGGTTTAGTTCCAAGTATTCGGTTAGTAATCCCGGATAACGCACCGGTGGCATCGGCCGCACCGGCCAAAACGTAGAGCGCGGCCACGATGATCGGTGCTTCATTAGAAAAACCCGCAAAAGCGGCATCGGCGGGGATGATGTCACTAACGAATAAAACGATCACTGCGCCTACCATCACTACGGCGGGCTGTAGGCGTTCACTAACTAGTAAGACAATTATTATGACAACGACTAAAAGAGTAAACCACGCGTCAGCCGGCATAATCTTACTTTCTCACAATTA
>JBCKKA010000025.1:0-19537 GCA_038904515.1 Acidimicrobiia bacterium | reverse complement strand
GAAGCATTGATCGGGACAGGGATGACTGCCATCAACTGCGCAGGGGGAATGCTGGCGTGGGCTCACGCTGAATTCCCTGTCGTTACCGCAGATGGCTCCCCCGGCCAAGTCGTCTAACACCCTCAACGAAGCAGATGCTATGAGCATGCGTCGGTAGCCTAAAAATATGAACCAGGAAATATGAACCAGGAAATATGAACCAGGAAATATGAATCCGCCGAGTTTTGATCGCGCCGCTGCCCTTGAGCGACTCGGAGCGGAAGAGTTTGATGTTTTGGTAATCGGGGGTGGCATTACTGGGGCTGGCTGTGCTCTTGATGCCGCGAGTCGGGGTTTGCGCACTGCGTTAGTCGAACGCGACGACTTCGCCTCCGGCACATCTTCTAAATCTTCAAAGTTGGTTCACGGTGGTATCCGTTACCTTCAGCAGCGTGAGTTTAGATTGGTCTACGAATCGCTACTTGAGCGTCAGATTGCGTTGCGTAATGCGCCGCATTTGGTGCATGTACTTCCGTTTCTTATTCCTATTCTTAGTAAGGACGGCCTTGTCAACCGCAAGATCGCGCGTGCGCTCGGTGTCGCGATGTGGATGTACGACCTCACCGGTGGTTTGCGAATTCGTAAAGCCCATAAACGGATCGGAAAAGGTGCTGCTATTGCCCACATGCCCACTCTGCGAAAAAAGAATGTGGCCAGTGGCTATATCTATTACGACGCCGAGGCCGACGACGCCCGTCTGACTCTCGCTATCGCCCGCACGGCGACGCAACGGGGCGCGGTGATTGCCAACGGAGCAAAAGTAGTTGGACTGCTGGGAGACGAAAATGGTCCCGTACGCGGCGCCCAAGTTGAGGCCGACGGCAAAACTATTGATGTGCGAGCGGCGGTAGTCGTAAACGCCACGGGAGTGTGGACCGATGAAATTCGCGCGCTTGATGAACACGCCGACCCCAACTCAATCCGACCCGCTAAAGGCATCCACATCACCGTACCGTGGAGCAAAATTCGCAACGACATCGCCATTGTGGTTCCGGTGGCTAAAGACCGCCGGTCGATTTTTGTAGTTCCGTGGGGCAACACCACTTATATAGGAACTACTGATACCGACCACGCGGGTGGAGTTGAAGAACCTCAGTGCAGTAGTGAAGATGTCGAGTATCTACTTAACGCGATTAACGCCGCGATAGAAGAACCAATCACTCCTGCCGATGTGATCGGAACCTGGGCGGGTCTCCGGCCGCTACTTCGTAGTGCCGACAGCGAACGCACCGCCGACTTATCGCGTCGCCACGGCATTCGAGTTTCAACTCGCGGCGTAATAACCGTTGTGGGAGGAAAATTAACTACTTACCGCCGCATGGCCGCGGGCACCATTGATGCCGCGGGACGAAAACTAGGGAGCAGAAAGAAATGCCAAACTAAAAACTTGCCGCTGGTAGGGGCCGAAGGATTTAAGCCCAGCATGAGCAGCCACGATGGAAGCACTCATCCCGATCTGCATCTAACCGGCCGCTACGGCAGCGAAGCCGGAGTCGTTAAAAATCTGATTGCCGGTGATCCCACTTTGGCCGAACCATTAGTACCCGGCCTCCCCTACTTACGGGCCGAAGCAATATTCGCGGTGCGCTACGAAATGGCTCGTGATTTGGATGATGTTCTTGACCGCCGCACCCGGGCGAGATTGCTAGCCCGTGATGCCACTGCCGCCGCGGCCGGCGATGTAGCCAATCTGATTGGACCCGAACTCGGATGGTCGGCGGACGAAATCACTAAGCGCGTAGCGGCTTACCGGAATTCAATTACCGCCGAGCGCAACGCGGCCAATCTGCCGGAAACCCCCCTTGATTTGCTAACGGCCTAACTAAAAACCAATGCCCGAAACTGTCTCTGGTGGCCCCACCCCACCGATAGCGTTTGGCGCGGCATCCGATTCGGTGCGCGATCACTTCGCCACCGAGCGCATAATCCCGAGTGCAGAGCTGCTCGCATCATTGCAAGCAACCGGAGCCGAAATTAATACCGACCCGCAAATGATCGCCGAAGCCAGTCGTGACTGGTGGCCGTTAGCGATGATGTGGGCTAAAAATAATGAAGTCGCGGTGCGGGCGGGCGTCATCGTTCGCCCTAATACTCATGAACAAGTTGCCGCCGTACTCGTACTCTGCAACGACGCCAAAATTCCGGTAACCGCCGCGGCTGGGCGCAGCGGAGTAGCGGGAGCCAGCGTTCCTATTTACGGCGGTGTGGTCCTCGATCTAACTGGGCTTAGCGGTATTCGCTCGGTTGACCGCGATTCAATGATTGTTGATGTCGCGGCGGGGACTTTCGGAAACTTGCTCGAAGAAGAATTGCGAGAAAAATACCACTGCACTTTGGGTCATTGGCCTCAATCAATTGATCTTTCTACTGTTGGTGGTTGGTTAGCGTGTCGAAGCGCAGGTCAGTTTTCTACCCGCTACGGAAAAATTGAAGACATGGTTATCGGACTCGATGTGGTGTTAGCGGACGGTCGTACTATCAGTACGGGAGGTGCGCCGCGGGCCGCCATGGGGCCCGAACTCACTCAACTATTTGTTGGCAGCGAGGGAACGCTGGGAGTAATCACTGGAGCGCGTTTGCGTATTCATCCCGCGCCAGTGAGTGAACGCCGAGCCGCTTTTGCCTTTCCGTCGTTTAGCGCCGGCCTAGATGTCTGCCGTCGCATCATTCAGCGCGGCGCCACTCCCGCGGTGCTCCGGCTTTACGATGCAATTGAAGGTGACCGACATTTTTCCACTGGACCCGACTTGCACCCCTTGTTGATTATGGACGAAGGTGATCCGAAAATTATCGACGCAAGTATGGCGATAGTGATCGAAGAATGTGCCGGTGCCAAAACTCTTAATGGCGACGAGTTGCTAGAACATTGGCTGGCTCACCGCAACGATGTAAGTTCGCTCGAAGCATTAATTTCGATTGATTACGTAGTTGACACTATGGAAATTTCAGCTCGCTGGAGCGAACTCGACACCATTTACGAAAACGCGTTAACCGCCATTGCCGCCGTACCCGGAACCGCGCAGGTTTCAGCCCACCAATCTCACGCTTACTCTGATGGCGCCTGCTTATATTTCACCTTTGCCGGTAAACCTGAGAATAAAGAGCAGTACTACCGTGACGCGTGGGACGCCGGCACCCAAGCGGTACTCGACGCGGGCGGTTCCCTCAGCCACCACCACGGCATCGGACTAAACCGCGCTCGCTTCATGCGCACCGCTCTCGGATCTGGACTTGATGTGTTGACGCAAATAAAAATTGCCCTTGACCCCAACGGAATACTTAACCCCGGAAAACTTGGGATCGTAAGTGATTTTGGGAATATTCCGACATGGCCGTAACCGCCAAGAAAATTCTGGTTATCGATATCGGAACATCATCGGTACGAGTAGCCGTAGTCGGTCCCGACGCACGCGTAATCGACGAACGCAAGCAGGATCTATTGCCACAAACTCCCGCACCCGGAATGGTCGAGTTTGATGCCGCCGCCATGGCCGCTACCGCGCTCGAACTCGCCCGCGCCGCACTTGAAGCCCACGCAGTAGTCGCAGTGGGTATCGCCAACCAACGGGCGTCGGCCGTGGTCTGGGATCGAGAAACGGGAGTGCCCGCGGCTCCCGGAATTGGCTGGCAGGATCTTCGCACGGTGGGGCGATGTTTGGAGTTAAGACCTACCGGAATCGCTTTAGCCCCAAACCAAACTGCCACCAAACTCGAAGCGCTGCTCGATGCCGTCGATCCCGAACGCAATCGAGATTTGTGCGTGGGCACAGTAGACACCTGGATTAGTCGTGCCCTTACCGACGGTAGCCAACACATAACCGACGGGACCAATGCCGCGGTTACCGGTTTACGAACACTGGATAATAAAAGCTGGGACGCCAATATATTAAATACTCTGCGGATTCCTGAATCGGCGCTGCCCACGGTGGTGGATTCTTCGGGCCTACTGGGACCAGCTACCGCACTGCCCGGTGCACCGGTACTGGCAGGAATAATGGGCGACCAACAGGCATCTCTACTTGGTCAGGGCTGCGTAAATCCTGGTGACGCCAAAATAACTTTTGGTACCGGCGGAATGCTTGATCTCGTGCTCGACCACAACGCGTCGACGACAACTGAAAGCCGTTATCCTCACGGAACCTTCCCTATTGTCACTCGACGCCAAAACGGTAACGATCTCGTCGGACTAGAAGCAATAATGCTCACTGCGGGTTCGTGCGTTGAGTGGTTACGCGACGATATGGGACTTATCGCCGACGCGGCAGAGTCGGCCGCTATCGCGGCTGCGTGTCCGGATACGGGTGATGTTTGGTTCGTCCCCGCACTGCTTGGGCTCGGTACTCCGTACTGGGATTACGGCGCGCGCGGAGCGCTAATAGGAATGACGCGCGGTACTACTAAAGCCCACATCGTGCGCGCGGTGCTGGAAGGAATTGCCCAACGGGGCGCCGATTTGGTCGACGCGGCCGAGGCCGACGCCGGTCTGGATATTGGCAATTTGCGCATTGACGGGGGCATGAGTGCCAACCCCATTTTTGTCGCGGCGCTCGCCGCGGCGACCCAACGCCGAGTCGAGATTTCACCGGTGCGCGAGGCCACCACTCTGGGTGCCGCGTTCAGCGCGGGAATGGCGGTCGGGATCTGGGCCGACGATGCCGAAATTGCTGCCACTTGGCGACCCGAACGAATAATCGAACCCGGACCACCTACCGACCGCGACCGTTGGCGTAACGCGGTAAAGCGTTCGGAGGGCTGGATACCGGCACTATCGGGATTGGAGTTTTAATGTCGTCACGCCCCGCATCCGTTCGGATTACCGATCTCGCGCACCCAGAGTTTCCTGACGCCACCCTCGAAATTATGGCAATGGTCGAGCCCATTGCGGCCGAATTGTCGTTTAAATCCGACGATATTTTGGCCGCGGCAATGAGCGAAACTGGGCTTGACGATTTTGGCGATGACTGGTTTCGCGAACCTTTATCAGTAGTGCTGTCGGCCTACGAAAACGAAGCTGGTCTTTCCGCGTGGGGGCGGGTGAGTTCGCATACTCAAATGGTGGGTCACCTGCGTAATCGGTTACGAGTTGAAAATTACATCAAGCAGCATCCTGAAGTGCTCGACGAACAAATTGTTGCGCCAATAATTATTATTGGCCAACCTCGAACCGGCACTACTCATCTCCATAATTTGCTCGCCCAAGATCCCGAACTCCGATCGCTTCCCTACTGGGAAAGTTTGGAGCCGGTACCGAATGCGGCCGAGATGACGAGTGCTGACCCTGCCGCGGGACGGCGAGAACGCTGCGCTATGGGGCTCGACATGATCAACACCGCCATGCCGTACTTCAAGCGCATGCACGACATGACGGTCAACCATGTCCACGAGGAAATCCAACTGCTAGCCATTGGTGGATCAACCCAGCTGTTCGAAACTCTTTCGCTGATTCCGTCGTGGCGCGACTGGTATCTCGCTAACGACCAAACTCCGGCCTACAAATACCTAGGCCGGGTTCTGGCTTGTTGTCAGCACCTGCGGGGTGGCACTCGGTGGGTGCTGAAGTCGCCCCAACACGTTGAACAAATACCGATACTCCTAAAAACTTTTCCGGATGCCACCTTTGTATTTACTCACCGCGATCCGGTGGCAGTCATTACCTCAACTGCGACCATGATTTCTTATACTGCTCGGTTTAGTACGGCCGAAGTTAATCCCCAACGCATTGGTGCGTACTGGGCCGACCGAGTAGAAACAATGCTTAACGCCGGTGTGCGGGATCATCACCTGCTCCCGCCCGAGCGCACTATTGATGTCGACTTTAACGAGTTTATGGCCGGCGATCTCGCCATGGTGACCCGCATTTACGAAATTGCCGGACAACCGTTCCCGTCTACCTCGCGCGCGCCGATGGAAGCGTTCATGGTTGACCACCCTCGTGGAGTACACGGTGGAGTAATTTACGATCTTGCGGGCGACTTTGGTCTTGACGCCAATGAACTTCGCCGGCGGTTTACTCCTTATACCGACCACTTCGGCGTACCGCTCGAAAACTAAACCCTTACCGCGCGTAAATCAAAACTGTGATCAAGCATCCGAAGGCAAGATACGGACCAAGAGGGATTACATCGGCCCGAACGTTGCGATGCTTAACCACGGAATTGGCTAGTTGAATAACCGCTACCCCACCGGCGAGAAAAAGCGCCGACACAAACCCCACCACTAGCGCGTCAAGACCCAACCAGCCAAGATAAGCACCCAATAACGGCACAAAGTGCACATCACCCGCACCGAGCGCGGGGGGATTAAGTTTCCGCAAAACCGCAAAAAAACTCCAAACTAAAACTGCGCCCAGAACACCGGTAAAGACTGCGATACGCGGCCCCGAAAGCCAAGCCGAACCAATTAACAACGGTGTGCCTAGAGCAAGTGCGGCATAACTGATTTGGCGAGGTAAGCGATTCGTACGAGCATCAATTACCGACTGCGTTATCAGTGCACTAACCAATAGTCCGTAGGCAAGATTTACTGCTGGTGGCGTAAACCGAACTGCAACCAGCACCCAAAGTGCACTTGATAACAAGCATGTCGTAACGCGAATTGACCAAGAAATATTGCAAAACTGCGAGATAACTAAGTTCGCTAGCCCGCCGGCGACCAGACCCAGCAAAGCCATAATCAAAAGATCGATCATTCACAACACCGCAATAATTGATGCGGGGCGGTCGAAAAAATAACGGCGGGGAGATGAAACGGTTTACGAGGTTGTGGTACTGGGCGCGGTAGGAACCGCTGAGATAGCAACCACTTCCGCCGTAACAACTTCGGGAGTAGCGGCGGGATAGAACCATCGGAACCAAATGCGGCCGCGCGGATGCCCCGCAGTGGAAAGCCAGTTAGGGTGACCGGGATCGCGCGCGGCCACCACCAGAGTCCAAGAACCGTCATCTTCGTAAATAGTCTGGGCGCCATTGATTGTGACGCGCTCGTAGTCGTAGTTATAGGTGTGCATAAATTGATTCCACAAACAACAGTTCCAGAACGCACATTCGGGCGACCGGCCGCGAATAACTAGCGCTTGATCGTCGGCGAGATCAAAACTCCCCATCGCGTAAGCAGCATCGCCCGCCGCCCAGCCAAAAGTGATTTGCGCTACGGGATAAGGATCGTCGATATGGTTGGCTTCGCCTAAACCGAGGGGAATCATCTGCGCTTGGTCTTCGAGCCAAGTGATGGCGGTACGAAATCGGCGAGCAAGATCGGCGTCATCTTCGCGATAAGTAGTGGGTGGATCTACCGCTTCAATAGTCCACGAACACCGAACTCCGGTTTCGGGATGTTCTAAATAGTCACGAGTTATCGCCGCCACCGCATCGTCGGCTAACTCAAGAAACGCGCCGGCGTAACCATCGGGACGGGTGCGACCAAGGATCGCCGAGAAGGTGCCGTCGGGCGCAATGTCAAAATGATCGCGGTTATTGAGTGTGCCCACAATCCGCTCGGAGTAGTGACCATCACGGGGGCCACCATAAACCGTTAACGAAAGATAAACCGCATCGCCGGCACAACCACTAATCCGATAGATGACATCAGGATCGATTGGTGCGAACTGATAAAACGCATCGGAGTTATCGCCGCCCCACTTTTTGTAGGGGCCGACAATGTCGACGAAACGCGGGTTAGCGGGATCGGCCCAAACTTGAGTGTCGAGCGCAACTTGCAAAATAGAAAACATCCATTTGTAGCCCTCAAGAATCTGTTGTTCGTCGAGATCATGCGGGCTGTTGCGGAACCGATCTTCGAGTCGACTTAGCGTAGTAATCAGATCGTGTACCGCATCGGCGGTGGAAAATTTGTCAGCCATAGGTAACGGACTATACCTGTCCGAGAATACGGTCGACTTTGATGGTAATCGCCACTCGTTTCGGATTGACCGATGGTTCGCGATACCGCTCGGCGTAACGGCGTACCGCATCGGCCACCTGCGCGGCATCACGAACAATCTGAACTGGGCCCTCAAGAGCCAACCAACGGGGCCCGTCTACTTGAGCTACCACCGCACGCGCCGAATCACCGTGGGACTCAATGTTGCGAACTTTGGTGCTGTCGGCACCAGTGATAATCAGCACCGTTCCGTCGTCGTTGTTCCAGGTAAAGGCGATCGCACATACATGCGGACTTCCGTCGGGACGCAAAGTAGTGAGGGTGGCAATATGTCGTTCAGTTAAAAATCTTTGCTCTTCAGTACTAAGCGATTTGGGATCAAGGGCCACAGGTTAAACCGAAGTCACGGGGTCGGATACAGAAATATGACCATCGGTAAGTACTTCGGCTCGCAAACCCCCTCGGTGCAAAAGCGCGGCCCTAACATTTACTCCGGATATTCCCTCTAAATAAGTACACGGTTCGGCTAAATCAAATCCTCGCATGCGCACATTGCCCACCATAAATTCACTACCAACTAGATGGTTGAGTGGAACACCACTGACGACGATATTGCGCCGAGTGAGGTCCGCGCTTAGTTCAATTCCGTACTGAGTAGTGACTGACGATATTGCTTCTTGCTCAATCAATGTAACTGCCCGCAACTGATCTTCAACGCGAGAGCCAGAAAATTTACCCGCGGCGGTTGCGTAGCGGTCTCCGGCTAATCCGCGACCCGCCCACGCGTCAACCTCAGCGAGCGGCTCCATCGGCGCGCCCGCTTTGGAAGCCACATAGATACCAACTACTAAGCCCGAAAACATCGCTACCATCATGCCTTATTTATGACGTATTCTAAAAAAGTGAAATCTGACCTCAATGAACAATCTTCCCCGAGTCCGACGGGGGTAAGCCATTACCGAACCATTGATTCGATTCGTACTCACGCCGTAACTTGGCGACCCACTCGCAGCCCGGCGACGGCCGCGCAACCCGTGCTGCTGATACACGGCTTGGGCGCTAATACGCTTTCGTGGCAACCAGTGGGCCAGTCCCTCGCTGACGCCCTCGATCGGGAGGTAACCGCGGTTGATCTAATCGGTTTCGGTCGCACGCGTGCGCCCGACCGTCGCGCCACCGTAGCGGCAAACCAAAATTTTGTGATCAAAGTACTGGAAGAAATGGGACCGGCAGTCGTCATGGGCAACTCCATGGGCGGAGTCATTAGCGCGGGAGTTACCGCGCGCCGTCCCGACTTAGTAGAAGCCTTGGTGCTGGTCGATCCGGCGCTGCCGTGGCCGCGATTGGGCGCGAAGGATTGGAAACGAGGTGTTCGCTTTGCGCCAGTGCTAGTTCCGCCTATCGGGCGCTTCACGATTTCTACTCGTGCTCGAATTTTAGGTCCGGAGCGACTGGTCGACTTAAGTTTGTCTTGGAGTTTGCACGACCAAACTCGAATTGATCCCGACTTGCGCACTCGGCTAATCAACTTGGCGGCCGAGCGTTTTGCTTACCCCGAAGCATCGGCCGCGTATGTTGATGCCGCCGGATCGTTACTACAAACTCTTAATCAAGAAACCGATAACGATCTTGGTGTCGCATCCGCGGCCCGACCAACGCTATTAATTCATGGCGACCGCGATCGTTTAGTCGATGTAAAACTTGCTCATGAGGCCACAACTCGTCACTCCGGAATCGACCTAGAAATCCTTACTGAAATTGGTCACGCGCCACAGCTAGAAGCACCCGAACAGTTTTTAAAGATTGTTGTCGATTGGTTAAATACTCGCGTAAGCGATAACGCTGTGATCGGCTGAAACACTCCCGCTAACGGGGCGATACGCCTCTTGTGACTATTAAAAAGATTCTTCACGCCGGTTCGACTCGACTAATACTGGCCGCGATTATAACCCTCTCTACTGCTTGTCAAACTCTGCCCGTCGCGACTCCCACTACTCCCACCGTTCCTGCGGCGCCCGTCACACCGAGTTTTCCGGCTCCCCTTGCCGGTACCACCGCAGGGTTCGTGGCTTTTGGCGATGGGGGCACCGGCGAAGCAGTACAACAACAAGTAGCCGACAAAATGGCCGCTTGGATTAACTCCGGTCACCGAGCCGACGCTCTCGTTGAAGCTGGTGACAATGTTTACCCCGACGGCAATCCCAGTCGCTTCGCCGCCACTATCGCGACTCCGTACGCCGCTATTCGTAGTGCGGACCGCCCACTGTGGGTTGCTCTCGGAAATCATGATGTACAGGCCGGCCACGGCGCGGAACAATTGGCTTACCTCAGTTTGCCCGCGATGCCCTACGCCAAAACCATCACCGGTGCTCAACTGTTATTCCTTGATGCCAACCGCCCCGATGCCGCGCAAGCCACTTGGCTCGAAACCCAGTTATCGGCCCCCGGCCCCGCGCTGCGCATTGTGATATTCCACCAGCCGGCCTACTCGTGCGCTACGCACGGCTCCACTGCGCTCATCGGTAGTCTCTGGGTGCCGATTTTAGAAGCGCACCGTGTCGCCCTCGTAATTAACGGTCACGATCACTACTACGAGCGGTTTCGTTCTTCATCAGATGTTACTTATGTCGTAACTGGCGGTGGTGGTAACGCGCTGTACGCCCGTAACCCCAGTTGCACCGGTACCCCTCCGTCGCAAGCCACCGCAGCTCGTCATCACTTTTTAGGAGTAGAGATTGCCGGATCGAATTTGCGACTCACCACAGTTGCTCGCACTGGAGAAACTCTTGACCAAGTTACGATTACTCGATAGAGCAACGCTTGGTAATTATTTTTTTATTTTGGGTGGAGTGGATTTTTTCTTAGCGCCGACTGCTCGCCTAATTACGATTTTGCGCTTTACCGGCGGCGTATCCGAATAAGGATCAGAAAACGAAGCGAACGGATTAACAAACAAGAACTGTCCAACGATGAGTCCGATAACCCAAATTAGCCATGCTGCGTCGGTAAAAAAAGATAACGGTATGGCTGATAAAAACACAATGGGGATAAATATCGCTCGTGGTCGAGCGGTAGATAAGAGATCAGGACGCACTTTCGGACTCAACAGTTTTTTGCGGTCTAAGTGCTCCAATAGGATGGCTTGCACTACCCCGGTTAAGCCGACAGTTAAAGAGTAAAGCGTCACCGCGGCGGTCGTACCGGAATACCGACCGTAGACTTCGGTGGCGTAAGGCATAAACGCAATCAGCGAAAGTAGCAAAAGGTTAAGAGAAAATAAAGTTGAGTCGGCCGAAACCACTAATCGAAACACTCGATGATGGATTAGCCAGTAGCGACCAATAACCACAAAACTTAAAAAATAAGCAAAGATTTCTTGATTTTGATCCTGAATGGCCTGCCAAAGTTGCTGGTTGAGATTGGACCCCTGCGCAAGGTTGGGAACTTGGATGCTCAGTACCAGCAGCGTGATCGCAATAGCAAACACTCCGTCGCTAAAGGCCACCAAGCGATCAATGTCGTGACGCGAAGTTTCTCTATCGGGGGAGTTGGCCATAAACAATATTTGCGCACCGTAACCCTAAAGATAGGGATACCGGCTAGATAAGCCAGCTAGATAAGCCAGCTAGATAAGCCAGTTAGATAAGCCAGTTAGATAAGATGGAGGCTTTTTATTTCGTTGCGCTCATCAACCAGTTCTTCGGTCGTAATTCGCAGTTTTTCTTGCGCGAACGCGTTGTGCTCTATTCCCTCAACTACTTCCCAAGTGTCGCCGTTGCTACGCACCGGATAGCCGAATTGGAGCCCTTCGGGCACTCCGTACTCGCCGTTGCTGGCAACCGCGAGTGAATGCCAATCGCCTTTAGGAGTGGGTGACCAAATGCTATTTACTGAATCAATTGCTGCTCGGGCGGCCGATGCGGCGGACGAAGCCCCTCGTTTTTCGATGACGGCCGCACCTCGCTTCTGCACTGTTTCCAAAAATGCACCTTCGAGCCAAGCGGTATCGGTTATTACTTCCGGAGCCAGCGTGCCGTCGATCTTGGCGTTGGCAAAGTCGGGATATTGAGTAGCGGAATGATTGCCCCAAATGGCCAAGTTGGTGACTGACCGCACTGGTACTCCAGCTTTTTTGGCCAGTTGAGTTTTGGCCCGATTTTCATCGAGTCGAGTCATCGCGAACCAACGGTCAGCCGGAATATCGGGCGCGTTAGAACGCGCGATCAGGCAGTTGGTATTGCACGGGTTGCCCACAACTACCACTCGTACATCGTCGGCCGCGTTTTTATTAATAGCTTGACCCTGGGGTTTGAAAATTCCTCCGTTAACCGAAAGCAGATCGCCGCGTTCCATGCCGGCTTTACGCGGTATTGACCCCACCAGCAAACACCACGACGCGCCACTAAACGCGTGGTCGAGGCTGCTGGTGGGTTCAATTCCCACGAGTAAAGGGTGGGCGCCGTCTTCAAGTTCCATGACCACCCCTTCCAGCGAATCCATCGCCGGCTCAATTTCGAGCAAGCGTAAAATCACCGGCTGGTCGGGGCCCAACAGATGACCCGCCGCCACATTGTGTACTAGTGCGTAACCTATTTGCCCAGCCGCGCCGGTGATGGTTACGTGAACGGGAGACTTAGCCATGAATACTCTCCTAAATCAATCAGTCGAATAAATAGATTTCTTATTTAACGCGTCCCGACGGGTTTAGTGTCGGCGAGCCAGTGGGCGTGCGTCAAGACGCTAATCGGTAAAAGCAGTGGTCGCCGACTCGGCGGTGAGATCATCGAGAGTCAATAGATCGCAAACAACAAGCAACAAACTGCGAGCGTCACTCAATTCGGCTAGCCGCTCGGCCGCCCCACCCGCACCGGCGCCGTGATCGGGATGCGCAATACGAACGAGACGACGGAAACGAAACTGCACATCACGGCGAGTAAGCGGGATCTCCGGATTGAGTCCGAGTACTTCCATCGCCCACCGGCGATCAGCGGGAACGCCCGCCCAACTATCCGGCGCGCCTACTCCCGCGGCCACAAACTCACGCAAATCGAGGGCGCCTTCAAGCAGCCGCCGCACTATAAAATCCGCGGAATGGCCAGGATTTTTCCCAGCCGTTTCGATGGCATCGAGGGCGATTGCTCGGGCGGTGGGCGGCAAACTCGACGCGGCCAGAACTGCACCGATCACCTGCGGAACGGCTCGACCGTGTAAGTCGAGTTCGAGCACGATGCCCGGAACCCCTACTCCCAGTGGAGAATCAACTGTCGAACCAATTATGCGGTGACGCGACCGGTCGAGACCATGAGTGTCGGTTTGAATCCGATAGCGCAAAGCAATGCGGGGAACACTTAGACCCGAACGGGCGTCACGCAGCAAGCGGGGCAGAAGTTCTCTACGCTCGTCGTCGAGTTCGACGGCAAACTCGGAGACCACCGCCGCCAACAACGCGGCCCCGTGAGCGGAACCACTCGTTGGTAAAAACGTATCGCCCAACGCCACTCGGCGCGTGGGCATGTGGTGGCGAGTATGCCGGATGTTTAACTCGGCTAAGACCACTGCGCTATCCCCGACCGTCCGAACTAGTACTTAGAGACGCTCAACGATCGCTTCCGCGAACTGTGAAGTCTTAACTTCTTTCGCTTCATCCATGAGTCGAGCGAAGTCGTAGGTAACGATTTTGTCGGCAATGGTGGCCTCAAGAGCTCGCACGATGTTGTCGGCAACATCTTGCCAACCAAGATGCTCAAACATCATTACCCCGGAGAGGATGACCGAGCCGGGGTTCACTTTGTCTTGACCGGCGTACTTAGGTGCGGTTCCGTGCGTTGCTTCAAAAATACCGTGACCGGTTACGTAGTTGATATTTCCTCCCGGCGCGATACCGATGCCGCCTACTTGCGCCGCCAACGCATCGGATAAATAGTCGCCGTTGAGATTTAGCGTAGCGATGACATCGAACTCATCTGGTCGAGTGAGAACTTGCTGCAAAGTGATGTCGGCAATCGCATCTTTTACCAAAATCTTGTCGCCGGGGTCGCCGTCGCAGTCGTCCCAACCAACCGCGACGTCGGAGAACTCGTCGCGTACTAATTCGTAACCCCAATTACGAAAGGCGCCTTCGGTGAATTTCATGATGTTACCTTTGTGCACTAGAGTCACGCTCTTGCGGTCGCGCTGCACTGCGTACTCAATTGCCGCCCGGATTAGTCGCTTAGATCCACTCTCGGAGACCGGCTTAATGCCTATTCCGGAATCCGGCTTAATCACCCAATTAAATGATTCTTTTAGCATTCCAATTAATTTCTTAGCCTCAGGAGTACCTTCTTCTAGTTCGAGTCCGGCATAAATGTCTTCGGTATTTTCACGGAAGATGACCATGTCGACTTTTTCGGGATGTTTAACCGGTGACGGCACTCCCGTGAACCAGCGCACTGGACGCAAACAAACATAAAGATCCATTATTTGCCGTAAAGCCACATTGAGGCTGCGAATACCACCACCAATCGGCGTAGTCAGCGGACCCTTGATTCCGATTAGGTGTTCTCGGAATGAAGCAACGGTGGCATCAGGTAGCCATTCGCCGGTAGCGTTAAATGCTTTTTCGCCCGCTAAAACTTCCTGCCACTCAATCTTTTTTCCGTATTTAGCCGCCGCCGCGTCGAAAACTAATTGGGATGCTGGCCAGATATCGACTCCCGTTCCATCACCTTCGATGAAAGGAATAATCGGGTCTTCGGGAACATTGAGCACTCCGTCGACCCGCGTTATCTTCGTTGCCATTTATTTCTCCCCTAACTATTAATTGACTATTAATTGACTATTAATTGACTATTGATTGTCTAGCGAGTTATCGCGACTACTGCCAGCGTACCTAGATAAACCGCGGCGAATCCGATCAGCGTGAACAACAGGGTGGTACGAGAAAACGGTCCCGACCGACCCGATTGACCCGCCATGGTGAAGCCGCAGACCCCGCACCGTTCGACGCTGAGCGAAACCACCGAACCACACTGCGGGCAAATATCTGAATCGGCAGCAATAGCAAAACTTTCAGTCACGACCCAATTTTCCTTCCGCGGCACTGACCGCATTGGCTAACAACATGGCGATAGTGGTCGGACCTACGCCACCTAGTCGCGGTGTAATCCAGCTCGCAACTTCGCTTACCGCTTCATCAACATCGGGCACGAGTTTCCGGCCGTCCATAGTGATTCCCGCACTCACTACCGCGGCACCCGGTTTCACCATGTCGGGGGTAATGATTGACGCGCGCCCAGCGGCCGCGATCAAAATATCGGCGGTGCGAGTGAAGGACGCGAGATCGTCAACGCCAGTATGAACCACGGTTACCGCGGCGTTAGCGTGGGGTTCTTTAAGCGCGAGCAATAACGCCAACGGTCGGCCAATAGTTAGACCCCGACCCACAATCACAACATGGCGGCCCGAGATTTCTACTCCGTTAGTGGCCAACAAAGTTTGAATACCGAGTGGAGTGCACGGACGCGGCGCGGGTACGCCCATCACTAAGCGACCGAGGTTGACGGGATGCAAACCGTCGGCATCTTTGTTCGGATCGATTGCTAGTAGCGCCGCTTCTTCATTGAGATGGGGAGGCAGCGGCAACTGGACTATGAAGGCGTCAACCATTGGATCGGAATTGTAAGTAGCAATAGTGGCGTGCAGCTCTTCGGTGTTGGTGGTGGCAGGCAGCTCAGTGTGATGCGAGGTCATACCAATTTCTTCGCACGCGGCGCGTTTGCCTCGCACATAAGCGTGCGAGTTAGGGTCATCGCCCACCAAAATTGTTCCTAGACCAGGAGTTATCCCTCGCTTGGCTAACGCGGCCGTCCGGATTTTGAGTTGGGCTTTGGTTGCTTCGAGCAGTGCAGTCCCATCAAGCAGTTGGGCCGTCATTGAGGAGTCACTTCTCCTTGATTAAACATTTCAATGCAAAAAATGGCGCTCGCCGGTGAACACCATGGCTAGGTTTAATTCGTTAGCGCGAGCGATCGTATCTTCGTCGCGCATTGCCCCGCCCGGTTGCACAATTACCGCGACTCCGGCACTAGCCGCGGCATCAATCCCGTCGAGAAACGGATAAAAAGCATCACTGGCACACGCACCGCCCACCGCGCGACCATCGGCTTTCTTGGCCGCGATTTCACCCGATTCCACCCGATTCTGTTGGCCGGCACCGATGCCGACTGCTTGTGCGTCTTTGACTAAAACGATGGCGTTAGAAGTTACATGGCCACAAATGCGCCACGCCATTTGCGCGTCGAGCCATTCGGCTTCGGTAGGTTGACGATCAGTTACCACTTTCCATTCCGCGCGCGATGACGCAAAGTGGTGAGCATCTTGCACCAGCATCCCGCCCGAAATGGGTCGGTAGTGAAGTCCGGGTGCACTCGGCACCGGTGCCTCTAGCAAACGCGTGTTCTTACGCTTAGCCGTAAGCGCTTCGAGGGTGCCGAGTTCCCAACTAGGCGCAATAACTACATCGGCTTGCGGTCCGGCCACCATCAACGCAGCCGTCGAACTATCTACCGGACGATTCAACGCGACCACTCCACCGAACGCCGACCGTTCGTCGCCGGCTAGCGCTCGCGCGTACGCGGTAGCGAGATCGCCAGCGATAGCAACTCCGCACGGATTGGCGTGTTTGATAATGGCGCAGGCCGGTCGATCGTCACCAAAAGCGGCAAAGTCGTAGACCAACTGCCACGCCGCGTCGGCGTCGTAATAATTGAGATAACTAAGTGCCAAGCCCTGGTGTTGTTTGGTGTTGTCCCAAAAACTTTCGGTGCCGACTAGTCGATAACGGGCCGCGTTTTGGTGAGGGTTTTCGCCGT
Organism: Acidimicrobiia bacterium; assembly: GCA_038904515.1. GTDB lineage: Bacteria > Actinomycetota > Acidimicrobiia > IMCC26256 > PALSA-555 > SHUY01. The sequence goes on along the minus strand of JBCKKA010000025.1, from coordinate 2,768 downwards.
AGCGCAACACTTCGTCGGTGCGCACTAACGGCAACACAATGTAGGGCGGCAAATCGCCTTCGCCTAGCCACGCCACGATGGCCGCATCAAACGCGGCGGTGGCCGCAAACGCATCGAGCGCAAGTTGGCGGCGGGTGGTGTCACTTAGCGTGCCCGCATTAGCCCGCAACTCGACTAGCACCGGCTCGTACTGAGCGGGATTGGTAACGACTCCGACCCACGCATAGTTTTTTGCGGCCGCTCGCATCATGGCCGGGCCGCCGATGTCGATAGTTTCGATATCGGGGCGTTCACGAAACGGATAAAGATTTGAAACTACAAGATCGAACGCCTCAATGCCATGTTCTTGCATATCGATAACATGAGTTTCTTTACCGCGATCAGCAAGAATGCCGCCATGAATTTTGGGGTGCAAAGTAACTACTCGATGATCAAGCATTTCCGGTACACCGGTAATTTCGGCGACGGGAGTTACCGGAATGCCGGATTCGGCAATGGCGGTGGCAGTTCCGCCCGATGACACTAATTCGAAACCAAGATCGTGCAGGCCACGCGCGAATTCGACGATGCCCGCTTTATCGAATACCGACAACAACGCCCGCTTAGTCATTAACCGTCCGATTCATCTACGAGTACTTTCAGTACTTCAGGATAGAGCCGACGCTCCACCGTTTTTATCCGTTCGTGCAGAGTTTCTACCGTATCGCCCGCGCGCACCGGGACCGACTCTTGGGCGAGAATCGGACCGTCATCAACCGCCAAGTTGGCGTAGTGCACAGTGCAGCCGGTTTCGGACACTCCGGCCGCCAGCGCGTCGGCAATAGCGTGGGCACCTTTAAAGTCGGGTAGCAAAGACGGATGGGTATTGACGATGCGACCACCGAAAACATCGTGAGCGGGTTGGGCCAAGATGGTCATAAACCCGGCCATGGCTACCAGATCAACCTGATGGCATTTTAGTACCGCCACTACTTTTTCGGTATAGGCCTCACGATCGAAATCGGGGCCAAAGGTTGCGCGGGACACCAACTCAACCGGCAATCCAGATTTTTCGGCCCGAGCAATGGCCTCGCACGGTCGGTCGGCCACCATGACCACGAGCGGCAGATTGGCGTCGAGTAAAGCCTGAAGAATGGTTCCGCTTCCGGAGGCGAGGACACCAATTCTGCTCATCTCCTGAACTTAGTATCTCGCGCCGCCTCTAGAAGCCTTACGGAGCGCAGGAAATCGTTAGTCCTTGCCATAGACCCTATTTCGTGGTGAGGTATTAGAAGTTCTCGAAATTCGAGAGTTTGACATCGAGTATGGAGGCTTCACATGGATCTCAGTAAATTAACTACCGGCGACAAAGTCGTCGGCGTAAGCGGAATTGTATTATTTATTTTCTCGTTCTTTAGTTGGCTGGGGGTCGATATAACTATCGGTGGTCTCGGCTCCTACGGGAGCAGCTCGGCGAGCGCGTGGAGTTTCAATCTCCCCTTACTGGCGGTCCTCCTGGGAGTTTTGGCGGTCGTCGGCGTGGTATTGAAAGCGGCGGGAGTGGCAGTGCCAGAAATGGGAATGACTCACGGCATGCGCCAACTCGTTATCGGCGCAGTGGCGCTGGCTTTCGTGCTCATCAAGACGGTGGTCGGAATCAGCGGATTGCCCGACGGAATATCGACCACTCGGGGTATTGGCCTTTGGGTTGGGTTGATTGCTTGCATCGGTCTTACCGTGGGTGGTTACTTGACCATGCAAGGTGAGAAATCGAGTGGATCGTCAATGCCACCGGTGGCCTAATCCTTAATAAAAACTTTTAACTACGAGAGACCCTCGCCCGCGGGCGGGGGTCTCCTCGCGTCTAGAGACTGGGCGTCTAGAGACCGGGCGTCTAGAGACCGGGCGTCTAGAGACCGGGCGTCTAGAGACCGGCTACTACTTCGACCATGCGATCGCCGGCTTCAGTTGGATTGTTGCCGATGATAACTCCGGCCGCGCTTAAGGCTTCCATCTTGGCGGCCGCAGTTCCCTTACCTCCCGAAACAATCGCGCCCGCGTGTCCCATTTTTTTACCGGGGCGCGCGGTCACGCCAGCAATGTAGGCCACCACCGGCTTAGTCATTGACGCGGCGATGTACTCGGCTGCTTCTTCTTCGGCGGTGCCGCCAATCTCGCCGATCATCATGACTGCTTTAGTTTCCGGATCGGCGGCAAACGCCTCTAAGCAGTCGATAAAACTTGTGCCGGGAACGGGGTCGCCACCGATCCCTACGCAGGTAGTCACTCCGATATCTTGGAGTTTTAATTCGTACAGTGCTTGGTAAGTAAGCGTGCCCGAACGGCTAACGATGCCTACTGGACCACCAGCTTTGGCAATCTGACCCGCAGTGATACCGATGTTGGTTTTTCCCGGACTAATAATTCCTGGACAGTTAGGACCAAGCAAGCGAACATTAGGAAAATCACGGAGCAAGATGTTGTAGAACAAAGCTTCATCGTGAGCCGGCACTCCCTCAGTAATCACCACAATGAACTCCACTCCACCTTCGGCCGCTTCGAGCACCGCCGATTTAACGCCCGCGGCGGGAATGAATATGCACGATGCAGTGGCGCCAGTTGCCGTTACTGCATCGGCGACCGAAGCAAAAACCGGAACCCCGTCAACATCGGTACCCGCCTTCTTGGGGTTAGTGCCGGCCACCACTTTCGTACCGTATTCACGGTTGAGCCGACCGTAAAAACGGCCCTGTGAACCAGTAAGTCCTTGGTAAACAACTTTGGTGTTT
>JBCKKA010000024.1:0-19776 GCA_038904515.1 Acidimicrobiia bacterium | reverse complement strand
GCCGCGGCGAACTCTTCGGGAGTATTGCCAGTGACTACAAACAATGGTCCAGTTACCGCGAAGTCGGCTCGAGATTTTCCACCGGCCGTAAACCCTTGCTCGAGAGCCGGTAGCGTAACTTCACGGACATAACGCTCAGTAGTGAAGGCGTGCAGAATAATTCCGTCCGCTACTTCTCCGGCTACTTCGGTCATGCGCGCACCTACTGCCGCTAATAAGATTTCGGGGTTACCAAAAGGATTCGGACCGGGATCAAAAAATGGCGTCATTAGCGTGTGGCGATAAAACTCGCCGGAAAATTTAAGTGGGCCTTCACCGTTCCAACAAGCCCAGATTGCTCGAATGGCTAAAACTAATTCACGCATACGCGCAGCCGGTTTTGACCACGGCATAGAGAAACGCTTTTCGATGTGCGGCTTGATTTGGCTACCCAAGCCGAGTTGAAAACGACCTTCGGAGTACGCCTGAAGGTCGTACGCGATGTTGGCCAAGGTCATGGGGTTGCGAGCAAAAGCCACTGCTATAGCGGTACCGACCTGCAATGTTTTAGTGTGCTCGGCGGCGATCAACAACGGAAGAAAAGGATCGTGGTTGGTCTCGGCCGTCATTCCGCCGGTGTAACCCATGCGTTCAAGACTTTGTGCGCTTTTGGCTATTTGGGCTGGAGTTCCACTCGGAATTCCTCCGTCGATCAGCATTATTCATCCTCTCACATAGAGCGCATCACCATTTCGCGCCGGTCACATAGGGCGCATCACCATTTCGCGCCGGTCACATAGGGCGCATCACCATTTCGCGCCGGTCACATAGAGCGAAAGTCCCACCGCGGCAGTACTCTCACTTTGTGGCTCTACTCCCCTCCTCGCTTTCTCCGAGCTCAATAGCGGCATTTTCTAAGTGCCCACTGCAATTTAAATTTTCGTACATCGACCGCCTGCCCAGCGAGCCCTCACCGGCATCGTCAAAAGGCACCTTGGTGCATCAGGCATTGGAATACCTCATGCTGCGCCCCGCCGAGACCCGCACCCTCGACAATGCGATCCTCGATCTAAGCACTGCTCGAACCGAATTAGCCGACCATCCCGACTTCACCAAACTTTCCTTGAGCGACCAACAGCGGGAAGATCTCTACAAGCACGCCGAAGTACTGATGGAAAATTACTTCAAGTTGGAGAACCCCACCACGATTAACCCAATCGGTTTGGAGTTAAAACTACAAGCCGACATAAACGGCGTCACTTTGCGCGGAGTTATCGACCGACTCGAACTTGATGCCGACGGTGAGCTAATTGTTACCGACTATAAAACTGGTAAGGCTCCGTCACCGAAATTTCAGGGTGAGCCACTCGCTCAGGTTCATACTTACGCTCTGCTCTGCCAAGAAATGTTGGGCCGACGACCTAAAAAAGTACAGTTGCTCTACCTCGGCAACCAGGTGGCCATAGTCGCTGAAAGTACCGATCAAACCAGTCGGGGCATCGAAACTAAAACTGGCGCCCGCTGGGATGCAATTAAAAAAGCGTGTGCGAGCGACAACTTTCCCCCCAACGCCAGCAAACTCTGTAATTGGTGTTCGTATCAGGCGTATTGTCCTGAATTTGGCGGCGACCCAGCCTGTGCTGAAGAACTTCGCCTTACCGAAACGCCCGCGAGTAAATCTTGATTTAGCCGGTACTATTAGGTTGTGTCCGAACGATTAGAACAAATAACCGAGTTCGATGAACGAGTCGATAAATGGCTTGAGCCTCACCGGTCACCTCTGCTTGACCGGATTTTTTTTGGCTTGTCGAGTGCGGCCGACCACGGCCTGGTCTGGCATGTTTTCGGAATTATCCGCGCCATCACTACACGCGATATCGGTTTCGTTCTGCGCTTCGGTAAAGCTCTGGGCTACGAATCGCTACTCACCAACGGAGTGATCAAACAGTTTTTTGGTCGCACGCGGCCGAGTGAGCATTACGAAAATACCGACCCACTTCCCTACGGCATGCGGCGGCCTATTACTTCATCATTTCCATCGGGCCATGCGGCGACCGCGTTCATGGCCGCGTTCGTATTAAGTCGAGGAAAACGCACGGCCCCCGCGTGGTACGTGTTGGCCAGTTTGGTGGCGTTTAGTCGGGTCTACGTGCGCCTCCACCACGCATCCGACGTGATCGCCGGCGCCGCTTTGGGATTAGCCCTCGGACCTATTGCTCGACGCATTGTGGGTAAAAACCGCTAGGTCGTAGTTAGGTTATGAAATACATCGCTGCGACGCGAGATGACCTTCTACTGCTTCGTTCCACTCTTCAAAACCAGGGTCGTGCCAAGACCGATGCCGACACTTGGTGCCGGCGTCAAAAATATATAGGTGCAAAGTAGGAGCTTCTTCGGCCAACTCGGATAATTCGTCGGCCAACGGATTAACGACCGCGGTAAGTACTTCGGCCAGCGCTAAGCAAGCCACTACTTGGCTGCGACAATCGGGGCAGGCCGACACCGTGGCTCCCCGAAGGTTGTCGAGAGGAGAAAGCAGCTCATCGATTTGGTCGGGGGCAACAACCACATCATTACCGTCAGCGTCGAAAACAATTAGTCCCGTAGTAAGGGCAACGGTCATTAGTTCATTACCAATACATTTACTCGAGGAGGGTTATTAGCCGCGTCGACGGTGAACGGGCGTTTCTTATCGAGACCAATTAACCACACCACGCGGCTGTAGTCGGGATCATTGGGCGCCGCCACCACTTCACCCGGAACGGAAGAACTAGTAGTAGCGCCCGCGGCAGATTTCTTTTTGGAGCTATCGGCAAGTGCGGGGAGAGCTTTGTCTAGCCATTCGACCATTACCGTGTGCTTCATGTCTTGCAAGGCTAAGCGCAAGTTGCCGGCATAAGTTTGACGGGGGCGACCAGCGAAACGACGATCGGTGGCCGAAGCAGGCCGCATCTCGACATAGAGCACATACTTGGCATCAGGAAATCCCGCGGTCGAACTCGATACACCTTCAAGAAAAGGCTTTTTGCGATACTCAACTAAATAACCGGGAGGCTCGTCGGGACCACCGCCGGCATCGAAAGTAAAAGTCACCTTGTCGTAGCAAGGTGCCGGCTCGGCTACCGCACTCAGGAGAAATTGGGTGACATCACCAGGAATCGTCTCCCGCGGCAAAGTGCTCGCGACAATAAATCGACAGCCGAGATCCGGAGTTTTATTTGTCGCCTTATCACGGGTTGGGCGAGAAGTTTGGGATGAAGTGGCTTCTTGACTCGATCCGCATGCGGCCATAGCCAGTAGCGCGATGACCGCGGTGGCTACACCGACCAACGCGCGTGAGCGTTTATGTCTCGCCCTAGTTCGCATAGCACTAGCGTAGAGTGAAGTGAGCCCAGACAAATGCTACGGATAAATTCTAGGGATAAATGCTACGGCTCATCCCCAGAAAAAGCCCAACCAGTCAGGAGAATAAGTGGCAACGCTTAATGAAAAACTCGGGTTTGCTCCCGACGCAAAATTGCTGATCATTAACTGCGACGATCTGGGGTCGTGCCGCTCGGCCAACATTGGCGTCTACGAGTCCCTGCGCCAAGGGATTGCTACCACCGCCACGATTATGGTTCCGTGCCCTTGGGCGCGTAGCGCAACTGCGGATTACCGGGGCGACGATGTGGGCGTGCACCTCACCCTCAATTCTGAATTTGAAGAGTACCGCTGGGGGCCGATTACCCAAGCGCCGAGTCTGCTCGACGGTGACGGCGGATTCCCCCGAACCATCGAAGACACTTGGGACCATGCCGATCTCGATGAAGTGCGTCGCGAGCTGCAAGCACAAATAGAGCGAGCCATCCTCTGGGGCATCGATGTGACTCATCTAGATAGCCACATGGGTACTCTGCAACTACGAGCCGATTTTTTTGGTGTCTATCTTGAACTTGCGGTGGATTTCAATCTTCCCTTGCGCATGGGCCCAGTCGAAGGGGAAAAACTTGTTGGGTTCCCTTACCGCGAGTTGGCCGCCAACGAGGGAATCGTATTTCCTGACCACTTAATTTACTACTCAGGAGTTGGAGCCCGACCTCACTTGGAGGAGGCATTACGACAATTGCGGCCCGGAGTAACGGAAGCGTATCTGCATCCTGCGGTTGATTCTGACGAATTGCGGGCTGCGCATCCCGATTGGATTGGCCGGACCGACGATTACGCGATGTTGACTAAAGACAAAGGATTTAAAAAACTTGTTGAGCGATCGGGTGCCACTCTGATTGGATACCGCGAACTTCGGAACTTACAACAAGCGGGTTAAGGCCTACTACGCACTTCGCTAATAAACGAGTTAAACTCGAAAGTACGAAGCGCAACAAGCAAGTTGAGTAACTGGCCTTCGTCGCCCGCCGTTTTCATTCGCCCCTGCATAAATAAAACTTCGGCGCTGACTTCTTGAGCCAAAACTTTGTTGGCGTCGTCGACTGACAGAGTAAGACTGACGACCGCGTTGTCGGTTTCGTCACGATTTATGGTCAAAGAGGTAATTACTCCATCTTTTATATTTGCGACTAAAGCCCCTTCGTCGTCGACATTACCGGTAACGTTTACAGCCACTACTGCACTAATCGCGGGGAAAATTACTGATTTACCCGCGATTTTTTTTATATCTTTTAACTGCGCAGCATTTAGTAACTCGCTCACGGTTGAGAGCCTCGCACTCCTACGAACAGATCGTCCTCGGTATCGCCGGCGGGAATAGTGTTTACCCGCGACTGGGCCAAAACATATTCATCGTAAGGAAAAATACGCCGAAGGTCGGCGTCGGGCAGCCGCATCCAGTGGCCATCGGGATCGACTTGGGTGCGATGCGCTAACAAGCCGGCGCGGCGGTGGTGTAACCAGTCGCCTACATCGACGAATGTGGTGAAGCGATGGTCGCGCTCAGGGAAACCTCGCTCGAACCAAGCTGCGTACGGGCTCTCTTCGCCTTGGCGAATGAATTCATTATGCATTGTTTCGATACGACGCTTAGAAAATCCGGTGTAGTAGAGCTTGGCTGGTTGCCACGGATCTCCCGCATCGGGATAGCGCCGAGGGTCGCCCGCGGCGTCGAAAGCCGGTTGAGAAATTTCGTGCACTTTGATGTGATCGGGATGGGGATAAAACTCTTGGTCGTCGGCGTAAGTCACGATCACTTGTGGCCGTTCAGTGCGAATGATCCGCACTAAACGCTCGACAGCTTCGTCGAGCGGGGCGTTGGCGAAGTTGTCGGGACGAGCATTGACTGGCGTATCGGGCATTCCCGAATCGTGATAGCCGAGCAGATAAACCGATTCGTAACCAATGGCTTCGGCGGCGGCGTACAACTCGGCTTTACGCACTTCGGCCAGATTGGCTCTTACTTCTTCGGTGTCGACACTCGGATTAAGGATGTCGCCCGCTTCACCTCCCGTGCAACATACGAGGACGGTATGAACACCAGTGGATTGATAACGCGCGACAGTGGCACTGCCTTTTGAAGCTTCGTCGTCGGGGTGGGCATGAACGGTGAGCAGGCAGAGTTGATCACCGTTGCGGTCGATGGCTTCTTCGGTGGACACGATGATGACGATACTTGCTTAGCGGCTGAGTTAGTTAACTCAACACCGATTCGATTGTGCAGATATCTATACGCCCAATATCTCTAATTCGGCGACGACCGACTCGTCGAACATTGAAACGAGGATCGTTAGTGAGTTGAGCACCGAACTCGGCGGGGGCGAGCACGGTTCCGGGTCGAGCCATATCGGTAAGCCGGCTGGCCAAGTTGACGACCGAACCAAAGTAATCACCTTGACGAGCCAATAGTGCTCCCTCGGCTATTCCCGCCCGAGCGTTGGGAAGCGATGGATCAGTCATCGATTTAGTAGTTATCTGAGTCGCGATATCGGCAACAATCTCGGGCGCGTGGGCGACGAACATCACCGCGTCGCCGATGGTCTTTACTACCCGACCGTTGGCCTGCGCCACCGTGTCGTAGGCCATATCGTTGAACCGGCGCACTAAGCCACTTAGCTCCGACTCGCCGATTTCTTCGGACAGCGCAGTAAAACCGACGAGGTCGACAAATCCGATTGAGCCCGGAATGCTCCCGCCTTGTCCCGTCTCCGGGAAAGCCAATCGACGCCAGAACGCCGCGCGCAGCTGCAAACGGAATAAATAATTGACTTGATCGACTAATTGGTCAAGTTGCGATTGATCGGCGAGCATCGTTGCCAATTCTTCATCGTTCATACCCGCGTTGTGCGCAAGGCGAAAGCGCTCGGCCGCAGTTTCACTGACCGCGTCGGCCACGGTGGCGAGGGCAGAGCCTAAAACTCGGGTGATAGTTAGTGAAGTATCAAGATCGGTAAAACCTAATTCGGAGGTGGCCAAAGTGTTAAGAAAACTTTTCGTGACCCGAACATCGTCGTCGGTAAATCCAGGAAGATCTTCAGGAAGATCGGGAAATCCAACCGCCCGCCAAATCGACTTAGCGGTGGTTAGATCGGTACCCGCCCGATCGGCTAACTGGGCCATGGTGTAGCGACGCTTACCGGGAAGAATCTCTCGGTCAAGCACGAGAAGGGCGAGATAACCGTCGGTAGCCGCTGATTCAATTTCAGAAATCTGAGTGTGGCGACGACGGAAGAACCTACGCAGTGTCCGATTCATCAATCTCCCGAATTACTCCCGGGACGCACTTCTTGATTAGTAAAACTTTAAGACTTGACTATTTAGGAACGTCGATCCACGGAATGTCGCGCGAACCGTCGGGATCTTTAGGCAAACCCAGCACGCGCTCACCGAGAATATTGCGCATGATGTTTGAAGTGCCACCTTCGATAGTGTTGGCTTGCGCACGCAAGAAAGTGCGAGAAATGTCGGACCGGTTATCGGCGACATCGCTAATGAATCCGGCCATTGCGCCCGCCTTGGTGCCGCTCCCTTCCCACGCCATACCGCCGGCACCTTCGAGGTCAATGGCAACTTTTTGCAGCCGCTGATTGAATTCGGCCTGCATCAGTTTGGTGATTGAACCTTCGGGTCCCGCTTCCCCACCACTGCGCCGACGCTCGGCCGCGCGCTGGTTGTTGAATTTGATTAGTCGCTCGTCAATAAAAAGTTGTGCTAGCCGCTGGCGGTCACGCACATCAGCCACGGGAGTATGGCGGGCTATTAGTTTTTCTGAACTACTACCACCGGCGGCGTCACCGGCCAGCGAACCAGCGCCCGACAAAGCGATGCGCTCGTTCATCAGCGTGGTAATCCCAACCCGCCAACCGTCACCTTCGGCGCCAACCCGCATTGAATCGGGAATACGGACATTGTCCATAAATACTTCGTTAAATTCGGCATCACCAGTTATTTGCACTAGCGGTCGCACTTCGACACCAGGTGCATGCATGTCGATTATGAAATACGACAGACCGCGATGCTTGGGTATATCGGGGTTGGTGCGAGCTAACAACATTCCCCAACGCGAGATGTGGGCCAGCGTGGTCCAAACTTTTTGGCCATTAATAATCCATTCGTCGCCGTCGAGTACGGCACGAGTGCCGAGACCGGCCACATCGCTACCGGCACCCGGCTCGGAGAAAAGTTGGCACCAAATTTCTTGGTTGGTTGCTAATCCGGGCAGCAATTTCTTTTTTTGTTCTTCGGTTCCATGCGCAATCAAAGTGGGACCGCCCATTCCAATTCCGATGATGTTGAATGGGCGCGGAACGCGGTAAAGATTAAGAACTTCGTTGACCGCGCGAGCTTCGCCAGGATTAAGCGATAGACCCGCGCCGTACTCGACCGGCCAAGTAGGAGTGGCGTAACCGGCTTCCCCCAGAGTCGTGCACCAGTCGCCGTAATTGAGATCCCGACGCAGTTTTGAGTAGGTATCGGTGTCGCCCGACTCGATGGCCGCCATCCAGCCGTCGGGAAGAACCGTAGCCAGCCAAGATCGGGTCTGTTCTCGCAGTGCGACCGCAGTGGCCTCGCTATCGGTCGTAATTTCTGAAGTATCAATTGCCACTGCGAGTTCTCCTCCAAGTTGGGATTTTCGTCTGTTGCTCGACTCCTGCGAGCGTATCGGTTTCGGTACCCCCGCCGGCGAAGTTCCTCGTAGGCTAAGCGCATGCCGAGTAGCGAGACCAGTCCAATCGAAACGGCGAGCAAGACCATAACTGTCCGATGGTTTCCCACTCAGGGGACTCCGAAGGACCTCTCGCTTCTCGAGATTGAGCCGAAGCTTCGCAGTCGTCGAGGTTTGTTATGGATCGATTGTGCTGACCCTCGCGAATTTGACACCGTTCTCAACCATTTGCCCGTAGACGAATTTACCCGAGACAACATTAAGGAAACCGGTGGTCGCACCAAACTCACCCTCAGTGGCGGCGTTTACCAAGTTCCTGTATTCGACTGTGTTCTCGAAAACGACAGCCTGCACTCCGAAGAGATAACAATCGCGTTTGCTACCGGTTGGTTGTTTACGGCAAGGATGCCGCGAAAATCAGCTAACCCGTTTCCGATCGATAAAGTGCGCCAAGTATTCGAAATCCAGCGCGCGTCACATACAATGTCGACCGTCGGGCTTTTACTCTGGTCGATAGCCGACACTTTGCTCGATCGCTATTTTATGGTTACTTCCGGTATCGACGATCAGCTAGATGATTGCGAACAAAGTTTGCTTGACGACTCCTCCGAGAGCACAGGGCGAGCGGCAGCCGAGGAGAGCAAGAAACAATCGATAAAACTTTTTGTACTCGGAAAATCTCTAATTCGATTTCGACATTCGGCGTTGCCGATGCGCGATGTAGTGGTAGCTATTGTCCGTCGGGAAGTTCCCTTTATCGACAAGCAAGCAATAATTCATTTTCAAGATGTTTCGGATCACCTTTTACGAATTAACGACTTTGTAGAAAGTCAGCGAGATGTAATTGCCGGCTTGCGCGACGCCGAATTGGCACTGACTTCCAACCGTCTGAGCTTGGTGCAACAAAAGATCGCAGCTTGGGGTGCACTGTTTTTGATTGCAACTCTTATTACCGGAGTAATGGGAATGAACTTTAGAGATCAACCCAACATGAGTTGGCGTTGGGGATTTTTGGCGACTACCGGAATTATTTTGGTGATAGCTACTCCTATCTACACATTTTTTCGTAGACGAGAGTGGATCTAATGTTGCCCCATCGCGAACGCCATCGCTACTCACGGGTGGGCTGGCTGCGAGCATCGGTATTGGGAGCCAACGACGGAATCGTTTCCACTGCCAGTCTTATTATCGGAGTCGCGGCGTCAAAAACGACGATTAGCGCTATCGCTACGGCGGGGTTAGCGGGACTGGTGGCCGGAGCAATGTCGATGGCAACCGGGGAGTTCGTTTCGGTCAGTGTCCAGCGAGATACCGAGCAAGCGGAAATAGATAAGGAGAAAATAGAGCTAGCGACCGTACCTGAGCGCGAGCTCGAAGAACTCACTGCGATATACGTGCAACGGGGACTCGACGAAAATCTCGCCCAGCAAGTAGCGACTCGACTGCAAAAAGTAGATCCGATTGGTACCCATTTACGCGAAGAACTGGGCATCACCGAATTAAATACCGCCCGCCCTGCGCAGGCCGCCTGCGCTTCCGCTCTCAGTTTTTCACTCGGCGCCGCGGTCCCTCTGCTGACAATTTTAATTTTCCCGGGAGATTTCCTGATCGCGGCAACCGCGATAGCGGCGCTCTTGGTGCTGACCGTGACGGGCGCAGTTGCGAGTCGTCTAGGAGGTTCGTCGCCAACGCGCGGGGCGATAAGGGTTCTAATTGGCGGCGGTTTGGCTATGGCTATTACCGCTTTGATCGGAAACTTGATCGGAAACGTCGTTTAGCGACGATTTCGGCCACCGGCGCGAAGCGCGCCAACCGATCTCGATAGTCAGTATTCCCGCCACGGCAATCATTGCGCTAATGCCCAACATTTGCCAGCCTGGCGGTTCGAGCGCGTAAAAATTTTGTAGCGGCGGAACTAATACCACTACCGCCACGCACCCGGCCATCGAGCCCACCAGAGCTCCCTTCCAGAGATCGAGCGGGCGGGTGAGGATCACTAATACCCACAACCCAATCACAATCAAAACCAATGCGGCCGCGGTGCGCGATTCTGCCAAGGGCAGATTTTCTTCGTAGCGCGCCATGGCGTAAGTGGATAACGCGGCGACGCCTGCTACCACTCCCGCGGGTATACAAAATCTCATGACGCGGTCTAATAAGCCAGGGATATAGCGTCGAGCATTCGGGCCGAGAGCAAGAAAAAATCCCGGAATGCCAATAGTGAAGGTGCTGATGATGGTTAAGTGGCGCGGTAAAAATGGATACTGCCACGCGGTTAGGACTATTACCACGGCTATGAATACGGCGTAGACGGTCTTGGTTACAAAAAGATTTGCGGCTCTTTCGATGTTGGCGATAACTCGCCGACCTTCCGAAACCACCCCAGGAAGGGTTGAAAATTTTCCGTCGAGTAAAACCAGCTGGGCAACTGCGCGCGTTGCGGCCGCACCTGAACCCATGGCCACGCCAATATCGGCATCTTTAAGTGCCAGCGCATCGTTAACCCCATCGCCAGTCATAGCCACAACATGGCCGCGCGATTGAAGGGCCGAGACCATGGCTCGCTTTTGGTGCGGAGTGACTCGACCGAATACTGAATTCTTCTCAAGCACATCCGCCAACGCAGCTTCGTCTTCGGGGAGGTTGCGAGCGTCGAATGCCTCGGTCAGATCGGGGAAGCCCACTCGTCGAGCCACGGCCGCCACCGTGCGGGGGTTATCACCCGATATCACCTTGAGGTCGACACCCTGTTCAGCAAAATATTTGAGCGTGGCCGCCGCATCAGATCGAATTTGTTCTTCAAAAATAATCAAGGCCACTGGTATTAGATCGGCGGGCAATACCGCGGCAGGTCCTTTTTGGTCGTCGAGGGCAGCCGAAGATTTTGCTAACACTAGAACTCGATCACCCGCGGCGGCGCGGGTGTCGGCTTTTTGACGAGCGGCGCTGGCGGCGTCGGCAACCACCATCTCGGGGGCACCAAAAACCCAAGAACCATAATCAACAAATTGCGCGGCGCTCCATTTGCGTCCCGATGAAAATGGAATAGTCGTACTCCGAGTCCAGGCTGGCGCGGGACACGCTACGGCTAGCGCCTTAAAAGTTTCGTTGGCATTAGGGTCGTCGGCTAACGCGCCAAGAGCGGCGCGTACTTCAGCTTCGCTGATGTCAGCAAGTAAATCTATTGAACCGAAAACTATTTTCCCTTCGGTAAGAGTTCCGGTTTTATCAAAACAAACGGTATCAACCCGAGCCAACACTTCAACCGCGGGAAGTTCTTGCACCAATACATTGCGTCGCGCCAGAGTTACGGTAGCGATTCCAAAGGCCAGACTGGTTAGAAGTACTAAGCCTTCGGGAACCATGCCAATAACTCCGGCTACTACTCCCACTAATGCTTCGTCGACTGGGTGGCTGGCAAGCTGACGCCACAATAAAAGGATCGAGATCGGGATAAGTAAAAACTGGATCCAACGCAATAGCCGATTAATCGAACCGACAATCTCCGACTCCACCAGTTTGAAGCGGCGCGCTTCGAGTGTCAACTTGGCGGCGTACGAATTGACACCGACTCCCGTGGCTTGAGCCGAACCCGAACCTGCACTCACGAAACTGCCAGACATCACGGTATCGCCAACCGATTTAACGATCGGATCCGACTCTCCGGTAAGCAAAGATTCATCTACTTCGAGTCCTTCGACTCGCCGCACTACCGCATCGGCGGGAATCTGATCCCCGGTGAGTAGTTCGAGTAAATCGTCGAGCACCACCGCTTTAACGACGATTTCTTCTACCGTTCCGTCGCGAACGACTCGAGCCGACGGCGCGTTTAGTACTACCAACCGATCAAGGGTGCGTTTAGCCCGCAGCTCTTGGATTATTCCTATGGCGGCGTTGATGATCAGGATTAAACCAAAAGTCGCATCCTGAAGTTGACCGACAGTAAGAATAATCACCAACATCGTGGCGAGAATGGCGTTGAACCGAGTTAAAATATTGGCTCGGAGTATTTCTCCTAACGATCGGCTACTGCGTTGACCGGAGTCATTACCCAAACCTCGTTTTAGACGATCAGCAACCTCGACGGCAGTAAGACCGCTATCGGGTACCGGAGTAATGGAAGCGACAGCGGTCACAAGTTTTAATTCGACAGAAGAATAAGTTCGGTTTCGCCGGTGTCGTCGTCGGTGATCAAGTCGTAACCACACCGTGCGGCTAGTGCTGCTTGACCTTCGTCAGGGCCGCTCACGATGAGTTCGTCGTCAGCCACGATCGACACTTGGCCGCGCGGTCGGTAGACATATCGACCCGAGCGCCTGATTGCCAATAGATAGAAGCCGGTCTCCATCTCAAGTTGTACCGCGCCAATGGTGGTGTTGGCTAAATCCGATCCGGCCGCTACCGGCATCCGAGCAATAACTTCGTCAGATTCTCCCAACGCCAACGACAAGATCGGATGCATCTCTTCTTGCTGCTCTACCAACCACACCATCTGCTGAGCGGCGTCGCCAATTTCTTCGGCGGCAAAACCCAAGTGCAACAGACCCCGTAAAGACGACGGATCTATTTGGTCGGCCGCGGCGCGCAGCACCCAGACTTCGAGTCGTTCCCGCATTTCGTTGAGGCGTTCTTCAAGATGGTTTACCTCGGCCGCCAAGCTTTGGTCGTTGAATAACAAGGCCGAATAGGCCAGACCAATCGCTACTTCGGAAACATTTTTCATTTCCACTAAAACATCGACCGCGCGGTCGAGGTCGGTGAGGGCGGGAGTTTCGACATCGATTAGCGGCAACCACTCGGGAGCAGCGGCTAGCTGACGTAATTCGGGTATTCCCGCAGGTGGTCCGCGTAAGATAAGAACATCGTTGGGAACCAAGATTTCGTCGCCATCGGGATCGATAATCCAATCTTTAGTGCGACGAATAGCCACGATCCGCATACCAATTTTAATTGGAAGTTCGATAGCGGCTAAAGACTGTTGCGCCAAAATCGAATCGTCGCGCACCCGCACGCGGTGGGAAACTTCTTCGGCTGCCGCGAGGTCAGCAACTAACGCGGCCGGAATACCCAAACGGTGGGTAACGATGCCCGAGATGCCGACGGCGGCACTCGCCATGCGCTCGATAGCCGAGATCACATGGAGCACACTCGACATCTGTTCGGCGTCGTGAGGAGACCGCGCCGCCAATACGCAGACTTCGCGCATTTCGTGCACCAACCCAGTGAGGCGCTCCTCTAATTCGTCAACCTCGGTCGCCATATGCTCATCAGAAAAAAACAGCGCGGCGTAGGCCAAATCAACCATTAACTCGGAGGTGTCTTTCGACTCCGAGAGCATGGCTTTGAGATTACGGGGCGATCGTTCGTCCATCACTTCCTCCAATCAGGATAGATCACGTAAGACCCAGCACGGCGAGTGACACCATTAGGGCAATAGCACCCAAGAAATCTGACGCCGACGAAACGATCGGGATTCCGTTGTTATCGGGGTCCCAGCCCAAACGGTAAGTGACAATGGCGCCAATGTAGCCCGCGGTGACGGCCAAGGTGGTAGCCAAAACTCCGGCCATCAGCAATAACTCGACCAACTCCAACCCACCCGGACTGGCGAGGCCGAAAATTGCCGCCAATAAATTAGAGGCCAAACCGAGAACAATAAAAATCGGAATACCGATTAAATAGACCGTCGTGAGATCTTGAGAAACCGGACCCAGAGCGAACCGATCGGGATCAACTAGACCTAGATGCAGTTTGGTTGACACCCGAGCCGACAACATTCCCGCTAATGAACCCGATAAAGAAAGAAGGGGCGGCACCACGATAAGGAGAGCCGGATAGCGAATTAGCGGAGTGAAGCGAGCCTGAATAGTTACTCCCGCCAGTGTGCTTACTGCGCCCGCGGCGAGCAAAATCGGAATCGACTCGCGAGTAATGCGCTTCATTAACGGGAGGGCGCTGCGAAGGCCCGCTACCAAAAATGCTAAACCGATAACTACTGAGACCACCGCAAGCAGGCTCGGAAACCAACTAGGAACATCGCGCACGAGCAGTGTCGCGAGAAACAAACTGGGCAAGGTGATTACATCACCGGCGGCGGTTACTACCGGAACCGAGACATTGTCGACATCCCAGTCGCGATGAACGCTGAGTGACGCGACGCTCATGGTGATAGCCAGCACGACAAAGGTGGGAATAAGGCCACCCATTAGCGAGATAACAATAAAATCGTCGATGCCAATTGTGTTCGGCACCCCAAAGGCTTCGGCAATTCCCTTGGCAACGAACGCCAGCAACAAAGAAAGTCCGATTGATAGGCCGATTGATGCCCGTAGATTTTGATTTACTTCTGAAGTGCGCCGGCGAGTTCGGTACGAACCACCGGTGGCTACGAGGGTGCCCAGACGGCTTCCGAGCGCACCAAATACATTGCCACGTAGACCTACGGCGGCGGGAACGAGAACTAGCAGGCCCGGCAGTGCTTCAAGGGTGCCGGTAATCGAACCGAGGGTTAAACCCGCGATTAAACCAGTGGCGATGGCCAATAAGTGCGCGACAAAACCTGACCGGACACCGGTCGGATCCGCGCTGACCAGCGCGCGAACCCGCCGCAGGAAGCGGGGGCGGCGCAGCATTGCTCGGGACTCGGAGGCTCATTCATGGTGGCTACACGATCGGTTGGAGTAATACGGGAGTCGGCGCAAACCGACTCGGAAGTTGTCTCCTACAGCGTACCCGCAAGACCAATGCGGGGTTATTTTGATTAAAAGGTGAAGGGAGACGGTCTAAGTCGCGGGTTCGGGCCGCGGTGCGGGCTCTACGCCAAGCTCACGCAGAGCCTCGTCGGACCAGCCCGCGGTGTCGCCGTAGAAACCGAAGAGATTTTCAATGACCTCAACCACCACGGACTCGAGGGTATTCCATTTATCGGTGGGCGCTTCGACGATGACATCGCTGGAGAACACCGAAACGCCGGTCGCGCCGAGGTCGAAGAGGCGGCGAGCCAAAACGTCGGGTGGACGGGCGCCAGTCGTGTCGGCCGCGGATCGATAAGAGGCGGTATCCATTCCGGTGATTGAACGATTACAAGTGAACAGCCGCACGGTTGGCGCCGCACCGGCGCGCACCTTGACGGAGATCGGTTGACCCATGATGGTGATACTAGAACCTTTTACGCCGAGCGCGCGTCATCGAGAGAATATTTCGTCGCGTCACAACAGCCGGCCTACCGCGGGCGCTAAGTTGCGCCACGGGAGATCGTCCATGAATACCCACGACCGGCGGTGAATGGCGCTGGGTCCGTAACCCGCGAGCGCCACTTTGTGGACCGGCGCGGGATAGCCCACATTGGATTCGAAACCGTAAGGCGGAAAACTTTCGGCCGCTATCGTCATGATGTCGTCGCGCACAACCTTGGCTACGCACGACGCGGCCGCCACCGCCAACACCGAGGTGTCGCCCTTAACCACCGTGATAACCCGGTCGCCTAGTCCCAGATAATTATGCGAGCCGTCGAGAATAATTCGGTCGACGATCAAACCTTGCTCTTCGATCTCGGCCAACGCGCGCATAGCGGCAATACGCAACGCTTCGGTCATGCCCCACTCGTCGCACTCGGAAGCTGAGGCGTGGCCCACTCCTATTGCTTGAGCCCAAGCCCGCACATCGGCGGCGACCGCCGGCCGCTTGGCGCGAGTAATGGCTTTGGAGTCACGCACGCCCGCGAGATGTTCGGGTGCCGGCACTACTGCGGCCACGGTGACCGGACCGGCCCACGAACCGCGACCGACTTCATCAATACCAACGACAATCTGATCGCCGGCGGCCCAGCATCGGCGCTCTAGTCGTAGCGTCGGGCCCATGAAATGACGGTAGCGGGTGGTTCGCCCGTAGGCAACACTTTGTCCTTGCTGGGGTCGAAAACCCCGCCGACGGCTTCTAGGCTGCGAACGTGATTAATCCGGTCAACCAAGAAATCGCGGTCGGAATCGTGCCGCACACCCACTGGGACCGTGAGTGGTACTTGCCGTTTCAAACATTCCGAGTGCGGCTGGTGGGATTGCTGGACGGTCTGCTCGATCTGCTCGAGAATGATCCGAGTTACGAACGGTTTCTCCTTGATGGACAAACCGCCGTCATCGACGATTACCTCGAGGTGCGACCCGAAGCTGCTGACCGCATCAAGAAGTTGGCGCGGGCGGGACGACTGCAAGTGGGTCCGTGGATGATCCTGATGGACGAGTACATGGTGTCGGGAGAAACTCTGGTGCGTAATTTGCAGTTCGGCATCGCGCGCGCGAGTGAGCTCGGTGGATTAATGGAAGCGGGTTATCTCCCCGACATGTTCGGCCATGTCGCGCAAATGCCGCAGATACTCACCCTCGCTGGACTCAACGACGCGATCGTTTGGCGGGGAGTGCCTTACGAAATAGACAAGACCGCGTTCTGGTGGGAAGCGCCTAACGGATCGCGAGTGCGAGCCGAGTATCTCATCGGTTCGTATTCGAACGGGCGCGATCTGCCCACTGATGCCGACGGGTTGATCGCGCGTGCCCACGGTTACGAACAAGAGCTCGGATCGGCCCGACTCAACGGCGGGGGGATGCTGTTGATGAACGGCACCGACCATCAACTGCCTCAGCACAGCCTCGGTGACATCGTGGCGCAAGCTAACTCTCGTCGGGCTAATTACCGTTTCTCGATAACGACTCTGCCCGATTACCTGGCCCAGCAACCCCGAGCCGATCTGGCGGTCTGGTCGGGCGAACTGCGTTCAGGGGCGCGGGCCAATGTGCTCATGGGGGTGGCGTCGAATCGGGTCGATGTTCACCGTGCCGCAGCCCAAGCCGAGCGGGCGCTTGAACGCCGAGCCGAACCGCTCAACGCGCTCTACCGCGCGCCCGAAAACTATCCCGATTCGCTATTAGCCACCGCGTGGAAAATTCTCGTGCTTAATAGCGCGCACGATTCGTCGTGCGCGTGCAGCAGTGACGAAGTGGTCGATGCGGTGATGGTCCGGTACCAAGAAGCACGCCAGATTGGTGATGCGCTAGTTGATGAAGCCCGCCACTGCATTGCCGATCGAGCAGAAGCACCGGCGGGCGCAACCGTAGTGATAAATCCCACGGCCCGAACCCGCGGTGGGCTACTGGAAGTGCGGGTACCCGGCCAAGGGCCGGTTCACTTCGTTACTCCCGACGGCATCATCGGCCTAACTCAAATTCTCGAAGACGGGAACTACGACCGAGTGGGTTTCTCCACTCTTGTAGTCGGTCAAAAAATTCGCTGGGTTCTCGACATGATCCGCGGACCGGAGTTTGCCGGCGTAAAGATCGGATCAGTCACTTCGCGCGCGGTAGGACCAAACGACTGGGAATACACTTTTCACGCGGTCGCTCCCAATGCCGAACCTGTCGATCTCGAACCGTGGCGCGACGAACTCCTAGCCCGAGGTAGCGAAGGGGCTACTTTGCGTATCCGGCAAATTGATTCGCCGGTTCGCAAACTGCTGATGGCAACGCCGCCGGTGGCGGGATACGGCTGGCTAAGCCTTACTGCTGTTGAAGGAGTCGCTCCTAACCTTTCCCCAGATGCGGATGCGGTTGCGGATCTGGTTGCGGTTACGGATGCGGACGCTATTCACACCACCGACACCACTATCGCCAACGCAAACCTTACCGTGACGGCCGACGAAGCCACCGGCCGACTCACCATCACTACCCCCGAGGGCGTAACTATCACCGATGCGCATCGACTCGTCGACGGTGGTGATGGCGGCGACACCTACAACTACTCACCCCCAACTGTTGATCACACCATTGACCACCCCGTAGCGGTTGAAATCAAACTCGTGGAATCAGGACCGGTGCGAGCCCGACTACTCATTACTACCGTTAGCGCGATTCCCGCGGCCGCTATTGGCGATGAGCACCTCTGTTCGCAGCGCGGCGAAGAAATGATTGAGCAAAAAATAGAAACGACGGTCGAACTCCGACACAACGAGCGGTTTGTGCGCCTACACGTCGAAATAGATAACCGCGCTCGCGACCATCGACTGCGTGCTCACCTACCCTTGCCGGCACCAGTTACGCATTCGCACGCCGAGTGCGCGTTTACTGTGGTGCGGCGCGAGCTTGAAGCCCAAGGCGGACCGAGTGAGCTGGGACTGCCAACATTCGTATCTCGGCGCTTCGTTGACTGTTCTGACGGATCGGTTGGCTGCGCGATTATCCACGATGGGTTGTTGGAATACGAGGTACTGACCGATGCCCGCGGCGCGGGAACCGAACTCGCTCTCACCTTGTTGCGGGCCACCGGTTATTTATCGCGTGCCGATGCCGCGTTTCGTCCCAACCCCGCGGGACCACTTATCCCATTGGCTGGACCCCAGATGATCGGGACATTGGCTATTGATTACGCCATTTTGCCCCACCTTGGCGACTGGCGTGCGGCCGACCTCTACGGCGCGGCCGATGAGTTTTTGGTGCCCCTCGAACGCACCCGTGGCCGGGGCGCTAATGGCTCCGTCGCTTCCGCTCCTCCACTTCGGATCGAAGGCGCGGAAGTTTCCGCGGTCACTCGAATTCGCGAGGCACTAGTAGTGCGAGTATTCAATCCCGCTACTGAACCCAGCGAGTTGCGCATAATCCAAAATATTGACGATCGAGGCGAGATCGAGGGCGAAGGAAAAGTAATCGACCTACGAGGAAACGAAGTAGGCGAATTCACCGGCACTCGCGCGCTCGCCCCCCACGAGATTCTTACTGTCCGGCTCGCTAGGGGTTAGACCTCAAGCAACGCCTCACCCTTAGTTTCGGTAGTTACAAAATTAGAGTCGAGCCCCGGTACCCGTAATTCAACTCCCGCGGGAATATCCCAAAATAGCGCAGGGCGAGCACCGTGCCACCGCAGCGCGAACGACACTGGTCCGAAGCGAGTAGGCGCGTCGTGCACCTCAACCCCTTGACCTCGCCACTCGGTCGGCCACGCGCTCAACACATCGATACGATTATCTTCTTCAAGTCGATCTGCCACCAGCAATTGGCGCACTTGGCGTAACAGTGTGGCCGAGTCGGTGGCAAGAGCCGACCAGTCGGTGGGTGGGGACACGGCGCGGCGCGACTGACGACGGGCACGAGTCGAAAGGTGGTCCCAGGCGGTGACCGCCGCGTTATCGAAACCCCAATCTTCGAGCGCGGCCACTGTCTCTGGAGTCGGCCGGCGTCGCGCCGATTCAAGCAATCCGTTAGCCTGAGCGGCTCGCAGAGCAGCCATCAGCGCGCGGTCGGGAAGTTCGACTCGCATCCCGTGGGCTAGGTGTCCAGCCCACCCCCGCGCCACCGTATCGGGGTCGGGCAACGCGGCAAGATCGAGATCGGGAATAACTCGCTCGGAGCCGGTGAGCGAGATCGCCATCCGGAATCGCGTGCGGTGCGCGACCGGAAATAGAAATGCGGCCGTGATCCGTCCACTTCGATCGGTAGTCGACGGGAAGTTGCCGGTGCGAGCCGATCCACCGCACACTTCGACATCAACCTCACTCGCGCTTCCGACCGCCCAGCGCGACGCGGGCCGACTAGTCATCAGCCCGACGCGCCGATCGACAAGGACCGTGGTGTCGACTCCGCTTACCGCGCGGGCTCCATTCACCACTGCGGCTACTACGAACGCGGCCGGTGAATCGTTTTCTATTTCCCATACCGCCAGTT
>JBCKKA010000023.1:0-20315 GCA_038904515.1 Acidimicrobiia bacterium | reverse complement strand
GGCTCCAGCGTTCGTGACGTAGGCCTTAGTGCCGTCGGGAGTAAATGCCACCCCGCGCGGAGAACTACCAACGGGAATAGTGCTAACCTCACCGGTGGCAACATTAATTACCGACACCGTGCTGCCATTTATGTTCGCAACATAGGCCTTAGTGCCGTCGGGAGTAATTGCCACCCCGATCGGAGAATTACCAACGGGAATAGTGCTGCTAACCAAACCGGTGGCAACATCAATTACCGACACCGCGTTGTTATACCAGTTCGCGACGTAGGCCTCAGTGCCGTCGGGAGTAATGGCCACCCCGTACGCAGAACTACCAACGGGAATAGTGCTGCTAACCGCACCGGTGGCAACATTAATTACCGACACCGTGCCGGCACCCTCGTTCGTGACGTAGGCCTTAGTGCCGTCGGGAGTAACGGCCACCCCGTACGGATAATCACCAACGGCAATAGTGCTGCTAACCAAACCGGTGGCAACATCAATTACCGACACTGTGCCATCACCCTCGTTCGTGACGTAGGCCTTAGTGCCGTCGGGAGTAGTGGCCGCCCCAGTCGGAGAACTACCAACGGCAATAGTGTTACTAACCAAACCGGTGGCAACATCAATTACCGACACCGCGCCGCGATCTTGGTTCGTGACATAGGCCTTAGGGCTACAAGTAGCAGTTGCGCTTAAAGGCGTCACCCCTTCGCTCACTAGCGAACCCGCCAATAACCCGATCACGGCGATTACTAATAAAACGAATTTGCGCATACCGCACCCTATCTTTTTATGCGGGCGGGGGGCTTGATGCGGGAAGGGTCTAGCCGGTGAAACTGAGCACCGCGGCGCAAGCGAAAAATGACTATTTGACTGCTCCTAATGCGATTTAACTCACGACCGGTAATATGGAGTTCTAATATCGGTTCGACGGGTTGCCGTGCTTAGTGTTCACACTTCTCCACTCGATCTTGTAGCCGTTTATTTCCATCCCTTTAATGTATCTCCCCTGCTGTTATCGCGCAGTTGAGCGAGAATTTCTTATTGAAGAGTCATTACCCTTCCGCGCGCACCGCGCGCATCACCTCTGCATTTTGCTGACTCCCTAAAGCCCCCAGAACGCCCGTGAGGGCGATTTCGGGTTAACTCCTATCGTCTCTTACCCAACTACTAATTAATTTCTTACTAGTGATAAAAGAAACGACCAGACCCATCTAGAGGCAATTTTGATACCAACTCAATTACCCCGCCAGCCCGGCTTTTCATCAGTGCGGGGCACGTAAGGAGTTATTTGTTAATAATTTTTTATTTGGGGCGACGCGCTTACGGCAATCCGAGTTGGAATTACGACATCTTCATTTAGATAACCGTCGATAGCCTCAATCGCCCGATCAGCCAGCACGGGAACGCTGCTCGCATAAATGTCCTTGGTGATAGCAATTGATGAATGCCCCAAGGCTTCAGTGACGTGTTCAATCCGAGCATCCGCTTCGAGCATAAGCACTACTGCGGTGTGGCGTAGATCGTGGAACCGAATATTGGGAAGGTTGTTATTTCTTAGAACTTTTTTGAATCGCTTGCGTACGTTTGACTGCCAAAGCGGCTGTCCCTTCGGAGAGGTAAACACGTAACCCGTGTCTTGCCACGCTTCGCCCAACAAGAGCCGATCTTGACTTTGCACACTTCGCCACCGTTTCAAGCCGTCGCTTGCGAGCCTGGTCATGATGAGCCGTCGATTCCCATGGACAGTTTTAGGTGGGTTTGAAATAAGTTTAACTTTGGTGCTGCCATCGGAAAAGACCACGCGCACATCTCCCAGAGTGCGGCGAACCTGGAGTGTCTCTGATTCACGATCTATGTCTTCCCATTTCAATCCGATAACTTCGCCAAATCGCAAACCCATGGTCACCGCAATGAGGCAAATCGCCTCAATTCGTTCACCTTTTAGCGCTCGACAAAACTCCAAGGCTTCGCCACGCGTAAAAACTTTGTGAGCACTTAGTCCGGTTTCAGACTCATTAGCACGCGGGGTCGGAACGGCTGTGACGGGATTTTTAAAAATCTTGCCGTCCGCTACTGCATCATTAAATGCTTTGTGCAATACAACGCGAATTTGTCGCCGAGTAGCCGCCGAAAGACCTTCTTCACCGAGTGCGCTTAAACGCCGGGCAATGTCGGTGGTGGTGATATCGACCAGTCGCTTTTTGCCTAGCGCCGGAATAATGTAATGATCAAGTGCATAAAAATAACTTGAAGCAGTTTTTTCTCGCCGTACGCCCCGCACTTTTATCTCGAACCAACTCCGAACATAATCACCCAGTGTGGTATGGACATCAATTGATTCCGAAGATCCTAAATAAGTTCGTTCCAACTCCCGTAATATTTCAATAGCCTGGCGCTTAGTCGGCGCGGTGCGGACTACTCGTTTTCGTTTACCTTTACTATCAAGCCCAAGATCTAATGCCGCAGTCCACGATTTGTTAACCTGCCCGTTTTTCTTCTTAGCCCGATAAACGCTCACTGGAGTTTCTCGCGCGCGCTAACTTCA
Organism: Acidimicrobiia bacterium; assembly: GCA_038904515.1. GTDB lineage: Bacteria > Actinomycetota > Acidimicrobiia > IMCC26256 > PALSA-555 > SHUY01. The sequence goes on along the minus strand of JBCKKA010000023.1, from coordinate 17,782 downwards.
AGATGACTAACAAACCGGTCTAATGACACCGGTGTTATACGAGTTAACCGACCAATTTTGAGCGGAATAATACGACCGTCCGCGATTAATCGATAAATAGTGGAGCGAGAGACTCCTAAAGAAGAACACGCTTCATTTAGAGATAAAAGTTTCTTTTCTGGGTTTGCCATTGCATTTTTTGATACCGCTCTCCCTTTGAAACAACCGGCATACTGAGACCTCCTTTCGTTTTTGTCGGCAATTATTGCGATCAGTATTTTCTCGTACCTATAAAAGTACTGGTTAGGAGGGCAAAATCTCAAACAAAACGCCGGTTTCTTTAGCACTCGAACTGGAACAAAATATCTTTTACCGCGCTGATGGCTAGCCCAATGGCTCTCTAAAACTGAATTACGCGCAATAATGCCCGCGCGTTCCGGCAATAAAAATACGGGTTTATAACGCTGATTAACCGGTGCGCTCGGAGGGAGTCGAACCCCCAACCTTCTGATCCGTAGTCAGATGCTCTATCCATTGAGCTACGAGCGCGTTAGTTGCAGTCTAGGGCAGCCCTAGTTTGCTCGACCCACCCACTCAACAAACTAACCCCTTCTAGACTTATCCGGTGCGACAATTCGTCGGTACCTTAGGCCGCGCGCTAATCGCGGTTGGTGTTCTACTTCTCATTTTTGTCGTCTACCAACTCTGGGGCACCGGAATCTATACCGCGCGCGAGCAATCGCAACTTAACGATCAGTTTGAACAAACGCTGAGGGCGAGCGCAGGCTCGCCAACGGCCACTCCGCCCCCCGCCCCCCTCGGTGATGCCGTCGGGCAAATTCGTATTCCCAAAATCGGCGTTGACGAAATTGTGGTCAACGGAGTTGAGGCGAGCGAGTTGCGTACCGGCCCGGGCCTCTATCCCGATAGTCCCCGTCCTGGCCAATTAGGCAATGCGGCTATCGCCGGTCACCGCACCACCTACGGGGCTCCGTTCTCTGATCTAGATCAGCTTCAACCGGGCGACGAAATTACGGTTCGCACTACTCAAGGCACATTTGCCTACCAAGTGCGCGAATCGCTCGTGGTCGATCCGAGCAATATTTCGGTACTGGCGCCCCGCACGAGTGGAGCGACGACTAAAGCCACCCTCACTCTCATCACCTGTAATCCAAAATTCTCCGCCGCCGAACGGTTGGTGATTTTTGCCGATCTCACGACGGGTCAAACTCCGCTGACTCCCAGCGTGAGCGACCGCACCTCTAGCGGCGCCGATAATCGCGTCGGCGTAAGCGATTCGGGCGGAAGTGCGGCGCCCGCAGTGATCTCAGGGGTCATCGCCGTAGCCATCGGTGGGCTTTGGTGGTGGGTATTTCGCCGTCGTCGTCGTTGGTATGTATGGGTCGGTGGCGCGGTTCCGTTTTTAATCGCCTTTTTGGTATTTTCGTTTTTTGTCGAACGCACCCTGCCCGCTAATTATTGACCACAATTATTGATTGGATAATCCATCGGCTAACTTTGCTAGTAACTGACCACCCAGCTCAAGGAGAACAAATGCTTTCCGCAGGAACCGTCGCACCCGATTTCGCACTCAAAGACCAATCCGGCAACGAGGTTTCACTGTCGGGTTACCGCGGCACCTCGCCAGTCGTACTGATTTTTTATCCGTTTACTTTCACCGGTGTTTGCCACGGCGAGTTGTGCGAACTTCGCGACAACCCCGGCAACTACACCCGCGATGGTGCGCAGGTGATTGCGCTTAGTTGCGACTCCCGCTTCGCTCAAGCCCAGTGGGCTGAGTCGGAAGGTTTCGACTTCCCCGTGTTGAGCGACTTCTGGCCCCACGGTGCAGTGGCTAAGTCCTACGAAGCGTTCAACGAAGACTTGGGTTGCGCCAACCGCGTTACTTATGTCATCGACATTGACGGAAAAATTGTTGCTTCGTTTGCCACCGGCGATTTGGGTACTGCGCGCGTGCAGTCGGAATACGCCGACGCGTTGGCCAAACTCGGCTAACGCAAAACTTCCACTACTCCACCGGTTGCGAGGGCTAAATCAACGCAGTCGTTGTCGCGCTCATAACCGCGTCCCTGCAGATTAAGCAGGTTTACCGGTTCGGCTCCGAGCGGAAACGGACCCCAGTGCCAAGTACCCGCGTTCAACACGATGGTTATAAATCGGTCCAATCGAAAAACGCGCAAGTGACGGCGGTCGGTGTCATTACCAAACTCGGTTCCCGGTGGCGCCACTACCAGTACCGAATCGACATTGATTGGAGTTAAGGCTTGGGTGTGGGTGGCGTGACGATAAAGGCGGTCGCAGATAAGACCGGTGGCGGTGCGCTCAATCTCGTCGGCGGTATGGCTAATTACATTTAGGTGCGGGTCGTCCCAAGCGAACTTGAGCGCGTTGTGGGCATCAAGCGGATCGGTATCGGCTGCGGGCAACCACCCAAAGGGGGCCCACGCGGAGGCGGTTATCGGTTGGCTCGTGAGGGTCTCGGCCGCATCCATGCCCACAGAATGCCAGATTTTTCGACGGCCGAACTCACTAGTGGCTAACCCAATAGAGTTGCCGGTCTAAAGGAGAAGTTATGGACATACGCTCGGCTCGAAATGTTGCTCCGGTTGTTGAACACAACGGGACGGTGCCGGTGTGGTGGTTGATCAAACCGCGCGAGATGGAAGAGATCACTCGGGGTGGGCATTTAGAATTAGTTAGCGAGTTTGAGGTCGCGGGTGGCGGTTGCGTCGATCCGCACTCGCACCCCACTCATGAGTTTTATTACGTAACTTCGGGACGGGGAATAATGGTTATAGAAGATGAAGAGTGTGAAATCGCGCAGGGCGACCTCGTGCACATTCCGCCTAATGCAGTGCACAGCCTGCGGCCAGTTTCGGATAATGCAGCAATTCGGGCGTTGGCATTTGCGGTAGCAATAGCAGGCGCGCCGCCCATCGACTACACCACTCACTAGAGCTAACCGTGGCGCGCGTATTAGTAACTCGGCATTTACCCGCGGGGGGAACCGACCCGCTGATCGAAGCCGGACACGAGATCGTCGACCGCGACGACGACTTGCCCTTTACTCCCGAACAACTTTGCGCGGCCGTGCGCGATGTTGATGCCGTGGTGTGTTTACTAACCGATCGGATCGACGCGGCAGTTATTAAAGCCGGTACCACCGACGGCGGTCGGTTGCGAGTAGTCGCCAATGTGGCGGTTGGCCACGACAACATCGACATAGCCGCCGCCCACGCCGCCAATGTGGCGGTATGTAATACACCCGGTGTGCTCGACGAAACCACTGCCGATGTTGCGTTTTTACTGATACTCGCGGCCACCAGACGCTCGTCGGAAGCCGAAGCCGACTTGCGCGCGCAACGCTGGAAAGGGTGGGGGATAAATCAGTACCTCGGTCACGATGTGCACGGCGCCACTCTCGGATTGGTGGGATACGGCCGGATTGCCCAAGCGGTGGCGCGGCGCGCGGCCGGATTCAGAATATCGGTTTTACATCACACTCGTAACGACACTCATCAGCCCGGCTGGCGCGCCGACCTCGACGCCATGATCGCCGAGTGCGACATAGTTTCGATTCATGTTCCCCTTACCGACCAAACTCGTATGTTGTTCGACGCGGCGCGCATCGCCCGACTACCCCGTCACGCGGTGTTGGTAAATACTTCACGCGGTCCCATAGTTGATGAGGACGCCCTCATTGTCGCCCTCGAATCGGGAGCGTTGTTCGGTGTCGGCCTAGATGTTTACGCCGACGAAAGCGCGATTAACCCACGGTTACTCAGTGCGCCCCACACGGTGTTGCTTCCCCACATCGGTTCGGCCTCGCACGCTACTCGCCAACAAATGGCCCGCACCGCGTGTACAGAAGTAGTGGCGGTTCTCGCCGGCGAACGCCCCAACAATTTGGTGGAGATCTAATCTGTTCGTCGCGCTTTACGCGTCGGCGTCTTTAATAACCGACGAGTCGAGACCAAGAATTTCAATTGTGCTTTCACCCGCGCGTAGGCGGTCAAAAATAACTTCTTCATTTTCAGTCCGCGCTCGGGCGGCCAAAACTACATTGTCGAGTTCAGCCGCCGCGATAACGCTTACCCCGTCGACATCGGCTACTACCCAGTCGCCCGCGGCAACCATTACTCCACCCACCATTACGGGGTCGCCCACCATGCCCGCACTATTTTTAGAAGCGCCCGGCAAGGCCAAGCCGGTAGAGAAAACGGAAAACTTATGCCGCTCCAAGGCAGCCGCGTCGCGCACACAGCCGTCGATAACCAAGCCCGCGAGACCGGCCGTTATCGCTGCCGTGGTAAGCACCTCACCCCAATAACCAAATTCTCGTTCGGTGCCAACATCAACCACCAGTACCGAACCCACGGGCGCGCGAGTAACCGCGTAATGGATCGCCAAGTTGTCGCCGGTTGTGCACTGCACCGGATAAGCCGGCGCGACCAATTGCGCTCCGGTCCACGCGGGCTTAATGCGCGCGGCCATTGTGCCACCACCCGATTCGCCCACCGTCGCCGCACCGTGTTTGGCCAACTCGGCAACGACTAGCGGATCTGGCGATTTCAATACATCATTCATACTCTTATTCTTTTCTGCGTTCATGGCGGAGGGAGAGGGATTTGAACCCTCGAGGAGGTTTAACACCCCCTACTCGCTTAGCAGGCGAGCACCTTCGGCCGCTCGGTCATCCCTCCGAAGAAATCCAAGTCTAGGCGTTAAGGCCCTTCAACTACTTCGGCAAGTCGCGCCAAGGTGGCTTCCATCGACGCCAAATTCTTTTTGGGGTAGCCCATGCGTTGGATCAGCCACGAACCTCGACCTTTGGAGTAGTCGAATGTCTCAGTAACTTTTGTCCCTCCGGCCACCGGCTCAAGTTCGTAGCGCCAAATATTGTGCGCGAAATGCCACCACGCAATCCGTCGGTTTTCTTCAAACTCCACCACGGTGTTAGAGATCCGGTAAGGGAGTTTGATGCGCATGTCCATCGAAAACTTTGCTCCCAAAGACAAGCGTTCGGGACTACCCGGCCGAGCAGCTTTTACCGATCCCGAGCCATCGATGAGCGAATGCTGGTTCGGGTCGGCTAGTAACTCAAAAATCTTTCCGGGCGGCGCGTTAATAATGCGTTCAGTTGAAACTGATTTTTCGGTCATTCCCAAATGCTAGCGCGCCCGAGGAAGCGGGGGGCAAATTCTTTTAATGCTATTTTATTGCACCCTCACTACGCAAAATTTTTATTTTATTTTTCGGTCCCCCGCGGTTGTAATTGCCGAAGCTTCCGTCAGACTTTATGACTCTATGGCAAGGCACCGCGGGGTCAAAATTTTTCGCCATGATGTTGCCTACCGAGCGGGAGGCATCTTTATTACCCGCTCTGGAGGCCACTTCTTTATAGCTCATAGTTTTACCTTTTGGTATGTTTTTTACGATATTCAGTACTTTTTCTTTAAATGAAATCATATATAGGGGAACCAACTTTCCCATCAGTAACCAAATTTGTTCCGAAAAAATATTGCTTCACTTGTTCGGGAATAGTGAGAGTATTCCATATTTTTCCAATTGGCGGAGGGGGTGGGATTCGAACCCACGGAGGCTCTCACCTCAACGGTTTTCAAGACCGTCCCATTCGTCCGCTCTGGCACCCCTCCGGATAGTTAAATCGTAACCAACCGACTCAACTCTCAGGCTAGAGCGAGCCGGCACCTTGCCAATTGATAATTATCGAATTGCCACTCGATCAAAACCGGTGAGCGGCACCAATACTTCGGGCACTAAAAATTCGCCGTCGTGTTGGCAGTGCTCAAGACAAAACAGCAGCGTGCGTCCGACCGCACAAGCGGTGCCGTTGAGGGTGTGAACGAATTGTCCGCCCTTGCCTTTAATCCGAGTATCGAGGCGGCGGGCAGAAAAATCACGATAGTTAGAACACGAAGTGAGTTCGCGGTAGCGTCCTTCCGACGGTAGCCATACTTCGATGTCGTACTTCTTGGCCGCGGCCGCCCCCAGATCGCCGGCGGCAATGTTGACCACTCGGTAGGGCAAACCCAGCGCGCCGATGATCTGCTCTTGCACCGCAAGTATGCGCTCGTGCTCCGCCTCAGATTCATCGGGGGCAACAAAACTAAACATCTCAACTTTGTCGAACTGGTGCACTCGAAATATGCCGGTGGTGTCTTTACCGTAAGTGCCGGCTTCACGGCGGAAGCACGAGGAGTAACCGGCGTAACGCGCCGGTAATTCGTCGGGAGTTAGTCGTTCACCACGGTGTAGCGCCGCCAACGAGACTTCGCTCGTGCCCACCAAAAATAACTCGTCGGCTTCAAGGGCGTACACCTGATTGCGGTCGGTCGGGAAAAATCCTGCTTCCGTCATTGTTTCTTCGCGCACTAATACCGGAGGAACGACCGCCACAAAACCTTCGGCCCGCAAAATCTGTAATACCCACTGCACCAACGCAAACTCAATGAATACTGCTTCTCGCATTAGTGAAGCGAACCGCGCCCCCGACGCTTGTACGGCCTGATGGGTTTCTATAAATCCCAACGCCGCGGCAAATTGGGCGTGATCCTGCGGCGGTGGCGCGGGCGTATCGCCCACAGTGCGCAATACTTCGCCGTCATCTTCGCCACCATCAGGCACCGATGCATCGGCCGGATTCGGTATTAGTAACGCCAGTTCATTAACCCGCGCCGTAACTTCGGCCAAACTCTGCTCGGCTGTTTGTAACTCTTGTTTTAGTCCGCTGGCCGCTTCCAGCAACGCGGCGCGCTCGCTGGCATCAGCATCACCCACTGCTTTCGACGCGGCCTTCTGGCGCGACCGCATTTGCTCAACTATTTGCTGCTGGTCACGCCGCTCGCTATCAAGCGCCAAAATTTCGTCAATCACGGCCGCATCTACTTGCTTGCGCTCAATAGCAGCCCTTACCGCGGGGTCGTCGCGCAATTTACGCAGATCAATCATGACTACGCCTCTCGAATCTGGGCGACAAAATCATCAATCCAGTCGCCCGTTCCTTTAGTACTTTCGCCGACGCCAACCGCGCGCGCCGATCCGTCGGGGCGGGCTACCGGATAAGACCCCAAAAACTTAACCTCCGCTTGCTCGGCAATGAGGTGGCGCAAGCAGTCGGATACCACTTCGTCGCCTAAATGCCCATCAATGTCAACAAAAAAACAGTACTGACCCAAACCGCCCTTAGTGGGACGCGATTCGAGTTTCGTTAGGTTGATGGCGTGCGCGGCGAACTCCTGCAAGATATTAAGCAACGAACCCGGACGGTTTTCGCGTTGAAAACAAACCAGTGAAGTCTTGTCGTGGCCCGTAGGAGCGGGAATTCCCCGCCCGACCACCACGAACCGAGTTTCGTTGCCGGGATGATCTTCAATATCCGCCGCCAACACTTCGAGCCCGCATAATTCGGCGCCCCGCCGATTGCCGATCGACGCGGTATCGGTACCGACTGCGTCGCGTACCTGCTCGGCGGCCCGGGCGGTTGAATCGGTAGCAACCAACTCCGCGTCGGGAAGATTGGCGGCGAGGAATACCCGCGATTGGCCCAAAGGATTGGGGTGCGAAATTACTGTACGAATATCGGTCAATTTGGTTCCCGGCTTTACGCAAAGATGTAGCGCGATAGGTAAATCGATCTCCCGTTGAATAAGTAGATCGGTGTCGAAGGCCAAAGTGTCGAGCGTGACCGAAATAGTGCCTTCGATTGAATTTTCTATTGGCACCAAACCAAGATCTATCTCGCCCCGCTCCACTGCGTTAATTACTGCGGGAACGGTGCGCAACTCGACTAATTCGGACGCGGCTAAGTCGGCTTGGGTATGAAGAGCCTCGTCGGCAAAAGTACCCCGAGGACCAAGAAAACCAACGCGCGTCACGCCTTCAATGGTAGTGGTGACGCGGGCTTACGGTCGGTCGAAATTATTCGACGGCCAGCGCGGCGCCAACAATGCCCGCTTCGTTATGCAATAACGCGGGCACCACTTCGGTGCGAGTCGAGATGAGGGGTAAAAACTTATCCGACTTCTTGCTAATCCCCCCGCCGATGACGATCAGATCGGGCCACAACAACGACTCAAGATACTGAAGGTATTTCTCAACTCGGCGCGACCATTTTTTCCAACTGAGCTGGTCGCGTTCACGAACAGTTTCAGATGCCCGCTTCTCGGCGTCGACACCTTTCATCTTGAGGTGGCCCAACTCAGTGTTGGGAACTAAAACTCCATCGATAAATACCGCCGAGCCAATGCCGGTACCTAGCGTGATCACAATTACGGTGCCCAAACGATCTTTAGCCGCGCCGAAACGAACTTCGGCAATGCCGGCCGCGTCGGCGTCGTTAATAACTGTGCACGCCGTGCCCGTGGCCTTAGCAAAAATCGCCGCCGCGTCGGTTTCGATCCAACTGGCATCTACATTGGCCGCGGTGTGCACCACTCCTCGCTGCACCACGGCCGGGAAAGTCGCTCCTACTTTGCCTTTCCAGTCGAAGTGCTCAACTACTTCTTTGACCACTCCCGCCACCGCTTCGGGAGTCGCCGGCTTGGGAGTGAGGATACGAAATCTTTCGGCGACAAACTGGCCCGTGTCGAGGTCGACCACGGCCCCCTTGATACCAGTACCGCCAATATCTATGCCTAATTGAGTAGCCATGCGAAGGTTATAGCATTTAAACGCGCGTTTGGTCGCCTTAACTTGCCACGAGCCAAAACTTGTTCCAGTATTCACCAGTAGTAAAAACCAAAACTCAATCGACAACGAGGGCGCATGCAGCTAGGGATGATCGGACTCGGAAGAATGGGCGCGGGGCTGGTGCGGCGGCTCATGGCCGACGGCCACAACTGTGTCGCCTACGACGTAACTCCCGCCGCGGTGGACGCGCTCGCGAAAGACGGCGCTACTGGCGCTAAAACGCTCAAAGATTTTGTCGGCGCACTGTCTAAGCCGCGCGCCATCTGGATTATGGTTCCCGCGGCAGTGGTCGATTCCACGCTCAAAGATCTCGTCCCCTTGCTCGACCACGACGACATCGTTATTGACGGCGGTAACTCCTATTACCACGACGACATCCGTCGCGCCAGTGAACTAAAAGAAAAAGGAATTCACTATGTAGATGTCGGCACTAGCGGCGGAGTTTTTGGTCTCGAGCGCGGTTTTTGTTTGATGATCGGGGGCGAAGAGAAAATCGTTAAGCATCTCGACTCTATTTTCGCCACGATTGCGCCGGGAGTCGAGGCGGCCGAGCGCACGCCCGGTCTTACCGGAACTCCCAGCCAAGCCGAGCAAGGTTATCTACACTGCGGCGCTAACGGCGCGGGTCACTTCGTAAAAATGGTGCACAACGGCATTGAATACGGCATCATGGCGTCTTACGCCGAAGGTTTGAACATCATTAAAAATGCCGGCCAGGGCGTGAGCGCCAACCAAAGAGTTAACGCCGAGACTGCGCCGTTACGCGATCCGAAGTTTTATGAGTACGAAATCAATATTCCCGAAGTTGCTGAAGTGTGGCGAAGAGGCAGTGTGGTGGCGTCATGGTTACTCGATCTCACCGCGCACGCGCTCAGCCAGTCTCCTGATTTGACCGAATTCGAAGGTCGAGTTTCCGATTCGGGCGAAGGTCGCTGGACGGCACTGGCCGCCATTGACGAAGGCGTTCCCGCTCCGGTACTCACCGCCGCGCTTTTCGAGCGCTTTTCATCGCGCGGTAATGCCGACTACGCCGACAAATTGCTCTCGGCTATGCGTAAAGAATTTGGTGGTCACGACGAGCAGTCGGCCTAAACGTGGAAGCTCCCCCGATTTCCGACGCTTTGGTATTTTTTGGAATGTCGGGCGATCTCGCGCATAAAAAAATATTCCCCGCGCTTTACCGCATGGTCAAAAGCGGACAGTTAACAATTCCCGTAGTAGGAGTGGCGTCATCGAAATGGACTCTCGACGACTTAGTCGCTCGAGCGCGCGACAGCATCAATACTTTTGGTGGTGGCGTCGACGACGAAGACGCGTTCACGAAACTCGTATCGCTGACTTCGTATGTAGACGGCGACTACAACAACGACTCCACCTTCACCGCGCTAAAAAAAGCGCTCAAGGGTGCGCAACGTCCAGCTCATTACCTCGCCATTCCCCCAAGTATGTTCGAAACCGTGGTCAGTCACCTCGGTTCATCGGGATGTGCCGATAACGCCCGCGTGATAATTGAAAAACCGTTTGGCCGCGATCTCGCTTCGGCACAAGAGCTGAACCAATGTCTCCATTCAGTTTTCCCCGAAGAAAATATTTTTCGCATCGACCACTACCTCGGCAAAGAAGCCATCCAAAGCCTGCTCTACTTTCGCTTCGCTAATGCTTTTCTTGAACCGATCTGGAACCGCAACTTCATTCGCCAAGTGCAAATAACTATGGCCGAAGATTTCGGGGTGGAAGGACGCGGCAAGTTTTACGAAGAAGTCGGCACGTTGCGCGATGTAATTCAAAACCATTTGCTGCAAACCGTGGCATTACTAGCAATGGAGCCGCCGACCGGTCCCGGCGTAGACGAGTTGCGTGACGCCAAAGAAAAAGTATTCCGAGCCATTACCACCCTTACCCGCGACGACATCGTGCGCGGTCAATTCAGTGGCTACCGAGATGAAGATGGCGTGGCGGCCGATTCCGATGTCGAGACTTACGCCGCGGTTCGCTTTGAGATTGATTCATGGCGTTGGGCGGGAGTTCCTTTTTATGTACGGGCCGGTAAAAATATGCCCGTTACTTGCACCGAAGTACGGGTGGAATTGCACCGACCGCCGCAAGCGGTGTTCTCAGAATTCGAATCAATGCCCCACGACACCAACTATCTGCGTTTTCGAATGAACCCCCAAGTACAAACCGCTATCGGCGCGCGAATCAAGAAGCCGGGTGAGGGTTTTACTGGCGAAACCATCGAACTTATGATGACCGACGATCAATCCGACGACATGACTCCGTACGAGAGATTGCTCGGCGACGCCATGCACGGCGAAAACTTGCTCTTTACTCGGGAAGACGGGGTTGAGGCCGCTTGGCGCGTAGTCGACGATGTGCTCACTAATCATCGGCCCGTACTTCCCTACAAACCGCACACCTGGGGACCGAACGAAGCCGAAGCGCTAATCGGCGACGCTGACGGTTGGCACGACCCCAACCTTGACCCCGACCTTAACTGACCAATCGTCATCGCGATATGCCCGAACCCATCGCCACGCCTAGTGTCGGATTTACCGCGGGCCCGTACTCCCCTGCGGTACGCGCGGGCGATTGGATTGTTTGTTCGGGGCAAATTGGTGTTAACCCCACCACTGGCGAACTCGCCAATGGGCTCGACGAGCAAGTTCGTCAAGCGTTGGCCAATGTAACCGCCCTACTTGGCGATACGGGTTGTACTTGGAACGATGTAGCGAAGGTCACCTGCTTTTTAGCCACCGATCCCAATTCCGATCCCAATTCCTGGAGTCGCGTCAACGAGATTTATACCGAAGCCATCGGAACGGCCCGCCCTGCTCGCAGCACAGTGGGAGTGGCCTGGCTACCCCTCGGCGCATTGTTTGAAATTGAAGTTTGGGTGCAGGCGCATAATCCTCAGGCACACAATCCTCAGGCGCATAATCCTCAGACGCATAATCCTTAGGAAAGCCGGCTTTTTACCCGAACGCACCAAACTACTTCTGGACTACTTCTGGGCTACTTCGGACGACCTAGGCTCAAAGTGTGACCAAATCAAATATCGCCGCGAGTGAACAAGAGTGGCGAGACCGGCTTGAACCCGAACAGTACGAAGTGTTGCGATGCTACGCTACCGAACCCGCGTTTAGCGGCGTTTATTGGGATTGCCACGACGACGGTATGTATCGCTGTTCGGGTTGCGGTGTCGCGCTATTTGATTCCAAGACCAAATTCGACTCTGGTACCGGCTGGCCAAGTTTTTCTGAACCCGCGGTAGCGGCCGCAGTGGAGACTCACGAAGATAAAAGCCGCGGAATGGTGCGAGTAGAGGCACTCTGTAAAAGTTGTGGCGGACATTTAGGCCACGTATTTAACGACGGCCCCGGGCCAACCGGTCAACGTTGGTGCATTAACTCGGCCGCACTTAATCTTGATAAAAACCACTAACCCAAAAGGAGAATATTATGCGCCGTTCTTTACTCGTCGGTCTACTACTACTCGGTCTTACCGCCCCACTCTTAGCAGGCGCGTGTAGCTCGCAGGGCAAAGGTGAAGAAGGGATCGGCGATATTTCCGAAAATATCAATCTGAACAAAAAAACTACTGGACAAACTTTCAAACTCGACCCAGACGGGACCGTAGCAATTTCGGTGAAAGCGTCCAGCGGTACCCCCTATACTTGGAAGGTCACTAATTCAGATTCCGCCGTGCTAGCTAAGTCGGGAAGTGAAAAAACCGATAAAGCGGACAAGCCGGGCGGTTTGGTGACCACGACCTACAATTACCAAGCGAAAAAATTAGGCACGAGCGAACTGACTTTCGCTTTGACCAGCATCACTGATCCCGCGGATGCGCCCATTACGCTTACCACCACGATAAAAGTTAAAAAACACTGATGGGCGATGGGCGCCAATAACTAAAACCCCGACACGGTGAGAGTTGAGTGGGCGAGGGGGGACTTGAACCCCCACGTTCTTTCGAACACAGGCACCTGAAGCCTGCGCGTCTGCCAATTCCGCCACTCGCCCGAGTGCGTCAGCGTACCAGTCGTTATCAGTAAGTAAATCCAACGCTATTTCGTCGCGCACTATTTAAGCCGACCTTGCCCTAGTTACTGGTCGCCATAGACTTAACACCGTGGGCATGAAAGGTTTTGAACAACGCTTGGAACGCCTGGTGGAAGGATCTTTTGGTAAAGCTTTCCGCAGCGGCCTCGAGCCGGTAGAGATTGGGCGTCGGCTTACTCGCACTATCGATGCCGAGCGTTCGGTTGGAGTCGACGGGAAGCCAATTGCCCCCAATAACATCGGTATCTATCTATCGCCTACCGACTTTGAGCGGTTCGAACCGTTCGCTACTGCATTAGCTCGCGAACTAGCGGAGATCGTGCGCGAACACGCCCGTGAGGAGCACTATCACTTTCTGGGTTCAGTAACGGTCACTTTGGTCGTTGATGATGAATTGCGGCCGGGCGAATGCGATATTACTGCGGCGATAAATGAAGGCCAACGAGTGGGATCGATAGTTTTGTCCGATGGCCAGCGAGTCCTACTCGGAGAAAAGCCACTGACTCTGGGCCGAATGGCGGGCAACGACATCGTGGTGGCCGACTCGCACGCTTCGCGCCAACACGCCGAAGTCCGTCCCGCCGGTAACGGATTTTTGCTGGTAGATCTCAACTCCACTAACGGAACCGAATTAAACGGTGCGGCGGTCGGTGAAAGCATGCTGGCCGACGGTGACGAAATTCGCATTGGCGATGTCGTCATGAATTTTGAGGCCTCCTAACTAAGCTCGAATGGCAAAATTATGATTCCTCTCCTTGCGGCTGCGGTTCCCGAAGCGGTTTTAACGATTTTAAAGTTTGCCTTTTTAGCGCTGATTTATTTATTTCTTTGGCAAGTCGTGCGCGCGGTGCTACTCGAATTGAAACCAGTGACAGTGAGCGGACGGGCACCAAAAGCGCCGCGCGCGGAACCCCGATCCAAAAATCGGGGCGCTCGTATTCGCATACTCGAACCCGTTGCCCACCGCGGCGAAACTTACACCATTGATTCGGAAATCACTCTTGGTCGCGGCCAGGGGTGCGGGATTGTCCTCAGCGGCGACGAGTTCGCCTCTATCATTCACGCGCGCGTGTTTGCGAATAACGATGAAGTGTTTGTAGAAGACCTCAAGTCGCGCAACGGAACCCTTGTCAACGGTCAAACCGCTAACGGAATTATCGCGTTGAATCACGGCGACCGCGTCCAACTCGGCGAGACCATTCTGGAGATAATCCGGTGAAACTCGATCGCCGAGTTGGCTCGGCTACGGCCGTTGGGCGCGTGCGCAACCATAACGAAGACGGTTTAATTGCCGACGACAAGCTCGGAATTTTTGCGGTAGCCGACGGGATGGGTGGACACCGCGGCGGTGAAGTAGCCAGTAAAACTGCCCTTGATGCGTTACGAAAAGCACTGAAATCGGGAGCCGAAGTTGCCGACGCGGTACGCGCGGCCAACCGCGCGGTCTACGACCGGTCAATAAAAAGCAACGACCTGCAAGGTATGGGAACCACTATTACCGTGGGCATGCTCGACCAGTCGGGGCGGGGGAAACTCGCTCATGTTGGCGATTCGCGCGCGTATCTAATACGCGACGGCGACTTTAACCGAATAACTACCGACCACAGTTTGATGGCCGAATTGATTGCCGCGGGTGAGTTAACCGAAGCCCAAGCCGAAGTAGACCCCCGTCGCTCGATGATCACTCGAGCTCTTGGTCTCGACCTCACCGTTGAGGTCGATGTGCAAGATCTTGAATTGCGCGCGGGCGACCGCGTACTTTTTTGTTCCGACGGGTTAACCACCATGATGCGCGACCCCGCTATTGCCGATGCCCTCAGTCAGGAAACTGACCCCCAAACGGCGGCGCAGCGGTTAGTCGACGATGCCAACCGCGCGGGTGGTGTTGACAACATAACTGTGGTTGTTATTGATTTTGCTGCGACTCGCCCAGAAAGTAGTCAGGAAAGTAATCCAGAAAATAACCCAGAAAGTAGTCAGGAAAGTAGCCCAGAAAGTAGTCAGGAAAATAATGCCGCGGGCAATTCGCCGACCCGATCGGGCTGGCGCCGGTGGTTCCGGCGCACCGCGTGAACCGCGTGAACCGACGGTTACGCAATACCGAACTTCGGTTGGGCATATTGGTGGTGCTAATCACCACTTTCGGATACGTGCTGGTGCAGTTGGCCGACAAACCCAACCTTCCTAGCGAACTGTGGATATTTTTAGGTGCAGTAATCGTTCTGTATGCGGCCGCGCACTTAGCCGTGCGGCGGCTGGCACCGGGAGCTAACCCCGTTTTGTTGCCACTGGGAGCATTTCTCAGCGGAATTGGCTTCGTCACTATCTCTCGCCTTGATCGCGATTTAGCCCGCAGTCAAGCCGGCTGGATGGCCGTGGGAGTAGCCGCCTTTATTGTGACTTTGTTATTAGTACGCCGCATTCGCACCCTTGAGCGCTATCGCTACACCTTTTTATTAATAGGAATAGTTGCCGTGCTGCTGCCGCTGGTTCCAAATATCGGAAAAGAAATTAACGGGGCCCGACTATGGGTCGGTATTGGACCGCTTAACTTCCAACCGGGCGAAGCCGCCAAAGTGTTACTAGTTATTTTCTTTGCCGCTTATCTGGTTGATAAGCGCGAACTCCTTGCTAGTGGCACTCGTCGGCTAGGCCGGCTCACGCTACCCGACCCAAAACATTTAGGCCCATTGCTACTGGTATGGGGAATTTCGATTTTGATAATGGTGCAGCAAAAAGATCTTGGTTCGGCACTGCTTTTCTTCGCGGTTTTCTCCAGCATGCTCTACATCGCTACCGAGCGCGCATCGTATTTAGTGATTGGCGGTGCCTTGTTTATTGGAGGCGCCACTATTGCCTACCAATTATTTGACCATGTTCAAGTACGCGTCAGCACTTGGCTCAACCCGTGGCCGGTAGCCGACGGCAAAGGGTTTCAGATAATCCAGTCGCTATTTGCGTTTGGCACCGGCGGGTTCTCCGGAACTGGGCTTGGTTTAGGCAATCCGCAGCAAATTCCTAATGCCGCCAGCGACTTTATTTTTTCGGCCGTCGGTGAAGAACTCGGTTTAATCGGCGCGATAGCGGTTTTGAGCGCAATATTGCTGCTCGTTGGTTCAAGTTTCAATGTTGCGATCAAAGCCACCCGACCGTTTTCAAAATTGTTTGCCGGCGGGCTGGCGTCGATTTTTGGAATACAAAGTTTCATAATTATTGGTGGAGTTACTCGCGTCATTCCCCTTACCGGCGTCACGCTTCCTTTCGTTTCTTACGGCGGATCATCGCTGGTCGCCAACTTTGTAATCTTGGCGCTGTTAATACGCATATCTGACGACACCGCACGCGCCGGTGAGACTGCGGCCCCTCGGGTCAGCACCGCGCGCACGCAGTGAATCGAGCTTTGCGCCGAGTTGGCGGGGTCATGATTGTGCTTATTTTGCTTTGTGTCGCCCAACTCACTTATCTACAACTCATCGCCAACAACCGCTTAGCCAATGACCCCCGCAACACTCGGGCTGCGTTGCGAGATATCAACCGACCGCGCGGCCCAATAATTACCGCCGACGGAGTAGTGCTGGCTCGCTCGGTCCCTTCCGCTGATAGCACCGAATTTAAGTATCAACGCGAATACCCCGAAGGAGGATTATTTGCCGAAGTAGTCGGTTACCAATCGTTTGTATTCGGTAACACCGGAGTTGAAAAGACTTACAACAACGCGTTAGTTGGTCGCGAAGCCGACTTACAACTCGACAACCTCGGCGATCTGACTAGCGGAAGTGACGGCACCGGTACGGTAGTTTTGTCGTTACGAGCGGATGTGCAGCGCGAAGCGGCCGCCGCCCTCGGGTTACAACGCGGTTCGATCGTTGTAGTCGACCTCACAACTGGCGCCATCGTTGCGCTCTACTCCACTCCCACTTACGACCCGAATCCTCTCGCCGGTCACAACTCCTTAGAAGTTCAACAAGCGTTTAAATCATTAACCGACGATCCCAATAAACCCAACTTGCCCCGCGCGTTTCGAGAACTCTACGCACCGGGCTCAGCATTCAAGCCGGTGACTGCGTCGGTCGCGATCGACGACGCCATCGCCACCCCCACTGAGCCGGTCTACCCCGTGCTCCGCCAACTCGATCTTCCCCAAACCGACGCGGTGCTCGGCAACTTTGGTGGCCAAGCGTGTGGAGGGAATTTAGCCGAGAGTTTACGCGCGTCATGTAACACCACCTTTGGCCAGATCGGGCTCGACCTCGGTGACAAATTTATTAGTGGAATGCGTAAGTTTGGTATCGGCACTATTCCTCCGCTCGATATTTACCCCGGCGCAATCGCGAGCATTGGTCCGGCGCCCGGAAGTTTTCAGCTCAATCAACCGTTGTTCGCGTTTGCCGGAATTGGTCAGGGTGATGTCGCCACTACTCCGCTACAAATGGCGCTGATTGCGGCCGCTATCGGAAACGGCGGCGTGATTATGCAACCCCATGTCGGTGCCGAGATTCGCAATAGTAACAACAAGGTGGTTCGTAAAATTGCCAATACACCGTGGCGCACGGCAACATCAGCTACTACCGCGCAGGCCCTCAACACCATGATGCTGGCGGTAGTTGAGTCGGGTACCGGAACTGCGGCCAAAATCGAAGGGGTACGGGTGGCGGGGAAAACCGGCACCGCACAAGCCGACGGCGGATCGTCCCACGCTTGGTTTATCGGTTTTGCCCCCGCCGACGCGCCCCGCTACGCGATATCAGTGATCGTAGAACGGGGCGGCTCGCTTGGTTCAGAAGCAACCGGTGGGCGCGTGGCGGCGCCGATAGCAGCACGAGTGCTAAAAGTGGCCCTCGGTAAATAACTTACGAGTGTTGTAGATATGCCTGCCCCCAAAACGACTGCCCCCAAAACGACTACTCCAGTTGGTAACGTAGACCCAGTATGACTGATCTTCCCGAAGTTTTAGTTGGTCGCTACGCGATCGAATCTTCTATCGCGCGCGGGGGCATGGCCGATGTTTA
>JBCKKA010000022.1:0-20767 GCA_038904515.1 Acidimicrobiia bacterium | reverse complement strand
ACGATCGATACGAAAAGCGAGGAAGGGTTTAGCGTCGGCGATGGACGCCAGTAGCGCCGGTTGATCGTCACGCCAAAGATCGCCGGGGTCGCGCCCCGGCGGCAAACCGGCAACCCGTACTTCAAGTTCGAGTTCTTGTTCCCACCGGTACCACCGCTCAGCCGCGCCCTGACCGGCGGAGTCGGCGTCGTAAGCCAGCACTACTCGACGAGTGAGATTTTTTAGCATGCGTACATGATCATCAGCGAGAGCGGTGCCGCAGGTAGCCACCGCGTTAGGCGCGCCGGCTAACGAGTAGGCCATAACATCGGTATAGCCCTCACAGATAATCACTTGGGTTCGGGCCACAATTTCGGGTTTCGCCCAGTTGAGTCCGTAGAGCAACCGACTTTTTTGGTACACCGGCGACTCCGCCGAATTGCGATATTTCGGTCCTTCCCCTACTAAATCACGAGCACCAAAACCTACTGCGTCGCCGCGAGCATCAAAAATAGGAAACATGAGTCGGCCACGAAACTGGTCTTGCAGTCGATTGGCTTTATTTACAAATGCTAAACCCGATTCGATGAGGTCGTCACGAGAAAACTTGTGATCGCGCTGGAGAGTTTTGCTTAACTCGTCCCAACTGTCGGGTGAATAGCCGAGTTTAAATTGGCGAGCCGCGTCGCCGTCGAAACCTCGTCCGCGTAGATACTTGCGAGCACCCCCGCCGGTCGGCGACTCAATAAGCAGTTGGTGATAAAAAACTACGGCCGCCCCTACCGCTTCTACCAACCGACCGCGACGCGATTTGTCGCGTTGATGAGCCTTGTCGTCGTAACGCAAAGTGATGCCCGCTCGTTGCGCCAAGCGTTCAATGGTTTCGGGAAAATCGAGGTGCTCAATTTGGCGCAAGAAAGTTATGGAATCACCCGAGACTTGGCAGCCGAAGCAATAATAAACACCGAGTTCGGAGTTAACTGAAAACGATGGCGACTTTTCTTGATGGAACGGGCACAAGCCGGTATGGCGCTGACCAACTCGTCTGAGCGCGATGTAGTCGCTCACCAGCGCGACCAGATCGGTCTGCTCGCGGACTCGGCTCACATCTTCGTCAAGAATCCCCACAACTCACGAGACTACGACTCGCTAGACACCTCGGGGCAAATCTTCGGTGCGGTAGCCGAGGAGCTCGACTCCCAGCCCGAGGGCAAAACGATCGGTCATCCCGCTGACATAGAACACCGCCTGCGCGGCGGCCTCCGACGAATCGGCTACCACTGGAAGTGAGTTAGGCACCCGGTGAGGAGAATCGATGAAATGGTCAACTAGACCCCGCAAAAGACCAATGGCCCGATCGGCTTGACGGAGAGAAGCGGGACGAAGGTAGATCCGTTCAAAATTAAAATCACGAAAAGCCTGTAACGCGCTCGCGGCCGGCTCGGTCATTCCTACCTCGCCCGTCGTCTCAATCGCGTCTAGTACGGCCAAGACAAAACTTCCGATCTGATCGGATCGACGGGTACCCACGACCGCGCGCACGGCATCGGGTAAATCTTCGGGAACCAAAATCCCGGCCCGTACTGCGTCTTCAAAATCGTGGCAGACATAAGCGATACGGTCGGCCCACGCGACGACTTCGCCTTCGGGGGTGGCGGGCGCGGGGCGGCGCCACGAGTGATTACGAACTCCGTCGAGAGTTTCAACACAGAGGTTGAGTTCTTGGAGAGTGACATCGGCACCGTAGACAGCATGGTCGTAGCCCGTGCCGGGGAGATAGGGCGAGAACGCTTCTTCGGAGGCATGACCGGCGGGGCCATGGCCACAATCGTGGGCTAACGCGATGGCTTCAGTAAGCGCCACGCAGAGGTTGGCGGCGCGCGCGATGCCAACGGCTACTTGCGCCACTTCAACCGCGTGCGTGAGCCGAGTGCGCAGGTGATCATCTTCGGGGGCAATAAATACTTGACACTTTCCCGCCAGCCGCCGCCAAGGACGAGAGTGCTTAACCCGATCGAGATCGCGCTCAAAGCAAAGTCGAAACTCGTCGGGTTCTTCGGCGAGAGCGCGCCGCCCCGCTCCGACGGGACGAGTGGCTCCCGGAGCCATGACCTCGGCCAGCTGGGCCTCACGATCAACCCGAGTGATCAACGGACCACCGACCCGAGCAATGGCATCTTTATGTGCGCGCTCCACGATTAGTGGTGGAGTGAGATTGCGGGTAGGAGATTCGTTGCTCATGGCTCCACCGTAGCGACCACTTGGGACATTTACTGGCCGGCTGCGCCGAGCGAGCAGTGGTGGCCGGACCGTTGGCACCCAGCGCCGCGTGGGCCGAGCGGGCCGCGTTTAGGCAGTGGTGGCCGGACCGTTGGCACCCAGCGCCGCGTGGGCGGCCGCCAGACGGGCGAGAGGAACTCGAAACGGGGAGCACGAAACATAATCGAGTCCGACCGAGTGGCAAAAATCTACCGAAGCAGGGTCGCCACCGTGTTCACCGCAGATACCCAGTTTGATATCGGGACGAGTAGCGCGCCCTTTCGCCACCGCCATCTTGACTAATTGACCCACTCCATCAACATCGAGAGTCTCGAACGGATTGGCATCGATCAATTTAAGTTCGAGATAGCGAGCCATGAAACGACCTTCAACATCGTCGCGGGAGAAACCAAAAGTCATCTGCGTGAGATCGTTAGTACCGAACGAAAAGAATTCTGCTTTGTGAGCGAGCTGGTCGGCCACTAGTGCGGCGCGAGGGGTTTCGATCATGGTTCCCACTAAGTAGTGCAGATTACCCACTCCTTGAGTTTCGGTAGCAAACTCCTCGGCGACTTCCCGCACTGCGTCGATCGCAAAACCCAATTCACCTTCGCTAATGGCCAACGGAATCATTATTTCGACCTGAGGATTACCTCCCGCTAACGCACATTCGAGCATGGCCTCAAAGATGGCCCGTACTTGAGTGCGATAGAGATTCGGCTTGAGTACGCCGAGGCGCACGCCGCGAGTTCCGAGCATCGGGTTGGACTCATGATGAGCTCGGGCCGCTTGATAAAGTTTTTGACCGGCAGCATCGAGTTCACCCCGAGCTTCTTGTATCGCGAGTTCTTCGATATCGGGCAAGAATTCGTGCAGCGGTGGGTCGAGCAAACGAACGGTAACCGGCAGTCCGTCCATGACGGTAAAAATACCGACGAAGTCGGATCTTTGTAAGGCACCTAACTCTTGGAGCACCGTGTTCTCTTCGGCTTCATTTTCGGCCAAAATAAATTTCTGAATTAGGTGCAAGCGATCGCCAAGAAACATGTGCTCAGTGCGACACAGCCCGATCCCTTCAGCACCAAAACGGCGGGCCGCTTCGGCATCGTTAGGTAGGTCGGCATTAGCTCTAACGGCCAAAGTGCGAAACTCGTCCGCCCAACTCAAAATGGTGTCGAAGTGCTCACCCGGTTCGGGCGTGGTGACCGGAACGGCTCCAAGAACAACTTCGCCCGTAGTTCCATTAATAGAAATGATTTCGCCTTCGTTGATAACCGTATCCCCCACCGTGGCCATCTTGGCTTTAGCGTCGATAAGGATTCCGGCCGCACCACATACGGCCGGAGTGCCCATGCCCCGCGCCACTACTGCCGCGTGACTGACCAATCCGCCGCGTGAAGTGAGAATGCCTTCGGCCGCAATCATGCCGTGGAGATCGTCGGGCGAGGTTTCGGGGCGGACGAGAATTACCGTTTCACCGGCTTCGTGATGCGCTTGGGCGTCATCGGCGGTGAAATAAACCTTGCCGGTGGCGGCACCCGGTGAAGCGTTGAGCCCCGTGACCAACACTTCGTAATTTGCATCAGGAGAAAACTGTGGATGCAATAACTGATCAAGTTGAGCGGGATCGATGCGCAACACCGCTTCTTTGCGATCAATCATTCCGGCGGCTTCCATCTCACGGGCAATGCGCAACGCGGCCAGCGCGCTACGTTTGCCGACACGAGTTTGCAAAATAAATAGCTGGCCCTGTTCGATAGTGAACTCGATGTCGCACATATCGCGGTAATGCTGCTCGAGGGTTTGCAGTACCCCCATCAGCTGGGCGTGGCACTCAGGAAAGGTTCCGGCCATAGCCGACAACGGTTCGGTGGTGCGAATACCCGCTACCACATCTTCGCCTTGGGCGTTAGTTAGGAAATCACCGTAAGGAACGTTTTCGCCCGAAGCAGGGTCGCGGGTGAACACCACACCGGTTCCGGAATCGTCGCCCTTATTGCCAAACACCATCGCCTGTACATTGACCGCGGTGCCTAGGTCATCGGCGATTTTTTCCATGCGGCGGTAAATCTTCGCCCGTTCGCCGTTCCAAGATTGGAACACCGCCTCAATGGCGTGACGAAGCTGTTCTTCAGGATCCTGCGGAAACTCCATACCGGCGTTGTCGGCCACAATCGTTTTGAAAGTGGTGACTAATTCTCTTAGCGCAGCCACGTCGAGTTCAGGATCGGTCGCCACGCCCCGCTGATTGCGAAGGCTTTCGATGGCGTGTTCGAAAAGAGCGCCATCAACATCGAGAACAATTTTGGCAAACATCTGCACAAACCGACGGTAAGAATCGAGCGCGAACCGTTCGTTGCCAGTTTGTTGGGCCAATCCAACTACAGAAACATCGTTAAGTCCGAGGTTGAGCACGGTATCCATCATTCCGGGCATTGAGAACGCGGCGCCGGAGCGAACAGAAACTAGTAACGGATCGCTACTATCGCCGAGTTTTTTACCCGTCGATTTTTCTAGTGTCCGGAGTTCTTTAGTTACTTCTTCAAGCAAACCGTCGGGCAGTTTATTACCCGCCGCCGAATACGAATTACAGGCATCGGTAGTAATAGTGAAACCCGCCGGCACCGCCAAACCGATTTTGGTCATTTCGGCGAGGTTGGCACCCTTACCGCCAAGAAGGAACTTTTGTTCTTTCGATCCTTCGCTAAAGTTGTATACGTATTTCAAGAGTCTTGACCTTTTCTACTCAGCCGTCGACAACAATCGTATGGGCCAACCGATCGTGGAGGCCCTGATAATTTGCGTTTCGCGGCCAAGTAAGAACACCGAAGAGTACCGCCACGTATCCCACTGGACCCAGTATGGGCGACAAAAGCAAGGCCACGAACACCGGCAGGCCGTAACGCAACAATGCCCCGCGCGCGGTTATGGGCGCGCCGTTAATCATCACCACGCGCACTTGGAGAAGCTTTTTACCAAAAGTTTGACCAGTACGCATTCCAAACGGAACTAGGTACAGCAACGCTACGAACAGCGTAATAAACGTAAGGGCTAATTGACCAGGAAGAATATCGTTACCGAGATTCTTCTGCCGCTCTTCGAGTTTAGAAATTTTCTTTTCTTGAGTTTTGATATCCGCCTTGGCTTGTGCTTTGTCGGCGGGGACTTTGGCTTTATCCAGTATGTTCTCGGCTTTCAATTTTGCGGTTTCGGCGTTATCGATTTGAGTAGAAATTGCCGAGAGTTTTTTAGTCTCGACCGGATAAACCTGCTCTACGGCCCACATGCCAATGGTTTGTTGGACGATCAACAGCACCAATAGCACCAAGACATCGATACCCATCGCGCTCAAGCGAGCTCGCGGCGGCGGGGCGGTAAATCCTTTAGGCCACGACTTCGGAACCGATGGATGGTCTTTAGAAAATAGACCCGGCGGGCGGTTAGCCATAGCCGCGGCTCGGCGTTCTTTGGCGGTAGTCGGTTCGCTCTTCTTGACGATCCTGCTAGTGGTCGCGATTTCAGTACCGACTTCTTCATCTTCATCTTCGGCACTCGGGGCCCCGCTCTCGTCGTAGCGTTCCCGCTGGTATTCGTCGCTCAATACTTGCCATGATTTGCGAACCCGTGCTTCAACCGCACGAGCAGTAGAAATTTCATGATCGCTCGGCTTCTTGGCGGTTTCGGCGTCGGTCACCAACGATTGCGCGTTAGTCAACTCGCGTCGATAAGCCTCGCGAATTTCTTCTTTAGCCGCAGTCGGGTCTACTCCGAGAATGCCGTAATAATTCTGTCCGTCACTGCTTTCATCAACCATTAGATAGTCGCTCCTGAATATAGGGAATAAGCCCACCGATGGGGACGCGCTTTTGTTGCATGGTGTCGCGATCTCGGACGGTAACCGCCTGATCGTCGAGGCTGTCAAAATCGACGGTGACGCACAACGGGGTACCAACTTCGTCCTGCCTACGGTAGCGCCGTCCGATTGAACCCGCAGAATCGAAATCGATCATAAAACTGGGGCGGAGTTGCGCCGCCACCGCTTCGGCCGCGGGCATGAGGCGCTCGTTGCGAGAAAGGGGCAAGACGGCGGCCAAAATCGGGGCGAGGCGGGGGTCGAGTCGCAGTACCGTGCGCATCTCGGAACCGCCTTTTTCTTTAGGTACTTCTTCCTCTTCGTACGCCGAGAGCAAAAATGCCAACGTAGCTCGATCGGCACCGAGAGCGGGCTCGATAACGTGCGGAATGTAGCGCCGATCGTTTTCCTGATCAAAGTACGAGAGGTCTTCGCCCGAAGCCTCGGCGTGCCGAGTGAGATCGAAGTCGGTGCGATTGGCGATTCCTTCAAGTTCGCCCCAACCCCACGGGTACTCAAACTCGATATCCGATGTTTCGGTCGAATAGTGCGACAACTCTGATTCTTCGTGGGGCCGCAACCGTAGTTGTGCTTCAGAAATACCTAGATCGATAAACCATTGGTAACGCTCCTGGCACCAGTATTCGTACCAGCGAGTGCTGTCTTCCGGCGGAACAAAGTATTCCATCTCCATCTGTTCAAATTCACGAGTACGAAAAATAAAGTTTCCGGGAGTTATCTCGTTACGGAACGATTTGCCAATTTGGGCTACTCCGAACGGAGGTTTCTTGCGGGTGGTGGTTTGTATATTGGAGAAGTTTACAAAAATCCCCTGAGCAGTCTCCGGGCGCAGGTAAGCCACTGACGCGTCTTCTTCAACCGGACCAACAAAAGTTTTAAACATGAGATTGAACTGGCGTGATTCGGTAAAAGAGTCACGCGCGCCACAATTAGGACAAGCCCCCGATTCGGGTAGATCATCAACTCGAAATCGCTCTTTACATTCACGACAATCAACGAGTGGGTCAGTGAAAGTGGCTAAGTGGCCGCTGGTTTCCCAAACTTTCGGAGCCATAAGAATGGCCGCATCAAGTCCGACGATATCGTCGCGTAGTTGCACCATTGATCGCCACCAGGCGTCTTTGACATTGCGCTTAAGCAATACTCCCAGCGGACCGTAATCCCAAGTGGAACGAAATCCACCGTAAATCTCGCTCGACGGGAAGACCAGACCGCGACGCTTGCATAGATTTACTACGCGATTGATTTGGTCGGAGGAAGCCATGGAAGTTCAATCGTATCCGCTGCGATGGTCCTAAAATATCGTTAAATATCAGAAATATCGTTAGATATCAGAAATATCAGAACAGAGCCACGCTGCGAAGTCGACGTTCGGAGTGGTGCTCCAGCGCCGCCACCCCCAACCGTTCAACTTCGAGTAGCACTTCCACCGGCGGGGGCTGATCTAGTACTGCTCGCACCCGTGAATCGACCAAGGCGCTGATAACCACGATCGCGCCGGACGAGACTCGACGCCCTCCCCCCGCGGCACACGACGAGCACAAGCCGCCGCCTTCGGCAATATCGAAGGCAACCAACTCAACCGCAGTAGAGAACTCAGTCTCGCAACGGGCGCACGAAGTGAGCACCGGATGGAAGCCCTCGTGCGAAAGCAGCTTCCATAAAAACGCCACACTGACAATGGATGATTTTTCTACCGCCAATGTTCGCAACGCGCCCTCAAGCATTCGGTACATAACCGGATCGGGTTCGCGTTCTTGAGCGACCTGATCGACCGCTTCCAGCATAGAAATTGCGTGAGTTAATAATTCGTAATCTTCACGCAAATTGCGATTGGCGTCGATAGTTTCTACTTGAGTAACAATGTCGAGATTGCGACCGCGGTAGCACTGAACGGCGACATGCCCAGTAGGTTCGAGGCGAGAGCCGAAGCGACTGCCGGGTCGTCGTACGCCTTTGGCTACCGCGCGTACTTTGCCGTTTTCACGGGTTAGGAAAGTAATAATTCGATCGGTCTCACCAAGTTTATGGGTGCGTAATACCACCCCTTGATCTCGATAGAGTGCCACTCTCCGAGTTTACCGACGCGGGGCAGCAAATCCGCGTCTGCTCGCCTAATCAGAATTTCCGATTTGCCCAAACCGCCGGTTTCGGTTCTGAAACTCAACCACCGCGGCGAAGAGGTCGCGCCGGCGAAAATCTGGCCATAAGACATCGGTAAATACCAATTCGCTATAAGCCGCTTGCCACAAAAGGTAGTTAGAAGTACGAAACTCGCCTGAAGTGCGTACGAGCAGATCGGGATCGGGTAAGTCGGGAGCGTAAAGGCGACGGGCAATAGTGCGCTCATCAATGCGTTGCGGGTCGAGATCCCCCTGCGCTACTTCATTGGCAATGTCTTTTACCGCGTCAACGATCTCAGCCCGACCGCCATAATTGAACGCAAAAGTAAGAGTCATTTTTCTATTTTTAGCGGTAAGCGCTTCCGTATCGGCGATATGGCCAAGCACTCGTTTCGGAACCCGGCCACTCCGGCGACCAATAAACCGCACCCGGACTCCGCGGTCGTTTAATTCGTCTCGACGGCGCAACAAAAGTGATTCATTGAAATTCATCAAGAATCGCACTTCATCAATCGGTCGTCGCCAGTTCTCGGTAGAAAACGCGTACACCGTTAGCCAAGGCAAACCGATTTCGAGCGCACCTTCAACCGTATCGAAAAGAGCTTCCTCTCCTGCTGCGTGACCCTCGGTGCGTTTTAGCCCGCGCCGTTGCGCCCAGCGGCCGTTACCGTCCATCACTATCGCAACATGGCGAGGCATTTTGCTGAGATCGATATCACTAATCACTATCGCTACGCTACCGGCAGTCGCGACGATCATGGCCACCAAGCAATATCGGTACTATTTGTGTCCATGCGCTGGGTCGCGATCATCAATCCACAAGCGGGGCGGGGCCATAACCGCCGTCTCCAAACTTCACTCAAAGACGCGTTGAAAGCGCAATCGATCGAAACCGTGGTCACTTCGTCGGCCAACGCGGGCATCGTCGCGGCCCGTCAGGCGCTGAGTCGAGGCGCGGGAATTATTGCTTGCGGCGGTGACGGAACCATCGGGGAGATCGCGGCTGAAGTCGCGGCAGTTAAAGGGACGCTGGCCATCATTCCCACCGGCTCCGGTAATGATTTTGCGCGCCATCTAGGGCTTAATATCCGCTATCCGCTAGCCAATCTCGATCTGCTAAGTAGCGGGACAACTCGGCTAGTCGACTTGGGGGTAATTCAGTTTGCTGATGGTAGTGAAAAGGTCTTCACTACTGTGGCTCATTGGGGATTCGACGGGGTCGCCAACAAGTGGGCTAACGATGTAACCGTCATTTCCGGAACCGCGCTTTATATTTTGGCGATGTTGCGCACCCTGATTTCGTACCGACCTCAGCCGGCGCGAGTGGTCGTAGGAGATAAAGATTGGCACGGCCTCGCATGGTTAGTTGCTATCGGCAATACCCGTAATTACGCCGGCGGAATGGTAATTACACCGGGGGCTGAGATTGACGACGGCCAACTAGAAGTATGTGTAATCGGTGCCAGTTCGCGGTGGCGACTAATAACAAAATTTCCATCAGTATTTCGCGGCACCCACACCCGATTTCCTGAAGTGACAAGTCTGCGAGGAGCGTCGATGGAGATTTCCGGCGAAGGTCAGTTGTGGGCTAATGGTGAACTGGCAGGCTTGTTACCGGCAACAGTATTAATACGACCGCACGAACTAGCGGTAATAGTGCCGACTACTTAACCGTGAGTGTCGCTTCCATGCCGGCCGCGCGGTGGCCCGGAATACTGCAAAATATTGTGTAAGTGCCGGGCTTGAGATCGACTTTGCTCTTATCGTTGGGCGGCACCAACATTTTGAATCCCGCTAGTTCGGGCTCAGCAAAAACGAGGGTGTGGGTGCCGCCTTTATCAAGGTAAACAATTTCGTTTATCCCCGCTTTAGTTTCAAACGCATCCGATTGAAACTTTAATGTAGGCAGGGCATCAACTTCAAAAGTAGCGACGGCGGGACCTTTGGGTTCAACGAAGCCACCACCACCCGCGGTTTCGCCTCCTTCGCTGGGCCCCAGCGAAACAAAACCGGCCGCTACTACTAACACGAATGCAAACGCGACAAACAATAACTTAGATGAGGTACGCATTCGGGGCAGCGCCGACATCGTGGCCGCCCCCACCATGATGGCAACGGTCACAATTACGACGATGACCAGAGCAGTGGTCTTAGAGCCCGCCAAAAATGCACGCGAGATGTTGAGTACCCAAAGCGCGGCGGCGAGAGCCGAAACTATTGGCAGCGCCAACGGAAGAACGAACCGAGTCCAGATTGCTTCGCGCCGAGGGTTGACCGGAGCCGCCAACGCGGCCGGATTCGGTTTATCGGGCGGTGCTTCAGTACTTACGCTCATAACGCTCCCTGAACATTTGTGGTTTGTTTACTAATAATACGAGCATTGCCCGACTGGTCTCCGGTTGTTCCGTTACCGCTCGGACGAGCGGGAAGTGAAGGTTTCTGCTCATCGGCAGCCCAGCGGAAGAATAATACCGCGATCAAGAACCAGAGAAGAATACCGGCGGCGATTTTCATTATTAAGCCCGCAATCTGCTGGTCGTCGAGGGTTGATATACCCCATAGATGCGGCTGGCCGACGTAGAAGCGATAAAGCGGCGTGGCTCCGTAAGTAAGAAACGAGGCTGGCACTATGGGCAAAACTGATTGAGCAAATAGATAGAGCAGCCGTAACGGATCGCCTAAGCGAGGAATTTCGGGTAGTGGTGAAAACACCGGCAGCCAGACGATCAGCGACGACAAGAACAAAATCGCGTGAAGTCCGAAGTGAATCCCTTCGGAGCCAAGACCGGCATTAACGATCGCGGGCCAGTGAGTGAGCACTAGCACCAAGTTGAAAATTATTAGTGCGGGAACAAACCGCGCCAGCCACCGAACGGCAACGAATCGCCGGCTCGGCGCGCCCAAGATCCATCGCAACAACCACGCCGGAGTTCCGAGAAGAATCAGCGGGGCGGCCACCATGGAAAAAATAAGATGCTGCACCATGTGCACGCTGTAGTTCATTTGTTCAGCCACTGCGTGTACCGGCCAGTCGGAAGCGAGCCATACCGCGAATACTCCCAACGCAAATGAGACAACTTGGAGGCGGGTAACGATCGGCTCAACTGGCGAGGCCAAACGCGGTCCGAGGCGGACAACGGCTACCCAATAACCAATGGCCAGCGCGGCTACAACTAACCAAACGTCAGGCTGCGCGTGCCACGCAGGAATCGGCGCGGCTATCAACGTAATCTCAGGCGATTTCGTGCAGAGTGGCGAGAACGATAGCGAAAAGAACCACTGCGCCTATTGCACCCATAGTAAAGAAGCGACGGAAAATCGGCTGGTCGGTGCGCAAGTGCATGTACCAAGAAGCCACTAAAACAAATTTAGCAATGGCCATGATGAGCAAAAGAGCAACAATCAACCCACCAGGGATGTCGCCGTCAAGGTACGAAACTCCTACTTCGAGCGCCGTAATTACCACCAAGACCACTGCGATCATGACGTATTTAAATGGGGTTGGGTGAGGACGCAACTCGCCAGGGAGAAGCCCCGGCGCGGGCTCGAGCGCGTGGCCTAATTCACCTCGTACCGCAATTTTAATTTCTTCTTCTTTTTTAGCGAGAGTACCCTCAGCCACAATTCGTCCTTTCGTCAGTTGCCTGGTCGTCAGTTGCCTGGTCGTCAGTTGCCTGGTCGTCAGTGACCTGGTTGCGGGACAAGATAAATAACGGTGAATAAAATGATCCAGACCACATCAACGAAATGCCAATAGAGACCGGCGATCTCGACACTTTCCGACTTGCCTTGGGTTAGGCGACCTTGAGTAGACATGCCCCAGAGTGAAAGTAACCAAATTATCCCGATGAGTACATGCAGACCGTGGAAACCCGTAAGGATAAAAAATGTTGAACCGAAAAGACTGGTGTCGACATGGAGTCCTTCACGACTGAACTCCGTGAACTCGAATACCTGACCGCCAACGAAAGTGGCACCAAGTAGGCAAGTAGACAATAACCAAATTCGCACTCGGCGGTGGTCACCCCGTTGGATAGCGGCAAGGGCCAAGACCATTGTTAATGAGCTCATTAACAAAATAAAAGAGGTGGCCGAGGTGAACGGAATATCGAATAACTCTTTAGGACCGGGACCAACCTGATTAGGGCGACCGCGGTAAAGGAGATAGGCCGTAATGAACGCGCCGAAGAACAAGCAGTCAGACGAAAGAAACAGCCAGAAACCTAATTTGGAGTGAGTCACTCCCGAACTCGATCCGGGATGACCCGCTAACTCGGTAGGAGCGCTAGCACCCGCGCCGCTGACAACTTCGGGAGTCTGTTCAATCGTGGCCATGATGGGCGCTCAGTGCTCCTCGGTCGGGGGTTCGATAGCCCAGGCGTATATACCGAATAGCAAAGTAACTACTCCAATACCCACCAGTATCAAGTTTTCGAATACCGCGCCGTAAGCGATAGGGAGCAGTCCGATCGCTACCACTAGTGGATATATAGACGGCGACGGTAAGTGAATGCCGTGATCACCTTTACTGGGTGCGGGACTGGGTGCGGAGTAGGATGCAGGGCCGGGTGCGGGGCCGGATGCGGGACCACTAGGAATAGCCAACAGGCGTCCTTGCTCGTCTTCGGTGTACTTCTCGGCCCAAAAACTATCGGGTCCATTTACTTGCGGAATCTCGGCAAAGTTGTACTCCGGCGGCGGCGAAGAAATCGACCACTCCAGAGTGCGAGCATCCCACGGATCGTTGCCCGCCACTGCTCCGCGCTTCATAACTAGAGAAAAAATAACGTTCACTACGAAGACGAGTGTGGCGACCGCAATAAGTACGGAGCCAATACTCACAATCTGATTAAGCCCAGTCCAACCCATTCCGGTGTCGTAACGGTAAATGCGACGAGGCATTCCGTAAATACCGAGCAAATGCATAGGAAAGAAAGCGAGGTTGAATCCGATCAGCATCAACCAGAAATTGATTTTACCGAGTCGCTCGTCGAGCATGCGCCCGAAAATTTTCGGGAACCAAAAGTAGAAACCACCGAAAATGGCCAAGATCAAACCGCCGAAGAGCACATAGTGGAAGTGTGCGACCACGAAATAGGTGTCGGTCTGTTGAGTATCACTCGGAACTATCGAGTGAAGAACTCCCGATACGCCACCGATCGTAAACATGGCAATAAATCCGAGCGAAAACAACATGGCGGTGGTGAGACGGATAGATCCTTTCCAGATAGTGCCGAGCCAGTTGAAAATTTTCACTCCCGTAGGAATTGCGATCAACATGGTGGCCAAGCTAAAGGCGGAAACAGCTACGGGACCAAGTCCAGTAGTGAACATATGGTGTGCCCAAACTCCCCAGCCAAGAAAACCGATGGCAATGCCAGAAAAAATAACTACCGCGCGTCCGAACAATGGTTTTCGAGCAAACACCGGAAGAATCTCGGAAACAATACCCATGCCGGGCAAAATAAGGATGTAGACCTCGGGGTGACCAAATAACCAGAACAAGTGTTGATACAGAAGCGGGTCTCCCCCTTTAGCAGCAAAGAAAAAGTTGGTGGCAAAGTGACGGTCGGTATAGACCATGATCAAAGCCACGGTGATGATCGGCATGGCGAAAACAGTCAAGAAGGCAATTACCAAAATCATCCAAACAAAAACCGGCATGCGCATCAAAGTCATTCCCGGCGCGCGCATGTTGATAATGGTCACGATGAAGTTGATGGCCGATGTCGACGAACCGATACCGAGGAGTATCAGACCAATAGCCCAAAAGTCAGGACCGCGGCCGGGGAGAAAGCCCGAGCTCATCGGTGCACTAGTTAGTGGCGTGTATCCGAACCAACCCCCGTCGGGGGCACCACCGAGAAAGAAACTGGAGTAGATAAATAAACCACCGAGAAAAACGATCCAGAATCCCAACGCGTTGAGGCGAGGGAAAGCAACATCGCGAGCGCCGATCATGAGCGGAACTAGGTAGTTACCAAACGCCACCGCCATCGGCATGCCGACCAAGAAAACCATGGTGGTTCCGTGCATAGTGAATACTTGGTTGTACTGACCAGCAGTGAGCACGGTTCCGTTGGGGCCAAATAGTTGCCAGCGGATAAGCAGCGCTTCAAGACCCGCGATTACAAAAAATACCAAGGCCAGAGTGCCGTACATGATGCCGATTTTTTTATGGTCGACAGTGATAACCCAGCTCCAAACTCCGGTGGTTGCTTGGGGGCGCCGGAGTGGCCGCGGCGCCTTGGTCTCGGTCGCGGCCGGGCGCTCAGCAAGCGTGGTCATGGGTTCCTCTCGAAATTCGTTGCGTGATAACTGGCATTACTTCAGCTGGAGTAAATAGTCGGCTAGTTCGGCGGCCTCGGCGCGCGTCATTGAGGGCATGCCAGGAGGCGTATTTTTCGAAAATGATGGCATGCCCACACAAGTTGCTGGCGGTGGCAGTCGACAGGATTTACTCTCCATCGGAACCAAGGAAGGAGCGTCGTAAATCCAGTTAATCAGGTTGGCGCGATTCAACGGATAGGAACCGCTGGCAAAAGTTTTTCTACTGGCGAGGTGGGTGAGGTTAGGACCATAAACACTTAGCGAAGAGTCCGCGGTGGTGTGGCAACCGATGCATCCGTATATTTTGACAAAAAGATTTTCCGCCCCTCCGGAATCACTCAAAGCCACTGCGGGGCCATCGAGCTGGTTAGCAGTCCAGGCCTCGAAGTCTTCGGGCGATTGCGCGATCACTCTAAACCGCATATCGGCGTGAGCCAGGCCGCAATATTCAGCGCACTGGCCGAGATAAGTACCGGGCTTGTCGGTATAGAGCGTGAGAGTATTTCGATGGCCAGGAACTACGTCACGCTTGCCCGACAGTTCGGGAACCCAGAAACTGTGGATCACGCTACACGCCGCGTTCTCATCGACCGTACCGAGCGATTTGTCGCACGCAGTTAAATCGAGCGCAATATTGCGACCAGTGGGAATATGCAACTCGTTAGCGGTAACAATTTTTTTGTCAATGCCGGCTTGTTGCGGGTAATCGAACTGCCACCACCACTGTTTGCCCACGACGGTTACATTTAGTGGATCCTTGGGTTTGGCGTCAAGATCGAAAATTAGGCTAATGGTAGGAATCGCCACTACCGCCAAAATCACTGCGGGCAAAATCGTCCAACTGATTTCGAAAGGGGTAGAGCCATGAATCTGTTTAGGGCGACTATCCGAACCCTTGCGTTGGCGAAAACGGATGGCAATAAATACGGTGGCGACCAAAACGGCCGCCGCGATAATTATGGCAATCCAGAAAACTGGTTGGATTAGGTTGTCGATTTTTTGAGCCTCTTCGCCTTTGGGTCGGAAGGTATTTTGACCGTTTTTGGGACCTGACTCCAATGAGCAACCGGCGAGGAAAAGCGCGAGACCACCGAGTCCAAGCACGCGCCAACGATTAACGGCATCCAGCCGGAGTCGCGCGGACTGACGACCGGTTGATTTGAATCCAATCATGAAAATATGCCCATCACGCCTTTCGGTAATCTCTTTTCCAGTGGGTACTCTAACGCCCCAACCCTCAAAAAATGTGAACCTCGCTAGAACCCCATACGGTCTAGCGCACCGGGTCGACGCTGCCAATCGGCCTCCACCACGACCTTGGTTTCCAAGTAAACCCGTCCGCCCAACAATGCCTCCAGATTGTGCCGAGCCGCGGTAACGGCCGCTTTGAGCAGGGCTCCACCCCGTCCAATCACGATTCCCTTCTGGGAATCCCGTTCCACTCGAATCGTTACTCGCAGGCGCAAAACATCGGCCGGGTGAGTAACTCCCTCGTCGTCGAGTTCGGCCGCGGTGACTCCTATGGAATGGGGTACTTCCTCCCGCATTCGTTCTAGCAGTTGCTCTCGGACGAGTTCGGCGGCCAGAAAGGTTTCCGCCTGATCGGTATTCACTCCATCGGGATAGTACTGAGGCCCTTCGGGGAGTCGAGCCAATAGCTCTTTGGTTACTACTTCTACTCCTTCGCCGGTACGAGCTGAACACGGAACGAAAGAAGCGAAGTCGCCGAGGGTCGCCGCGGTAGCCAGATGATCGATCACTTCAGTGCGGGCCGCGACATCGGTTTTATTTAGCACCAGCACACACGGAGTCGAAGTCTTATGCACCATGTTGGCGATAAATCGATCGCCCGATCCGATTACTTCGGAGGCTTCAATCACAAAACAAATCACATCGACTTCATCGAGCGCGCCGCGTGCTGACTGATTTGTACGCTTACCTAATTCGGTACTCGGCTTGTGCAGCCCAGGGGTGTCGATCAACACCAGTTGTGACGACGGCGCAGTGAGCACTCCTCTAACCGTGCTGCGAGTGGTTTGCGGTCGACTGGATGTTATAGAAATTTTTTCACCGACGATCTGATTAACCAATGTCGATTTACCGACATTAGGCCGGCCCACTATCGCCGCGAACCCTGAACGGTAAATTGAACTCGTATCGGGATTCACGACTTCTAAGTTTCGATTTCGGAGTTGTCACTCGGCGCTAGTTGCTCAATGAGTACCACCGAAATGCGTTGACCCTCAACTTTTTCGGTGCGAAAGCGAAAATTTTTGAAGTCGACGAACTCTCCCTCGGCGGGCACATGGCCTAATAGGTTAAAAATTAAACCGCCAATCGTGTCCCATTCGTCGTCAGGCAATTTAGCGTTGAGGGCTTCGTTGACTTCATCAATCGAAACTTTTCCTTTAACGCGAAATGATTCGGGTGAGACTTGCTCTAGATCAGGAGTTTCGATATCAAACTCATCGATAATCTCACCCACAATTTCTTCGAGTAAATCTTCTAAGGTCACCAAACCGGCCACTCCGCCGTGTTCATCAACGACTATCGCCATATGAAATTTGTCGATCTGCATCTCGCGAAATAAATCGGGAACTTTCTTTTGTTCCGGCACAATTATTGCGGGGCGCACCATATCGCTTACTAATTTGTTACTCTCACCTTTGCGAATCTCGGAGAATAAATCTTTTAGATAGGCGATGCCGACAATCGATTCGATGGTCTCATTGAATACCGGAATACGAGAAAGCCCGCGCTCAATGGCTTTTTCTACCGCATCTTCTACCGATGTTGAGGCTTCAATCGCAAACATATCGGGGCGCGGAACCATCACTTCGCGCACTACTGCATCACCAAACTCAAAGATGGAATGAATCATTTCGCGCTCGTCGTACTCGATGGATGACTCGTTAGCCGCGGCATCGGCCATGGCTCGCAGATCATTTTCAGTTACGAACGGACCGTCTTTTAGACCACGCCCTGGGAGCACGATGTTGGCCAGCCCGATAAGCGAGCGCGAAATCGCTCGCAGGGGCGGAAAGTTACTCACCGCCCATAAAAATCCCGACATTTTAAGCGCCGCGCGATCGGAGTGTTGAATGGCGTAAGTCTTGGGCGCCACTTCGGCGAGCACGAAAAATAATGTGACCTCAACGAAAAGGCCGATTACTACCCCGTAGGCACCAAACTGGTCTTTCATCAAAATTCCGATAAGGCTGGCGCTGATTAGTTGAGACGCCAGCACTAGCAACAGCAATGAGTTGATCGTCTGTTCGGGCCGCTCGGTCAGAACCACTAAGCGGGCGGCGCCCTTTACTCCCTGCTCTTCCAACGCCAAAGCGCGAATACGACTCATGCGGGCGAACGCCATCTCGGAAAGCGCCAGAACTATCGAAGACAAGAAGAGAATTAAAATTATCACCAGCATTATGTAATCGGTTCTCGTCACGGTGTCGCCTCGGCTGATGATGACTGATTCTCGCTCAATTTTTGTTCCGTTGCGGCAAACTTTTCTAGCAACTCTTGTTCGCGCGTTTGCATCCGACGGGCTTCATCGGGGTCACCGTGGTCGTATCCGAGAAGATGCAAAGTGCCGTGCACAACCAGCAGGGCGATCTCGTCATCAAGAGATCGGTCTCGCTCGTCAGCTTGCTTCTTAGCCACCGTTGGACACACCAGCACATCGCCCAATATCGCGGGTATCTCAGGAATTTCACGCGGACTACCCGGACCGCGTCCGCCTTCATCAGGAAAGCGTCCACTGGTTAGCGCTTCGTCACCTAGAGGAAAGGCCAAGACATCGGTAGGGCCGTCACCGTCGAGGTAGCGAACATTCAGATCGGCCATAGTGGTTTCGTCGATGAATATCAGCCCCAGCGTTTCGTCTTTGGCGGCCCGTTCCAACTTTAGGACAAGGCGAGCAAGCCGAATCCAACGCAGTACATCGATCTCGACTTCAGTTTGTTCATTAGCACCGACAACATCGGGCGCCATGCTATTCATCGGTGATCACGGCTTCCGACGAATCGGAGTTGGTTTCGGAAAGTTCCAAAGCGCGTGCGTCGGCTCGCTCGTAAGCGGAAACAATATCTTGGACAATTCGGTGACGCACGACATCGCCCGCTTCAAGATCAACGAAGGCAATG
The DNA here is from genome assembly GCA_038904515.1 of Acidimicrobiia bacterium. Lineage (GTDB taxonomy): Bacteria > Actinomycetota > Acidimicrobiia > IMCC26256 > PALSA-555 > SHUY01. The sequence continues at coordinate 2,054 of JBCKKA010000022.1, read as the reverse complement.
TCGTCGACTCCTTGCAAAATTTCTCGAGTGGCGACCAGACCCGAACGGCCCCGACCGTCCAGGAGATCGATCTGGGTAACATCGCCAGTAATCACTAAACGGGAGCCAAACCCAATTCGAGTTAAAAACATTTTCAATTGCTCAGGGGTCGCGTTTTGTGCTTCATCTAGAATGACGAATGCGTCGTTAAGCGTGCGTCCCCGCATGAACGCGAGCGGAGCCACTTCTACCGCACCTCGGTCGGTTAGGCGAGCAACGGTTTCATGGTCCAACATGTCGTAGAGCGCGTCGTAGAGCGGCCGAAGGTAAGGATCGACTTTAGCCAGAATGTCACCGGGCAAAAATCCCAATCGCTCGCCCGCCTCTACTGCTGGTCGAGTAAGGACAATGCGGCTGACTTGTTTGGTGAGGAGCGCGTTAACCGCGAGTGCGACAGCAAGGTAACTTTTACCAGTGCCCGCCGGTCCGATACCAAAAGTAATGGTGTGATTACGAACTGCATCGACATAGCGTTTTTGACCAGCAGTTTTAGGACGAATAGTTTTACGGCCGCGTAAAACTTCGTTGGTTAAAATCTCGGTGGGACTCTGATCGGAGCGCACCATTCCGATACTGCGCCGCAGCGCCTCTTCGTCGAGAACATGGCCACCCTCGGCGAGTACCACCAATTCTTCAAATAACCGACCGACTTGGACTTGTTCATCTCGCTCGCCCGTTACCGTTATCTCGTTGCCTCGAACATGAATCGCTACGGTGAAAGCAGATTCAATAATTCGGAGGAGTTCGTCGCGGGGACCAAGAACCTTGGCCATAAGTTCGTTGCCCGAAACTCGGATCTTCAACTGCGACGTCACGTGAATATTAGCGTAGCCTTTTAAGCCGACCAAGGGATTGCTTGTACAAAACTACTTCGGGAGTTTGAATGAGCCTTTGCGGAGTAATGTCATCGTCACTAGCGAGCCAATAAAGCCGAGAGGAACCCGTGATCGTTTTACCTGACCCCGTTTTGGCGGCAGCGGTGGCTGCCGTCAAGGGATCGGTGGGAGAATAAGGTCTGAATCCAATCCAAAAATCGACCCAAAAATCGACCCAAAATCGACTATGGAGACCCTTGAACTTCTTCTCCCCCTCAACGACTCCAAGGGCAAAGAGACTGAGGAAACAAAACTGCGAGTATCGCGTGATCAGGCCGACCTCATTGAGTCGTATGCGCAGGCTTTTGATGTCAGTAAAGCGACCGGTAAAGTTTTTTATTGGCGATCAGTACGGTGTCGATAAGTTGCGAGCACCGCCGCCCCCGCTATCGCGGCAGTTTCGGCGCGTAAAACTAAATCACCGACTGCCAAAGTTGGCGATTGTCTTAACATCTCATTTTCTTGATCTGAAAATCCGCCCTCGGGTCCTACCAGCAAAGTCCAGCCGTCACCATCCGCTCGGGTTTCGACGGTGGTCCCGATACGGCTAGCCACGACTAAACCCGGCAACTCGACTGCAGAAACGAACGCTATGGGAGCCGAGCATTCGGGTAAGCGACTTCTACGGCACTGCATTGACGCTTCGCGCGCCACTTTTTGCATGCGAGTAACAATGCGATCGGCATCGGGCCGCGCTACTGAACGATCGGCAACGACCGGAATGATCACATCGACACCCAATTCGGTTAAGTGGCGCGCCACCACTTCGGGCTTGGCTCCTTTGGTTAGCGAAAATGCCACTCGTAACGGTGGTGCGAGTTCGGGCTCGATCCGAATATCACCGGTAGCCGCCAAACTCAGCTGTCTCGGTGCGGATTCGACAACGCAATAGGGTCGCCACGAACCCAATCCATCGGCCGCGGTGACTATCTCGCCGGATCGCAATCGTCTGACTCGCGCGAGGTGATGACCGTCTTCTCCGTCAATGTCGAGACGGTCAGAAAGTGATTGTTCCGCTCTGATAATTACGTGAGCAACCGCCGAAAACGCGGCGAGAATATCGACGGAAGTATCTTCGATCATCGAAACGCGGAACGAAGCCGAGCCAAAACTCCGTGATCGGGTTCGGCTACTTCTTCA
>JBCKKA010000021.1:0-20876 GCA_038904515.1 Acidimicrobiia bacterium | reverse complement strand
CGTCGCCACCGATTACGCCAATGCGATAGTTCATGGTCGAGCTCCTTTCCGATCGGGCTGGGTTCTGGGAACATAAAAAACCGCCCACCAAAGTGGACGGTCGAAAGCAAGCGCCAGATGGGCGCTCGCTTAGAGAATTACGATTGCTCGAGTTGGAGTCACGCCTCCAGTCTCGCAGCCCTGCTCGGGCTGGTCAAACGATTAGCGGGCAAAAAGCCATTAAATTGCCTACCAGCAACGGTTACCGAGGGGCTAAGAAAACCCTAAGGAAATAGTGTCGCTAGCACCAGTAGAATAGAACCCTTATGGACGAGATACATCTATCCGCTGATGCCCACGAGCGCCTGAGTGAAGAGCTCGCGTGGCGCAGTGAAGGTCGCCGGCAAGAGATTTCGTTATGGATTGAACGGGCGCGTGAACACGGCGACATTCGTGAAAACGCCGACTTCGACGCGGCCAAAAATGAACAAGGTCTCAACGAGGCTCGAGTGCGCCACCTCGACGCCATGCTCAAAAACTCCGTCATTGTAGAAAATGCCGCGGCCGGCTCGGTAGGACCCGGAAGTGTGGTGGAGATCCGCATGGACGGCAACAGTGAAACCGCGGTTTATCTAGTGGGGTCGATCGAGGAGCGCCACGAAACGCTCGAAGTGCTCTCAGCCTCTTCTCCGCTCGGCCAAGTTTTGATCGGGGCTGCTATCGGCGACACAGTGGAGTTCGCGGGCCCCCGGCGAGTTTCAAAAGTCGAAGTGGTGATGGTGCAAACCCTCACCGACCACGCCGGCTAGCTCGCGGCGAGGTCGACTCCCGCTACTGAGGTTGGGTGATGACGGCTAATACGAGATCGAACAAAGAGTCGAGACGCTCGCGGTCTGATTCCCCCACCACGCCGTCGGCAACTTCCAGTATGTAGAGCGCACGCGCCCGTTCGGCAGTTTCGAGATGACTCGCTATTTGCAATACCCGCGTCTCCGACTGACCATCGAGATGCGAAGCGGCGGATCGCAACAAATCCGAACTACCCACGAGCAACATGATCTCTTCTTCGGCCGCGGTGCCTAAGTCGAGCCGATGAACCAACGCACGCGCCGCTCCCTCCGGCTCAGCTTCAATACCAACTGCATCGATAATTAATGCCGCTAACACCAACCATTCGGGATGCACAAGATGACCGTGTTCGACGGCCACCCGACCGTCATTGACTATTGCTGCTTGCAATTGCCCAACGAGCGCAAAGGTGAGTACATGAGCAGGGTCCAAAACAAACGGGTCGGCCTGTCGGCTATTGATTGAATCAGCCAATTCAGGAAGCGCGCGTTGAAGCATGCCGGTGGTCTCAAGAAATCGCCAAGCTCGTAACGACCCGCGTTTAAGCACGGTAATGAAATATCTAGTAGACGATTCGTCCCATACCAATTGGGTATCACCCAAATTTCCTAACCAGTTGAGCAGATCAGGACCCGGACGAGTATCTTCTCCTAGGTGCCGAGCAGCATCGAGGCTAACCGCTAGGGCCCGAGCATCAGGAGGCCGCGCCGTCAATTCAATTACGCCGGCGTGTAAATGTAGCCAGCCTTCGCGGGGCTCAACTTCGCCGGTGGCGTCAGGGATTCGCCGCGCTTGTAGTTGCCCTAATCGAATTCGCAATAACGGAGGGGAAAGCAAGGTAGTGGCCAATACCACCATCAAGACCGCGGCGTAAAGGTCAGGCCCAAACACGCCCTGCTCGATTCCGATAGTGGCAAAGATCAATCCCACTTCGCCGCGTGGAATCATGCCGAGCCCGACCAAGAGCTTGTCCCCGGTCGCTCGCCCCATACCGATACTGGCCACTAGCTTGCCCAGCACCGCCACGACAAAAAGTGCTCCTCCTATTTCTAATGCTCGTAGCGAAGTGAACGAGCTCACATCTATCGCGACTCCGATCTGAAGAAAAAATACCGGAATAAACAGATGACCTACGGGAGCCAACTCGCGTTCCACGCGTTCTTTTACCTTGCTGCGCGACAAAACCACTCCCGCAACGAACGCACCTACTATCGGACCGAGCTGTGCGGCAGTAGCCAACTCGACTAGTCCTAATGTAAACGCCAACGCCAACGCCACCAGAGTTCCCGCCGTGCGGGCCCGCCGTTGTATCCATTCAAACGCGGGTGGCGCGAGCCAGGTACCCAACGCGGTCGCTACTACTAAAAATCCCACCGCGATACCAATAATTCCGAACAGGCTGCCGATTGATATCGATCCTTCGGATACCACCCGTACCAACACGGTGAGGATTACCAATCCCATTACATCGTCAATTACGGCCGCTCCCAACACGGTGCGCGATTCGATTGTGGTTAGCGCCCGCAGATCGCTGAATACTCGGGCCGTTATTCCCACGCTGGTGGCCGCCAGTGTTGCACCTAAGAAAAGCGCGGTGTTGGTACTGAAAGAAAATGCTTCGGCCACCGCAAATCCGGTCGCCATCGGCACCATAATCCCGATAACCGCGACTCCAAATGAGGCCCGCCCCACCTTGCCCAGATCACGAAGATCTATTTCGAGCCCAACTTGCAGCAATAAAAGAATTACGCCAATTTCGGCGAGTACCGCGAGAGTTTCGTTAGGGCCAACAAAGTCAAGTACTGATGGACCCACGATTACGCCGGCCAGGATTTCGGCTACTACGGCGGGAATGCCAATGCGTTCAGCGATTTCAGCCGCGATTTTGGCCGCAATCAAAATGATAAGGATGCTAAGTAGTACCGCTCCGACGTCCACGACTGCTACTTTACGTACTGCAACAAGTACCCACGCGATCGCACAGTACGAATACTAATTCCCGATGGTTCCATGCGCGGGCGCAAAGCCGCCACCCGAATTTTAAGTTCCTGCGCATCCGCTGACGGACGAGCCCAATCTTCCGAGCCCAATCTTCCGGGCCCAATCTTCCGGGCCCAATCTTCCGGGCGTAATTCATTTAAAACGCCTTATTTTTAGTGGTAAACTTAGGTAGTGGATACACCTAAAACCTTGTCGGAGAAAGTGTGGGATCGCCATGTGGTGCGCGCGCTCCACGGCGAACCCGATCTCCTCTACATCGACCTTCATCTCATTCATGAAGTCACTTCTCCGCAGGCGTTCGACGGTCTGCGCTTAGCCAATCGCGGAGTGCGGCGACCCGATCTCACGGTCGCCACTATGGATCACAATGTGCCTACGACCGGATTGCATTTCCCGGTTGCCGATCCAGTCTCGGCTCGGCAAATGGAAGTGCTGGCCGAAAACTGTAAAGAATTCGCGATCCCGCTCTACAGTATGGGCGACCCCGGTCAAGGCATCGTTCATATAATTGGTCCCGAACAAGGACTCACGCAACCCGGCATGACCATTGTTTGTGGTGATAGTCACACTTCGACCCACGGCGCGTTCGGCGCGTTAGCGGTTGGTATTGGCACCAGCGAAGTTGAGCATGTATTAGCAACGCAAACGCTGCCGCAAAGAAAGCCGGGCACTATGGCGATCACCGTTAACGGAGTCGCGCCACCAGATATTACCGCCAAGGACATCGTGTTGGCCATCATTCGGCGTATCGGTACGAGCGGCGGCGTGGGCAAAATTATCGAATACCGCGGTTCGGTGATTACTGCGCTATCGATGGAAGGACGCATGACGGTTTGCAACATGTCGATCGAAGGCGGAGCACGGGCGGGAATGATTGCGCCCGATGACACCACATTCGCTTATCTAGAGGGTCGCAAGTTTGCGCCGAGTGGCGCCGAGTGGGAACGAGCGCTTGACTACTGGCGAGCGCTGTCGACCGACGCCGATGCCCAATTCGACGACGAAGTAGTTATCGACGCCACTCAGCTTTCACCCCATGTGACTTGGGGAACCAACCCCGGTCAATCAGTAACTATCGACGACGCCGTGCCGTCACCCGACGACTTCACCGAAGCCAGCGACCGTGAATCAGCGGCCCGAGCACTCACCTATATGGGACTAACCGCCGGTACGCCAATGCGGGAGATTCCCGTAAACACTGTATTCATCGGTTCGTGTACCAACTCTCGCATCGAAGACTTGCGCGCCGCGGCCGCGGTCGCCGAAGGCCACTCGGTTAAAACCGGCGTACGCGCGCTAGTGGTTCCGGGTTCGATGAAGGTAAAAGCCGAAGCCGAAGCCGAAGGTCTCGACCGCATTTTTATCGCGGCCGGATTTGAATGGCGCGAAGCCGGTTGTTCGATGTGCCTAGCCATGAACCCCGACAAGTTAAGCCCCGGCGAACGCTCGGCTAGTACTTCGAACCGAAACTTTGAGGGCCGTCAAGGTCCGGGTGGTCGTACTCACTTAGTTTCACCACCCGTCGCCGCGGCCACTGCTATCCGCGGCACGTTCGCCACTCCCGCCGACCTGAAGAATAAATGATGGAACCGGTAGGCGAAATAATCGAACGAGGCGTGCCTCTCGATCGGGCCGATGTTGATACCGACCAAATCATTCCGGCCGAGTGGCTTAAACGAGTGGAGCGCACTGGATTTGGTGAAGGGTTATTTTCGGCGTGGCGACAAAGCAGCGATTTTGTTCTTAACCAGCCACAGTACGCCGGTGCTCGCATTCTGGTTGCGGGCGCCAACTTCGGTTGCGGTTCGTCACGCGAACACGCGCCCTGGGCGCTCGAAGACTACGGCTTTCGAGCAATCATCGCGCCTAGTTTTGCTGATATTTTTCGCAATAATTGCCACAAGGTTGGATTGATAGCGGTAGAAGCAGCGCCCGAAGTAGTCGAACGCATTATGCGAGCAATTGAAAATGACCCCACTTTAGAAATCATCATCGACTTACCCGACCGCCGGTTAGCAGTACCGGCGCTCGACCTCGACGAACCATTTGATCTCGACGACCACACCCATCATCGTTTAATCAACGGACTCGATGACATTGGCATCACTCTCACCCAAGCCGACGAAATCGCCGCTTTCGAAAACTCACGCGCCGCGTTTTATCCCCGCACTAAATAAACCGGTCGCGTTTTTCTCGGAAATTCCTAAAGCCGGTTTTATCCGTGGGCGTCGATCGAGCGACCGTCGGGATTTTCTCGCAAGCGCACCATTTTATTGACCGCGCTGAGATAAGCACGAGCCGCCGCTTCGGCCACATCGGTCGATACTCCCCGACCGCTAACTTTGCGGCCATCGACTTCGGCTACCAATACCACGGCACCTAACGCATCTTTACCACCGGTAACCGAATTGACCTGAAAGTCGACCAATGAACCGTGCACGCCGGTTGCTTCACTAATCGCTTCAATGGCGGCGTCGATCATGCCGTCGCCTTCGCTCGCGGCTTCTACTTTTCCGTCGGGATGCGCCAATACCACTCGAGCCGAAGGTTTACCTACGGTTCCACCTCGTAATTCCAACTCCGCAATGGTGTAACGACGCACCGCGCCGGCACCTAATTCGTCGGCCACAATGGCTTCGAGGTCGGCTTCAGTAATCTGCACTTTGCGGTCGGCCAATTCCTTAAACCGGACGAAAGCCGCATTGAGCGCGTCGCCACTGACCAACAGCCCCATCTTGGCCAAAGTATCGGCGAAGGCGTGCCGTCCGGAGTGCTTACCCAAAACGATCTGGGCCGCTTCTTGGCCCACCTCGCCCGCGTCCATAATTTCGTAAGTAGCCGGATCGCTCAGCACGCCGTGCTGATGAATACCGGCCTCGTGAGCAAACGCGTTGCGCCCCACGATGGCCTTGTTGAACTGCACGGGATAACCGGTCAGACGAGAAACCACTCGACTAGTACGAGCCAACTCTTCGGTGTGCACGCCGGTCGTGAGTTCGCCAAAATAGTCGGAACGGGTACGCAACGCCATCACTACTTCTTCCAGAGCGGCGTTGCCCGCCCGTTCGCCTAATCCGTTGATCGCGCACTCCACTTGCCGAGCGCCATTAGCAACTCCCGCCAGCGAATTCGCTACCGCTAAACCGAGATCGTCATGACAGTGGGTCGATACCACGAAGTCACCTTTAACCGTATCGATTACATATTTAATCAACTTTCCGTAATCCTCAGGTACGCCAAAGCCAACGGTGTCAGGAATATTTATGGTGTTGGCGCCCGCATCAACCGCGATCTGGCATACCTCGCACATGAAGTCGGGATCGGAGCGAAATCCGTCCTCGGGCGAAAACTCCACATCAGCGGTATACGAACGAGCCCGAGCGACACCCGCGGCCGCTTCCGCTTTTACTTGATCGTGAGTCATACGCAATTTTTTCTCCATATGAATTTCGGAAGTCGCGATAAATACATGAATGCGAGCCGACTCGGCCGAACTGACTGCTTCCCACGCTCGATCGATATCGGCGAAACCGGTACGACTCAACGCGGCGATTGTGGGGCCCTTGACCGACTGAGCAATGGCCACCACCGCGTCGAAGTCGCCAACTGAGGCAATCGGAAATCCGGCTTCGATTACATCTACTCCCAAGTGCGCCAGCTGATTAGCAATCTCTAATTTCTCCACCACATCGAGAGAAATACCGGGCGACTGTTCGCCGTCGCGCAAGGTGGTATCGAAGATGATTACTTGATCGCTCATGGTTGCCTGCTTTCCTTGATACTTGGCTTTCCTTGATACTTGGTTTTCTTTGATACTTGGTTTTCTTTGATACTTGGTTTTCCTTGATACTTGGTTTTCTTAGGTGATGATCCGGTCCAACGAAAAACCTCCTCGGCCGACTAGGCACGAGGAGGCGAAGCGAGCACCAAAGGGGCGCTCGCGACTAGATAAGTAGAAGAAAAGTTTTGCTAGATATTTTTGCTCTGTCATTCACAATTAACAGTGTAGCGCTTTAATAGGGGAGAACCAAGCCCTAATTTCGAGCCGACTTGACGATCAGGTAAGGGTGATGGCGTGAACCTCAAGCACACCCGAAGTGGCCCGTAACGCGGTTACGACCGTATCGGGCACCGCACCGTAAGTAGCCAGCACCATAAGTGCGGCCTCGCCCGCCACGTTGGTGCCCACATCCATGTCGGCAATATTGACCTTGGCCTCGCCCAGCGTGGTGCCGACCACCCCGATCATGCCGGGAGTGTCGTCGTTACGCACTACCAACATGTAGTCGGCGGGGGGTAAATCGACGCTGTGCTCGTTAATGCTCACGATACGAGCGCCGGACTGCTGCCCTAACAGGGTGCCCGCCACCTGTACCTCAACTGCGCCCGACTTTTTATCTGACCGTCCGCGCAAAGTTATGAGATTGACGAACTCACCAGTAGTGGCTGCGGTGGCTTCAGTGAACGCAAGTTTGCGTTTCGCGGCCAATTGAGGCGAATTAACGAACGACGCGGTTGCTTCACCGGAACCGAGTAATACTCCTTTGAGCGCGCCAAGAGTCAGTACGCCGCAGTCATAATCACCAATCTCGCCGGCGCAAACAACTTCAAGCGAAACTAAATTTCCGTCGGCTAAGGCCACCAGTAGTTGTCCGAGTCGTTCAGCCAGCGGAAGGAACGGAGCCACCGTCGCGTTGGCTTCGGCGGCCGCCACATTTACCGCGTAGGGAACAAACTCGCCGCGTAACGCCAATATCAATTGTTCGGCAATGGTCTCGCCCGCTTTATCTTGAGCCTCGACGGTTGACGCGCCCAAGTGTGGAGTTACCACCACGCTAGGTAGTTCGAATAGCGGCGATTCGGTAGTGGGCTCGGTGGCGAAAACATCGATGGCGGCACCGGCAATTCGACCTTCCCTCACCGCGGCAGCTAAATCGGTTTCGTCGACAATCCCGCCGCGAGCCGTGTTGACAATGCGCAAGGTTGGCTTCGCGTGCGCAAGTAGCGCGGCGTTGAATAATCCCATCGTCTCGGTATTTTTGGGCAGATGGATAGTTAAAAAGTCGGCTTGGCTCACAACTTCTTCCAGACTGTCGATCAACCGAATGCCAAGTTGACGAGCCCGTTCGGCGCTTACATAGGGGTCGTAAGCCACTATCTGCATTCCGAACGCAAGCAACCGTTGCGCCACAAGTACGCCTACGCGACCGAGTCCGACAATGGCCAAAGTCCGACCGTGCAGTTCGACTCCAGTCCAATGTGAACGGTTCCACGCACCGTTTTTAAGGTCGGCATTGGCTTGCGGAATGTTACGCGCACTAGCCAATAGCAACGCGACGGTATGTTCGGCGGCCGAAATTACGTTTGACTGCGGCGCGTTAACCACCATTACTCCGCGCTTGGTCGCCGCTTCAACATCAACATTGTCGAGTCCGATACCGGCGCGCCCCACCACTACTAGATCGGTACCCGCTTCGAGTACCGCTTCAGTCACTTGGGTAGACGAACGGATAACGATAGCGGCCGCGCCCGCAATTGCTTTGAGAAGTTCGTCCGGAGTAAGACCAATTCGCTCATCGACAATAAAACCCGCGCAGCGCAGCGCGTCAAGACCACTCGGAGCGATTTCTTCAGTAATCAATACGCGCGGCGTCATACTCCGAGGGTAGCGGTCGCCACTCGCATTTGGCTGCGTATTACCCGATCGATAACCACTAGCCCAGAATCGCTTTAGGTAAGTACCTCGCCCAGCCGAGTCAGGCCCTCTACGAGGTCTTCATCGGCGAGAGCAAAGGAAAGCCGAGCAAATCCGGGTGCACCGAACGCTTCGCCCGGCACCAGCGCAATCTTGGCCTCGTCGAGCAAAATCTCACAAAGTTCAACCGTTGTGGCGGGAGTGTGGCCAGCAATAGACCGTCCCAGCACTCCGACAAACGAAGGAAAGCAATAGAACGCGCCCTGCGGTTCCACGCATTCGATACCCGGAATCTCCACCAACATTTCGTACATCAATCGCCCGCGTCGCGCGAATGCTGAGCGCATTTCTTCGACTGCGCTCAGATCGCCGGCGAGCGCGGCGAGCGCGGCCCGTTGCGAAACGTTGGCGACATTAGAAGTTGAATGCGACTGCAAGTTGATAGCAGCCGTAATGACATCTAACGGACCGATCATCCATCCCACTCGCCAACCAGTCATGGCGTAAGTCTTGGCTACGCCGTTAACGATTATGCACCGGTCGGCCAATTCGGGAACGAGCGTGGGCATCGACGAAAAAACATTATCGCCATAAACTAGATGTTCATAAATTTCGTCAGTAATAACCCATAACCCCCGCCCTAGTGCCCAACGACCAATCTCCGCCACTGCTTCGGGCGGATAAACCGTACCGGTGGGATTATTAGGCGAAACGAATAACAAAACTTTGGTTCGGTCGGTACACGCAGCTTCGAGCGCCACAACGTCTACACAAAACCCACTCTCAGGCGTACTCATTACCGGAACCATTACCCCGTCAGCCAAAGCGATCGATTCGGGATAAGTCGTCCAGTACGGAGTCGGTACTAACACTTCGTCGCCCGGATCAAGTAGCGCTTGAAACGCGTTGTATACCGCTTGCTTGCCACCATTAGTAACTAAAACTTGCGCGGGATCACAAATAAACTTCGAATCGCGCGCGGTCTTAGTTGCGATAGCGCGGCGCAATTCAGGTAAACCCGCGGCCGGCGAATACCGATGGTTGGCCGGATCGGAACACGCGGCGATTGCGGCCGACACTATGGCCGCGGGAGTGGCGAAGTCGGGCTCGCCGGCGCCAAAACCGATGACTCGATCACCCGCCGCCTTCAGCGCTTTAGCTTTGGCGTCGACTGCCAGCGTGGCTGATTCGGTGATTGCCTCAACGCGACGAGAGATGCCCCCAGAGATGCTCGGAGAGGGTGAATTCATAAACCTAATCCTACGTAGCCGAGGCCGGTTCGGTCTTTGGATCCCAACTCCGCAAATCGGCCAGACGGGGATCGTTAGAAAATATCTCCACAATTGGCTCCGACAAACCGAGTCGGCGTTGAACCGAGCGGATCGAGTTCTCTTCGTTCCAGAGCATCAGGGTGACCGCTACTCCCGACTCCCCTGCACGCGCGGTACGACCCGAACGATGGATGTAAGCCTTGTGATCATCGGTGGGCTCATAGTGGATAACCACATCAATCCCATCGACATGAATACCCCGCGCGGCCACATCAGTAGCCACCAACACCTTTACTTTGCCCGACTGAAAATCAAGCAATGACCGTTCCCGAGCGGCTTGACTCAGATCGCCGTGAATGGCTGCGGCCTTAACCCCTTCTTTGGCCAGATCCCGCACCAATTTATCGGCGGTGCGCTTGTAGTTACAAAACATCAAGGTGCGATTCGAATTATTGGCAATCGCGGTCGCTACTTTCACTTTGTCCATGTCGTGCACAAAAAGAAAACGATGCTCCATCTCTTCAACAGTGGGCTCGTCCGATTCCACTTCGTAAAAAATCGGATCGCGCATGTACCGAGAGACGAGTTGTTTTACTCCGCCGTCGAGAGTGGCGGAAAACAACATGGTTTGGTAATCACCAGCGAGACCGTAAAGAATCTTCTGGACTTGAGGCATGAAGCCCATGTCGGCCATGCGGTCAGCTTCGTCGAGCACCAGAACTTCGATGTCGCTAAAGACAATTTCTTTACGCTCCATGAGGTCGATCAAGCGACCAGGAGTTCCGACGATTACATCTACTCCACCGTCTAGCGCGGCGATCTGGGGCTCGAAACCTACGCCGCCGTAGACCGCGGCTACCGAACGGCCGATCTCGTTCGCCAACGGGGACAAGACCGTACAAACTTGGTTTGCGAGTTCACGAGTTGGTACCAAGATCAAACCCACTGGTCGGTGCGCTTTTGCTTTACTTACTCGCCCAAGAAGAGGAAGACCAAAGGCCAGAGTCTTGCCCGAACCCGTCTTGGCTTTACCGCAAATATCCCGACCGGCAATTGCATCAGCAATAGTTAGTGACTGGATTGCGAACGGGGCGTCGATTCCGTCACGCTTAAGCGCGTCAACTAGCCCGGGCGCCACGCCTAGCGTGGCAAAAGTTGTTTCCACTAATAACTCACTTTCTCTATCCAACGGTGCGCGGTCGAAAAGTTGCGGCAAAGTTGAAATTGTTGCGACTAGGGGTCGGCCTCTCAGACCGGTCGCTCCGGAAGAAAATAAGCCTGATTAATGAAGGAAGACCCGGCGAGTACCGGCGGTACTCGCACCAACACAACTCTAGCCGATTACTCGGCTTTACTTTTACCGCGCGCTTTTTGCGCCTTCTTCCACGCCCTTACTGCTTCTAGGGCTTCGGGAGAATCAATGTCGGCTACCGATCGAAGGGTGGGGTCGGAGAACGGTTTCGATGCCGCTTTCCAACCGGTAGGAGCAACTCCGAGGCGCTTGCCTAATAGCGCGATAAAGATTTTTGTTTTCTCCGGACCAAAGCCAGGAAGTGCTTCGAGACGAGTGCGCAACTCTTCACCGTTACGCGCCGTAGTCCACACCCGCGCCGGTTGCCCCGAATAGTCATCGACAAACGCTTGGCAGAGGGCTTGCGTGCGTTTCGCCATCGAACCAGGAAATCGATGCAGTGCGGGTTTAGTACAAAATGCTTTTTCGATAGCGGTGGGTGACATGTCGGCAATGGCTTGCGCGTTAAGCCCGCCCAAGCGTTCGCGCAGTACGTACGGTCCTCGAAAAGCCCACTCCATCGGGATTTGCTGGTCAAGGAGCATGCCGATAAATAATGCCAACGGCGACTGAATCAACAAGCGGTCGGCCGCGGGTATGCCGGTGATCGCAATTTTCTTGTTGGCCATTACCGCAGACTAGAGCGCGCGAAGGCTCCTTCGGTGATTTAGCCATCGGCTGAGAGAGGTCTCAGCATTTTCGGCACGCTAACGGTCAGTAACGGGCAAACTGGAGAGGTGCGTATTCTCGTGGTCGACGACGAAGTGGGGCTAGCCGTTGCAATTCGCGACGGGCTGGTGGCCGACGGACTAGACGTCGATATGGTCCACGATGGGCTCGACGGTTTGTGGCGAGCACGCGAAGGTTCGTACGACGCCATCGTGCTCGACGTATTACTGCCCGGCATGAACGGCTACGAAGTGTGCCGAACTCTGCGAGCCGAAGAAATCTGGACGCCCATTTTGATGCTGACCGCCAAAGACGGCGAATACGACGAGGCCGACGCCCTTGATACCGGCGCTGACGATTTTCTCTCTAAGCCGTTTTCGTTCGTAGTGTTACTCGCCCGTCTGCGCGCGCTCTTTCGCCGCGGGGGAGCACCTCGTCCCGCCGTCATCATTTTTGGCCCGCTTGCGCTCGACCCCGGAAGTCGCGTCGTAACTCACGGTGATACCGAAGTGAGTCTCACCGCGCGCGAATTTTCTTTATTTGAATATCTCATGCGGCGCGACGGTGCAGTGTCGACTAAGCAAGAAATCCTTGATCATGTTTGGGGAATCGATTTTGCTGGCGATCCCAATGTCATTGAGGTATACATCGGTTACCTGCGTAAAAAAATTGACCAGCCGTTCTCAACAAAAATTATCCAAACTGAACGCGGGTCGGGTTACCGATTGGTAGCGCCGTGAAAGTTTTAGGTTCGGTTCGATTTCGAGTTACTCTCACCGCCACCGGACTATTCGCGATTGCTTTAATACTCGCATCATTCGGTTTAGTCGAACGAGTACGCACCAATCTAGAACATGAGATTCGTGAAACGAACAACGAACAACTCGATGCCATTGCTCAGCAACTTAAATCCGGAGTCGCACTCGATTCAGTAAATATTCCGAACCGTCAACTTGGTCCTCCGGCCTTGCGAATCGAAAATAATAACGGCGATAACTCGACCTTCGGACGCGGACCCAACGCACCGACCGCTACTCTCCCCCACAACGATCCACGCGTGCGCGGCGAGCGCCGACTCACTTTGGCCACCGGAACCGTTACCCTCGTCGCCGAACGCTCGCTCGCCGAAGTGAGTACCACCACCGCCCGTATTAACAGTTCGCTTTCTATCGGTCTGCCTCTACTCATCGCGCTTATGGGTTTAATGACTTGGTGGCTTACGGGGCGGGCATTGCGTCCAGTTGAACGAATTCGGATCGAAGCTGAAGCCATTACGGGATCAACTATCCATAAGCGACTACCCGAGCCCGCGACCGAAGACGAAATTGGTCGACTCGCTCGCACTATGAACTCCATGCTCGATCGGCTCGAAGAATCATCCCAACAGCAAAGACGCTTTGTTTCTGATGCGTCGCACGAATTGCGTAGTCCGATCGCCACGATTAAAGCGCAGATCGAAGTAGCCAAGCGCATGGGCGACCGAGCCGATTGGCCAATGGTGGCCGAACGAGTTCTGGCCGAAGACGAACGCCTAGCCGTTGCGGTCACCGATCTTCTCGACCTTGCCCGAGCGGAAGAGGACGAAGGTGAACAAGAAATTATCGATCTCGACGAAATCGTGCGAACCGAAGTCGACCGTTATAAAAATACTGGAGTCGAACGCGCAAAAATCGATACCAATCAAGTTTTGGCCGGACGAGTAATGGGTAATAAAACTCAATGTGATCGCCTAGTGCGCAACCTGCTTGACAACGCGGGCCGTCACGCCCGCACCCAAGTCGCGATTGCGCTTACAACCGACGGTGTCCAAGTGGTACTAATCGTTGATGACGATGGACCGGGTATTCCTGAAGCCGATCGCGAAAGAGTTTTCGATCGCTTTACTCGACTCGACGAAGGTCGCAGTCGCGACAAAGGTGGCATGGGTATCGGATTAGCAATGGTGCGGACAATCACCGATCGTCACCGCGGTTCCGTGACGATCGGTGACGCACCCCTCGGTGGTGCCCGCTTCGTGGTTCAGATGCCCGCGGCCTAATCAGCGCGGGTCTTATTCAATCAGACGTAGCCCAGCCCGTTAAAGGCGCGCGCCTGGTTGTAGAGCGAAAGAATATTAGTTGCGTAAGTAGGTGAACTGGCCCAGTTACCGTTACCCATTTGATTCCAAGTCGGCGCTTTCCCCTTAGGTGTCACTAAATGAAACCGAGGATCAACGCACGGATTGCGCAACGGAGGCACCGCGCACACGGTGGCCGAGGGGTCGGCGTAAGCCCGCAAGTGTTGAATTTGGGCGCGAATACCGATGCGGGCGTTAATAAACGCGGCGGGAGTGGGGGCCACATCGGTTGCGCCAATACCGGCGAAGTTATTTTGCGCGGTTAACGCTGAACGAAACCAACCGGTTTCTAATACCGACTGAATAAACGCCAGATCGCCCGCCACGCCTTCGGCCGCACCTTCTTCGATGTAATACTGCGCCAGCGCATCAATCGATTCCGAACCGCGGTATCCCGCGGCAACACCCTTGGAGTGATACCACGCCGCCAGTTGGGCACCGTTGAGACTGGTGGCGCCCATTACCGGCACGGCCGGTGGCGGGGGCGGAAGACATCCGGCAAGAACGCCGATTAGCGCCAACGCGGCGAAAACTCGAATAACGGGATGACTCACGGTTAGTTTCATAGGACTAGTTATGTTACTAATGTGACTGATGTTATGAAAGAGGGCAAAAAAAGACTAGGCTGCGACTAGGATTTGTCTCCATACCCCCCCCCGATTCGTCGATCTATGAAAACTAGGGAAACTATGAAAATACTGCTCGACCAAGAAGTTTGTACTGGCCACGGTCGGTGTTACGTATTGGCTCCCGACATTTTTGAGCCCGACGACCACGGCCACGCGGAACTAATTGGTCAGTCGAATACCGAGGCCGAAGTTCCCGAACATCTCGCCGACCAAGCGCGCGCCGCGGTGGCCAATTGCCCCGAGCGAGCTATCACTGTCGTCGACTAAAGGTGCGAAGACGGTAGCGTTAACACAATGACTTCAGTAACCGGCGACCCTCGCACCGTCATTGTCACCGGTGCTAACGCCGGAATCGGTTTCGAAACTTCACTCGCCCTTGCCGCTCAGGGTGACCATGTGATTATGACTGCACGCGATCCGCTACGCGGGGCCGAGGCATTGGATCAAGTGCGCCAACGCTCAGGAAACTTGACTACCGAGTTGATGATCCTCGACTTGGCCAGTTTCGCTTCAATCAATAAATTTGCCCGCGAATTTACGGCGACCAATAACCGACTCGATGTTTTAGTTAATAACGCAGGGCTAGTTCTTTCTAAACGCGCGCTAACCGCTGAAGGATTTGAAATGACCTTCGGAGTAAACCACCTTGGCCATTTTTTGCTCACCCAAAAACTCATCGACCCGCTTACCGACACCGAGGGAGCGCGCGTCGTGGTGGTTTCGTCCGCCGCTCATCGGTTCGCCCGCAACGGCCTCGACTTCAACGATCTTCAGGCCGAAAAATCGTACAAACCATTCTCGGTCTACGGAAAATCGAAACTAGCCAATATCTACTTTGCTCGGGAGTTGTCTCGGCGATTACCCCAAGTAAAAGTAAATTCGCTTCACCCCGGATTCGTTAGAAGCCGCTTCGCCCGCGACGGCGATAGCGGACGCATCATGGATATAGCGATGGCACCTACACGATTGTTTGCTATTAGTCCAGCCAAAGGCGCGCGGACTTCTATTTATCTAGCCAACGCTACCGACCTCGACACCGGCAAGTATTACGCCAAATCGAAACCGTCGGTTCCGTCGAAAGCCGCGCACGACTCCGAAGCCGCCAAACGATTGTGGTCAATTAGTGAAGACCTAATCGGACGAACTATTTCTTCTTGAGTAAAGCGGTAGTAGGAATCACCCCACCCGAAAGTGCATTGGGCATTCCCCCGCCATCGGGCAACGGAACGCCGGCTACTCCGGACACATTATTTTGGTAGCCAGTAGCCCAAAGCGTGTACCAAGCCCAGAGGTTATGCAACTCACTCCCGAACCGTCGATTGAGATCTTTATAGATCGCAATTCGTTTGGCGGGATCGGCTTCACTCCGACCCTCATCAAGCAACCGATCAATCTCGGGATCGTTAAATTTTCCAAAGTTAACCGGCGAGGTGCTGTACCACCAGACGTACTGAAGGTCGGGATCGCCACCACCGTGGTTGCGCCAGCCCACCGCTTGGAACCGGCCGGCTAAAGCTTCATTAATAAGCGTGGCTTGATCAACCGTTCTGATCGTTACCTCAATACCCGCCTTGGCCGATAGTTCTTTAGTGAGAGCGGCGGTAGCTAAGTTTTCGGGGTCAGGAAGCGCCAGATATTCGAAAGCGAGCGGCTGACCGGTTTCCTCTTGATATTGCTTGGCTAACGCTTTAGCTTTTTTCAAATTATGCTTGACGGGAAATTTAGATAGATAGGCCGGGCTATCGGGAGGAAACGGTCCGGTCGCCAAAGTGTTAAGGCCTCGGTTACGAATCTGATTCACCTTATTAGCATTACCCGATAGTGCGACCGCTTGACGCGCGATCTTATTATTAAATGGAGCCTTGGCTTCGTTAAGCATCA
This sequence comes from Acidimicrobiia bacterium, assembly GCA_038904515.1. GTDB lineage: Bacteria > Actinomycetota > Acidimicrobiia > IMCC26256 > PALSA-555 > SHUY01. The sequence goes on along the minus strand of JBCKKA010000021.1, from coordinate 4,495 downwards.
AGTAGGTCGCTTCGGCACCTCGATCGGATACTGCCACTTTGAGTTCGCCCTGCTTGGATTTTTGCTTGAGATCGTAGATTGATAATGAGCTTGAGGTCATCATCAAATCGATTTCGCCACCGATAAGCCGGTTAAGCCGAGCTTGCGAATCGGATATTGGATAAAAGACAATACCGTCGGCTTTAGGTAAACCGGCTTGCCAGTAGTTTTTATTACGATTCACGGTTAGTGATTCATTGATCCGCCAGCCGTTGGCGGCAAGCGTGAACGGTCCCGAACCGATCATGCTGGTAGAACAAGCCGTCTGAGTGGCCAATTGAGCTGGCGCCGCAATACCAAACCGGCCGGCCAAATATCCGGGAAAAGCAATCTGGGGAACTTTCAACTTAATTTTTACGGTAAGCGGATCAACGACGGTAACGGTATCGATATTTTTTAGAACAAACGGAAACAGCTGCACTGCGATGGCCGGATTTTTACCCAGATAGGTATTGATGTTGAGTTCAATCGCCGCGGCATCAACTGGAGTGCCGTCATGAAACTTCACTCCGTCGCGTAAACCGATGGTCCATTCGGTGTTGTCAGCGTTGGGGGTTACTGACTTAGCCAAGTACGGAACAACTTTACCCTTCGAGTTGGTAACGGTAAGGGTGTCGTAAATCGCGTTCACTACTTGAATGCCCGAAGCGGCCAGTTGGGCAGCCGGTAGACAAAAGCCCCCAGTCGATTCTGCTTCTAAACCGAAGTTAAGGATGCCGCCGCCACCGGCTTTAGCGACACTTTTATTAGCGGGTGATTGCGCCGACGCCAGCGCCGCGCTCGAGACTCCCGTAGTTAACAGCGCGAGCGTTAAGACGCCCACAACGGCAAGCCGGCTTCGCCGACGCTTACCGGCCAACTCTCCAGAAATCGAACCCTGCGTCATTGCTACCCCCCATTGCTTGAATGACTTTGACTGTTCAAAATCTAGGATAGGTCTAACGCCATTACCGCGCCAGTGCCATCTCGTTTAGCTGAACCTCCAGTCGGTGTAACGGCAGTCGGTGTAACGGCAGTCGGTGTAACGATTAACGCTAAATCCATCATCGGCACCATCGGTTGTCGGCGAGGGCACGCTCGGCCGCCTACACGTGCACCTCGGTCTCCGCCATCTCGGACAACACCGGGTAGTCCGAGGCCGCGGCGCCGACGATCACTGCGCGCCGTCCGGGGTCGGTCAACGCTTCCCCCGGTCGGCGGTGCTGATGAGATCCGCGACGCCGGTCTTGCGTTCGAGCCGCGGCGCGACCGACCGAGGCGTGACGTCGACGTCGGTGGCCTGCGCGCGCAACGCGCCGACGGTGCACTCTTCACGCGGGCGTACCGCGAACGGATCGAAGCGGAAGTTCCGCAACGCGTTCTCGTACGTGATCTTGTTGATCAGCGCATCGGGCAGGTGCTCGACCGCCGGCCAGAGCGTCTCCGGCGAGATCGGCCAGGTCGAGTCCGAGTGGGGGTAGTCGCTCTCCCAACAGACGCGATCGACGTCCATGCGATCCAGGTTCGCGACCCCGGCCGGGTCGTCGATGAAGCACAGCACGACCCGCTCGAGGAACACCTCGCTCGGGAGCCGGCCACCGAAGTCCTGACCCGTCCACTGGTGGTGGCGCGTGTAGATCCAGTCGACCCGATCGCAGAAGTACGGGATCCAGCCGATGCCGCCTTCGGACAATGCGACCTGGAGCGTCGGGAACTTCCGGAGCACCGGCGACCACAGCAGGTCGGCGGCGGCCTGGACGATGTTGATCGGCTGCAGGGTGATGAGCACGTCGATCGGCGCGTCGGGTGCGGTTATGACGAGGCGTGACGACGAGCCGATATGCAGGCAGACGATCGTTCCTTCGTCCACGCACGCCTGCCAGAACGGATCCCAGTGCTCGTCATGGAAGCTCGGCAGCTTCAGGTGCGACGGGTTCTCGGAGAACGAGACCGCGTGACATCCCTTCGCCGCGTTGCGCCGCACCTCCGCGGCCATCGCCTCCGGATCCCAGATCGGCGGGAGCATCAGCGGGATGAACCGGCCGGGCGCGCGGCCACACCACTCGTCGATGTGCCAGTCGTTGTACGCCTGCAGGACCGCGAGCCCGGCGTCGAGGTCCGAGGAACGGCTGAAGAGCTGACCGCACAGGTTGGGAAAGGACGGAAAGCACATCGACCCGAGCACGCCGTTCACGTCCATGTCCCGGATCCGGTCACCGATGTCGAAGCAACCCGAACGAATCTCCTCGAACGCCGTCGGCTCCATGCCGTACTCGTCCGGAGGCCGTCCCGCTACCGCGTTGAGCCCGATGTTCGGGATCTCGTTGCCGTCGTAGACCCACACATCGCTGCCGTCATCGCGTCGTTCGACGCGCGGCGCGACATCGCGCCAGCGCGCCGGGAGGTGGCGTTCGAACATGTCCGGCGGCTCAACCACGTGATCGTCCACGCTCACCATGATCATCTCGTCGAGTCGCACTGGCCCCCCTCCGATCCCGGTCCAGAACGTATCATGTTCCCGTTTCACTCTCGAGGGCTAGTCTCTGGTTCATGGTTGATGCCGCGAGTCCGGTCGCACTCGACGGCTTGCGGGTACTGGACTTCTGCCGGCTCGGATTCGGCCCGCAGGCAACGATGATTCTCGGTTGTCTCGGCGCCGAGGTAATCCGGATCGAGAGCACGACGCGGCCCGATCCGATCCGAGTGATGCCGCCGTTCGTCCCGGAACCCGGCGAGGTGGGCCAGGGCTTCGGCGGTGCGACGCTCGCGCAGGCCCAGAAGATGCAGAGCGTCAACCGCGGCGGGATCTTCTACAAGTACAACACCGGTGGAAAGCGCAGCATCGCGGTCGACGCGCGCAACCCGGACGGGCTCGAGCTCCTGCGCAAGCTGGTGACGGTCAGCGACGTCGTCACCGAGAGCTTCGCCGCCGGCACGTTGGCCCGGTGGGGCCTCGGCTACGAGACGCTGCGCGAGTTGCGGCCCGACATCATCTACGTGTCGATGTCCGGCTACGGGCACGTCGGACCGGACTCGCACTACGTCACCTTGGGTCCGACCGCGCAGGCGCTGACCGGGCTGACGCACCTCGTCGGACTTCCCGACCGCGAACCCGCGGGCTGGTCGTTCAGCTATCTCGATCATGTCGGCGGCTACCTCGGCGCGTACGGAGTGCTGACCGCCCTCGCCCACCGCCGCGCCACCGGTGAGGGCCAACACGTCGACGTGTCACAGCTCGAGCCCGCCACCGCGCTCGGAGGACCGTTGGTGCTGGACCGGTCGGTGAATGGTCGATCGTCGCGCCGCGCCGGCTTTCCACCCGGCAACCGGAGAGGTGGCGCGCCCCAAGGCGCGTATCGCGCACTCGGCGACGACCGCTGGGTGGTCATCTCGTGCAGCACACAAGACCACTGGTACCGGTTCGTCGCCGCCCTCGATCACCCCGTTTGGGCCGACGACAAGCGCTTGGCCACGCTCGCCGGCCGCGTCGAGCACGCGGACGAGCTCGACCGTCTGGTCGAGACCTGGACCGAATCGCGAGACCGCTACGACATCATGGAACTGCTCCAGCGCGCGGGCGTTCCCGCGGGCGCGGTGCAGGACGCGGCCGACCGCGTCGAACGCGACCCGCAGCTCGCGGCACGCGGTCACTTCACCCCGCTCGAGAGCACCGAAGTGGGTGAGCTACCGCTCGAAGGCGTCCCGTTCACGCTCTCGGCCACGCCCCCGGACACCGGCGGAACCATCCACCGCGGCCCCCCGGACCTCGACGAAGACCGCGAGTACGTCCTGCGCGACGTGCTCGGGCTTCCCGACGACGAGATCGATCGCCTCGACGCGTCGGGAGCACTGCAATGACCGATCACGAGGGCGCGTTGGCGGGCGTGCGGGTGGTGGAGCTGGTCGACGAGCCGGTCGAGTACTGCGGACGGCTCCTCGCCGGCCTCGGTGCCGACGTCATCAAGCTGGAGCCACGCGACGGCGCCCCCAGCCGGCGCGTCGGTCCGTACGTCGACGGCCGCGACGGCGATCCCGATGCCAGCCTCAACTTCTGGCACTTCAACGTGGGGAAGCGTTCGGTGGTAGCGACCGACGACGAGACTGCTCGGCGGGTGTGTGCGTCCGCCGACGTCGTCGTCCACACGCTCGGTTCGGAGCGCGCGACCGAGGTCGGGCTCGACCACGCATCGCTCGCCGCCGACGCGCCGGGGATCATCAGCTGCGCCATCACGCCGTTCGGCCTCACGGGACCGTGGGCGGACTACGCCGCCGACGACCTCGTCCTGATGGCGCTCGGTGGATCCATGGCGGCATGCGGGTACGGCACCGACGACCCGCCACTCGCGTGCTGGGGCGACCAGGCGTGGTCGACCGCGGCGACGTACGGCGCGATAGCGGTCCTCGCCGCGCTCGAGCACCGCAACATGACCGGACAGGGCCAGCTCATCGACGTCTCCGCGCACCAGGCCTCCGCGTC
>JBCKKA010000020.1:0-21743 GCA_038904515.1 Acidimicrobiia bacterium | reverse complement strand
GGGGCGGGGGGAGGAGCCGGCGTTTTTGGTAGAAGCGAATGGTGTCGACCGACAGATCGGCGGCGAGGGCGAGGTCTTCAACTCGAAACTCCGCTCCGGGCGCACTCGGGGAAATTTGGTCGGGAGACGTTGGGTTACTGGTAGTCACGCCGCCAATCTTAGGAGTGATCGCTCCCAGCGTCGCATCGTCGCAACCTTGTCAAAATATCGTTACTCAGTAAGGGTATTTAGCTCGGTCGGGGCGGGTCGGGGCGGGTCGGGGCAGGACGGGCTATTGACACCTAGTTAACTATTCCAAACGGGGGGCCGTTTTTCCGCGAAAGCGGTGGCTCCTTCGATGGCGTCACCGCTGCTAAAGACCTCGGCCGCGAGTTGGCCGTTGAGTTCCCACGCCGCGGGTTCGGTGAGTTCGGCGGCGGCTCGGGTCAATCGGCGTCCGGCTCGCACCGCGGCAGGGGAGTTCTCGCCGATGCGATCAGCCAACGCCACCGCTTGCGCGACGACCTCATCGGCCGGCACGATTCGGTTGACTAATCCCAGTTCAAACGCGCGCGCGGCCGAGATGGGGTCACCAGTCATAACGATTTCAAGCGCGGTGGCCAGAGGTACCCGCCGCGCGAGTCGGATCGGCCCTCCCGCGGCGGCTAATAGTCCTCGTTTGGCCTCGGGTAATCCGAAAGTTGCGTCTTCGGCGGCAACTACGAGGTCGCAGGACAGCACGAGTTCGAATCCACCAGCTAACGCAGGGCCATTGACTGCCGCGATAATTGGTTTAGGAAAATCACGCTGTACTAATCCACCAAAGCCGCCCTTAGGAGTACTAATTGCTAGGCCGCCACCTTGCGCAACCACTTTTAGGTCGGCACCGGCACAAAATACCGTTCCGGCGCCGGTGACCACCACGACCGCAACATCGTCGTCGTACTCCACATCGTCAAGCGCGTTCTCGATCGCTAGCGATAGTTCGGGGTTCATCGCGTTACGTGCGTCGGGTCGGTTGAGACACAAAATTTCCGCTCGTCCTTGACGCGACCGCAGCAATATTTCAGGTTCGTTAGCCATGAAGTCTCTTTTCTTGGTAATAGTTAGTCGGCCGCGACGATCCCGGTCGGGCAAGTAACTCCCGTGCCGGCGAGGCCGCAGTAGCCGCCGGGATTCTTATCGATGTATTGCTGGTGGTACGACTCGGCGTAATAAAACGGTCCCGCCGGTTCGATCTCGGTGGTGATAGTTCCCAAGCCGGCATCGGCGAGCATTGCTTGGTAGGCCGCCTTTGATGCTTCGGCAATCTTGAGTTGTTCAGGGGTAGTAGTAAAAATGGCCGATCGGTACTGAGTGCCGGCGTCGTTACCTTGTCGCATACCTTGAGTGGGGTTGTGCTCTTCCCAAAAAACTTTAAGTAGATCTTCGTAACGACAAACGCTGGGGTCGAATACTACGAGTACGGTTTCGGTGTGGCCGGTACGCCCCGAGCACACTTCTTCGTAAGTGGGATTTTCGGTTAAGCCGCCCGCGTAACCCACCGCCGTGCTGAAAACTCCGTCGATAGTCCAGAACAATCTTTCCGCGCCCCAAAAACAACCTAAGGCGAACTCGGCTTGTTCCTGACCGGCGGTAAACGGACCCGTCAATGGCGTTCCTAGCACTTCGTGTTTATCGGGAACCGACAACGGAGTCGATCGTCCCGCCAGTGCGCTGTCGGCGGTAACCATTTCCGACTTGGAGCTCAACCACGCCACGACTACTCCTTTTTCGTTTGCCTTCACGCTAGACGCGTTCGCTAACGAAGGCACACCGACCGCTACTCTGTTGGATATGGCAGAACCTGGCGGTAGTGGCCCGATCGGTCCTTACCCTGATGGCGTTGACCACGATGAATACGATCGTTTGCGCCGACGCGTATTGTGGACTTTTCCGTCGGGACTCTATATTCTCGGCTCAACCGATGGCGACCAACGCCGCAACGGAATGACGATTAATTGGATAACCCAAGTGTCGTTCGACCCAAAACTCGTGGGAGTAGGGATTGAAAAATCTGCCCTAACTCACGAACTGGTAACCGCTACGAATATTTTTGCCCTGAGTACGGTTCATCGCGAGGATCGTGCCGTAGTGCGTAAATTTACTAAGCCAGTAGAAGTTGATCTCGCGGCAAAAACTCTCAACGGTTTTGCTTACCTAGAGCGAGTAACCGGCGCACCGATTTTGACTCAGGCCGCGGCGTTTATCGATTGCGAAGTTCGTAATCAATTCGATGCCGGTAATCACACATTTTTTGTTGGTGAAGTCGTAGACGCGGGTTTTTTAGGGGCCGAAGACGCGCCGATATTGCGAATGGAAGATACTCGAATGAACTACGGCGGTTAATTACGGCTTGCCAATGAGGCGGTCCCACCACGAACGGTGATCGGAGGCCTTAGCCGCGGGGGCTTTAGCAACCGGCGCAGATTTCTTGGCCGCGGATTTGCGCGCCGGTCGCTTGGCCGCGGGTTTGCGCGCCGGTCGCTTGGCGGCAGGTTTGCGCGCCGATCGCTTGGCGGCAGGTTTGCGCGCCGATCGCTTGGCCGCAGGTTTGCGCGCCGATCGCTTGGCGGCAGGTTTGCGCGCCGGTCGCTTGGCGGCAGGTTTCTTGGCCGCAGGTTTGCGCGCCGGTCGCTTGGCGGTGGATTTCTTGGCGGCAGGTTTGCGCGCCGGTCGCTTGGCGGTGGATTTTTTGGCGGTGGATTTCTTGGTTGCCACAGGGCTCACCTTTCGTTCAGATTTTTCTTTAGTTATTCAACCGATAATGACACATAGTCCTATCGGACGGGGGTATATCGGGCGGATTAATCGGCAATGATCCAATCCCCAGTCGATTCGTACCGAGTCGACTTGATTTATGTCGCCCTGGATCGTTGCTCGCCGATACTGCCGCTGTTGTCAGTTTTTCCTTTATCCAAGCAGCGTAAGGGTTTGTGAGCCGCAAAATCTTGATTATTTCTGTCTCTATGGGCGCGGGTCATGACGGGGCCGCGAGAGAATTATCGACTAATCAGGTGCGAAATCCTTCGTACGGCCGTAGTTCGCGGCGAGCGATCTGCATTAAGTGAACATCATCAGGGCCGTCGACTAAACGAACCGTACGCACGTAAGTCCACATCCGGGCGAGAGGCCAGTCGTCGGAGACTCCCGCGCCGCCAAAGAGCTGGATGGCGCGATCAATTACCGCGGTGGCTACGCGCGCCGCTACGACCTTGATGGCCGAGATCTCGATGCGAGCGCCTTTGGCCCCGACGGTATCCATAAGCCACGCCGCTTTCATAGTGAGTAAACGAGCTTGTTCGATTTCGATGCGGCACTCGGCAATGTCGCGTTGCACCGCCCCTTGATCGGCTAGCGGCTTACCAAATGCCACTCGCTGTTGGGCTCGAGCGCACATAAGTTCAAGGGCTCGTTCGGCCGCGCCAATGGCACGCATGCAGTGATGAATGCGGCCGGGGCCAAGACGAGCCTGAGCAATTGCGAACCCACCGCCTTCTTCTCCAAGTAGGTATTCAACGGGGACCCGAACATTTTCGAACAGAGTTTCGCAATGGCCACCACCCGCGTCGTGACCAAATACTGGCAGCGTGCGCACGATGCTGAAGCCGGGAGTATCAAACGGAATCAAGATCATTGAGTGACGACGATGGGCCTCGGCGTCGGGATCGGAGACTCCCATCAATATGGCAAATCGACAGTTGGGTGACGCCGCGCCACTCGTCCACCACTTGTGGGCATTAACTACATAATGATCGCCGTCGCGCTCAATCCGACTGGCGATATTGGTGGCATCGCTACTCGCGACCCACGGTTCGGTCATCGCAAAACACGACCTAATTTCTCCGGCTAACAGCGGATCAAGGAACTGTTCGCGTTGTAGAGGAGTTCCGAATTGGTGCAAAATTTCCATGTTGCCAGTGTCCGGAGCCGCACAGTTGGTGGCTTCGCTGGCCAGCAAACTGCGACCCATAAGTTCGCACAGCGGCGCGTACTCGGTGTTGGTTAACCCCGCCCCGATATCGGAGTCGGGTAGAAAAAGATTCCAGAGTCCACGCGCTCGCGCTTCGATTTTTAGATCGTCCATGATCGGAGGTGAAGCATGAGGGTCGCCGATGGCTTTTACTTGTTGGGCGTAAATCTCTTCGGCGGGGTTAACGACTTCAGTAATAAACGCAGCCAAACGGTCGCGGTATTCCTCGGATCGTGGAGTAAGGGCAAAGTCCATTTAAATCACCTACTGGTTAAGTTAGTTCGACACGCTTGCGGGCATAATTATTTCGATAGGGGTGTCACTTTCATCGAGCGGCGGAAATTCAACTTTCCGCAAGCTCTCAGCTTCAGCGCGGTCGGCCGCGGTAAATGGTCGCGTGGTGCAGCAAAACTCCACTGCAATTCCGCTGGGGTCGTCGGCGTAAATAGAAACGCACCAACCGTGGTCGACCTTAAGTACGGGGTAGTCATGGTCGAGCCAGCGCTGCTGCGCCGCTTGAAGCGCGTCGAGATCGGGCGCGTTGAACGCGATGTGGTTGGTCCATGTTGGCAGCCCGAGTCCTTTGCTGATTGAAGTATCGAAGTCGGCCGGCATCGCGGGGTTGTCATTGATATCCCAGATCGCCAAGCATTCACCGTTGCCAGTGTCGTAAAAAAGATGACGGGCCCATCCCCCTTCCGGAGTGGCTCCCGCTTCAACTTTGACCAGAGTAAAACCCATGACCTCGGTATAGAAAGTGTGGGTTGCCTCTAAGTCTCGGGTGGTGATGGCGACATGATGAAAAGCCATGAGGTTCTCCTTGGTAGCGGTAGGTCTTGGGTAGCGGTAGGTCTTGGCTAATTTACTAATTTACTAATTTACGGTCCGGGCCGGGCCGGATGAGATTTTGGCCGTTGAGGTTCTAATCGCAGTTTCTTGTTTCACACGCTACCCTGCGCGCATGGCCGAAATGTCAGTGGCTGATCTTGCGACCGACCCTATGGAACAAGTGCGACGATGGGTAGCCGACGCCCAGGCCGCCGGTGTTCCCGAGTGGGACGCCATGATGGTAGCCACTGCTGATGCTTCCGGCGCCCCGTCGGCTCGCATGGTGTTGCTGCGAGGAATTGAAGACGCGGGTTTTCGTTTTTATTCCAACTACGCCTCACGCAAGGCAACAGAACTTTCGGTCAACTCCCGCGCTGCGCTAGTCATTTACTGGCGCGAACAACAACGCCAGATTCGCGCCATTGGCTCGGTTTCCCAACTCACACCCGAAGAGTCGTTGGATTACTGGTCGCGCCGACCGCGCTCTAGTCAACTTTCGGCATGGGCATCGTACCAATCGGCTCCAATCGACAATCGCACCACGCTGGAAGAGGAAGTAACTAAAATTGAACAGCAATTTAGCGACCAAGACGAAATACCGCGGCCATCGTTTTGGGGCGGCTATTTAATCAGTCCGACAGAAGTTGAGTTTTGGGCGCACCGCGACAACCGTTTGCACGACCGTTTGGTGTACCGCAAAGACTCTGGTGCGAACTGGAATATTTCACGCTTGCAACCGTAAGCAATTTTTATTTTCTTACGTTTTTTTGCTGTTTACCGCCTCAAGTTTTTGTCCTTGCCATGCCTCTATAACTGCGAGATAAACCACGATACGTCCCAGAATTAATAACCAGGCGAGCAAAGCAAAAATGACACCCAAGGTTCCGTAGATCTCTGACGAAGACGAAACTAGACGGGGCACTACGTACGCGCCAAGAATTTTTAATATCTCAAGGGCGACCGCGGCGGCAAATGAAGGAACCAAGGTCACTCGCCACGACACTTTCCGATGGGGCAAAATCCACGAAGTCCACATCCATAATCCGGTATTAGCCCCCAGACTTATTAATAGAACAATGGGAGAAAGAAAATTTGGCAGTAGGGCCCACAGCGAAGTGGCTCCGAGCGCAACTACTGCGAGAGCGACCATTCCTAGGAGCCACAAAATTCCGCGGCCGCGGGTTGTCAGCCCTCCGCCCGGAATATTCCATGCCGCGTCAAAGGCGTGGGCTGTCACTAACGCGAAACTAGTACCCAACCATATAATTCCCACCACACCAACGACGGACGCGAGCTGGTGACTACTTTGAGCCGAAGTGATGGTTTTTGTCACGGTGCGCGCTGCTTCGCCGGTGATTCCGAGATCTTTAACAACATTGGCCGCAAACTGGCCATCGTTATTAGCGAATAATCCCACCACCGCAACGGCAAGAATTAATAGTGCGAATAGTGCGAGAAAACCGTAGAGGGTTATCCCGCTAGCCAAACTAGGGCCATGGATCGCGTTGTAACGGTGTTGTAACTCGCGCAGCCAATCCCAGGAACGGTGAATAAAATTTCGTATTTTGCTCTCACGATTCATGGACAAATGGTTTTCAACTCGAAAGTTCCCGACCGGGCGGTGGCATTACTCATACCGTCTACCGCGGATACCGACCATGAATAGACCCTAGGTGGCGCCCAAGTGGTGATAGTAAAGATTCCACCCCATTGGGGCAGACTGGACACTTGACCACGCTCTCCACCGCCGCCCTTGTGATTGCCGTGATTCTCGCGGTTGGCGATTGGATCGCGGTCGGGCGCGGCTGGCGGCGGCGGGAATATTGGTGCAAGCCTGGTGCCACGCTGGCGTTGGTGGTGACTGCTGCCACGCTGAATCCGACTTATTCTGATGTTCGCACGCTGGTAGTAATCGCGCTCATAGCTTCACTGGCCGGCGACATTTTCCTTATGTTGCCTAGGGATCGATTTGTGGCCGGCTTGGGTTCGTTTCTTCTGGCGCAAGTTCTCTACGCAGTGGCGTTCTCACTTCCGGGTAGTTCGGGGCAGGCTTATTTGATTGCCGCCGCGGTCGTGGCGGCGGCGGCATTACCGGCGGGACTGCGGGTCGTGAACGCGTTGGCGAAGGCAAATCATTCTGAGCTAATCGCGCCGGTGATGGTTTATTTTGTGGCGATTAGCGCCATGGTCATCAGCGCGTTGGCGAGTGGGAACATTTTGGCCGGCGTGGGCGCGGTCGCATTTTTGATTTCTGATTCTCTAATCGCCGAGGACCGTTTTGTGAAGAGCCGTCTAGTACAAAACCCCGCGGCAACGCGTGTTGCGATTATGGTCACTTATTACTTAGCGCAAATTGCCATTGTGCTTTCGCTACTTTCCGGAAACTAGAACCGGAACGCTTTACAGAACGAGAACGCCAGTTTTAGTGGTAGCGGCGTCGTGTTGGAGTCGGTATTCGGCAATTTGTCCGACTGACACAATAAGAATCCGGTGTTCAATGGCGAACTCTTCGAGGAAGTCCGCCCGAGCTGGAGATCCGTCGTGGTCGAGGACTTCGCAAATCGCGGCTACGGGGGGAAGTCCCGCGAGTACGGCTAGATCGACCGCGGCTTCGGTATGGCCACGCCGTTCCTGGGTTCCGCCCGGCTGGGCTCGTAAGGGGAACATATGGCCGGGGCGAATAAATTCGTCACCAGTGACATCGGGATCGGCAACTCGACGGATAGTGAGAGCCCGATCGGCGGCGCCAATGCCGCTACCCGCGTCACGATGATCGATCGAAACGCAAAATGCGGTGTCGCATCCGGCCTGACCTTCGGTCACCATCGAAGGAATATTGAGTGATTCAAGAACCTCAGGGGAACTGGGCATGCAGACCAACCCGCGCGCCCAAGTAATCATAAAGTTGATGGCTTCAGGAGTTACCCACGACGCGGCCATAGTTAAGTCGCCTTCATTTTCACGGTCGTCGTCGTCGACCACTATGACCATTTCGCCGCGTTTAATGCGACGAACGGCTTCTTCGATTGAGGCAAGATTCACGCGGTAATTCTCCTGATCGAATTAAAGACTAAGCCAGTGAGGCCATTTGGTGGGACTTGGACTTGTGCCCATGTTAGGGGTTACTAGTTGGACGGGACGGCCAATGCGGGCCCGTTTGATGATCCAGATATTATCCAGATCTTGTCTGGGTTTTATGGGTTGGCAGCGAAATTCATGGGGTAAAGCAAATGGTGGACGCGGGGTCGATGATGACACCAACGACAGACCCCGAAGCTATTTCGGATTCCGAATTGAGATTGGTCGGCGCCTCGGTGTTGGCGATCTCGACATTGAGAAATTGATGATCTTCGGTTTCGACCCGTATCTGCCAATGATTGCGTCGAAAGGTGCGAGTTATCACCGTCGCCGACTCGCGACCGTGGTTCGGATTAGGGGTCAACCGAATCGCATCAGGACGAACCGCGATTGTCGACCCAGTGTTACTACTAATGATGTTCCAGCCGAGAAAACTGGCAACAAAAGCGGTGGCCGGTTGGCGCCAAAGTTCTACCGGTGGCGCGACTTGCTCGATTTTCCCGGCGTTAATTATCGCAATGCGGTCGCCTATAGCAAAAGCTTCGGCGTGGTCGTGGGTAACGAGCAAAGTGGCCGCGCCTAGACGATTAGAGATAGTGCGCACTTCGTTGCTCAACTCATCGCGTCGTGGACGATCGAGAGCGCCAAACGGCTCGTCAAGCATAAGCAATTTAGGTTCGGGGGCTATTGCGCGAGCCAAGGCAACTCGTTGCGCTTCGCCCCCTGACAACTCAGCGACGGCACGGGTTTCGAAACCCGCAAGTCCCACTATTTTTAGCGCCGCGCGCGCACGCGTTTCGGCTTCCGCTCGGCGAACATTTTGCATGAGGAGTCCGAACATTACGTTTCCTAAAACATCACGGTGGGGAAAGAGAGTGGCGGATTGAAACATGAGCCCAAAGCCGCGCCGGTGAGTAGGGATCGGCGCAAGATCGATGCCGCCGCTCTCAATGCGCCCGTGGGCTAGTGGTTCTAATCCCGCTATCGCCCGCAACAATGTGCTCTTACCGCTTCCGCTCGGACCCAGCACTACGACGGTTTCGTTAGCCGCCAGCGCAAGGCTTACTCGGTCGAGGGCAGTGTTATCTCCGAAGCGCACCGAAACTTCTTGGAGATCTAGGACTGGTTTCATTAGAAGGTTCCGATCGATCCGATACGGGCCCGCTCAATTCCCATCACGACCAATACGACTAAGACCATCAAGATCGAACTGGCCGCGAGGGCGGAGCCAAAGTTGAGAGCACCGGGTTGACCGAGCAAGCGCGCAATCACTATTGGAAGGGTGGGGTGATCGGGTCGGGCCAAAAATGCGGTGGCGCCAAATTCGCCCAGCGATATCGCGAGCGCGAAGCCGGCTCCAACCGTATAAGCCCGGGCCGAAATCGGTAAATCGATCTCGCGCCAAACTCGGCGCGGATTAGCACCCAAAACTGCGGCCGAATCGCGCAGGCGAGGGTCGATTGAAGAAAGTATTGGCACGATCGCTCGTATTACGAACGGAATCGCGATGAGTGCGTGCGCGAATGGTAGTAATAACCACGACGAACGAAAATCAAGCGGTGGGGTGTCGAAAGTAATAAGAAAACCGAAACCAACGGTTACCGCCGAAACTCCCAACGGAAGACTCAGTGCAGTTGCTAGGCCACTCCGGTGGCGGACAATGGCGTGGGCGGCCAAGCCGCCTACGACTAATGAAATTGCGGCCGCTATCACCGCTATGACCAGAGAGTTTTTTATTGCCGCGACAGGAGTTACGAACAAAACGCTGTCGGCGCGTAAAGTTCCTAGTGCGCGGTAGTAAGTCAGACCAAACCCCGATGGAATAGAGAAAGAATTAACGATCAGAGTAGCCATCGGCAAACCGAGCAGTAGAGCCATAAACAATAAATTCCCCCCGAGCATGATTCGTTGACCGGCCGATCGGACTTGAGGAACCGCGGCGGCCGATTGGAGACCGAGCGCCACCCGCTGGCGAGCAATGAGCCGGTTGGTGATGACTAGTACCACAGTTACTGCTACTAATTGCACGACTGATAATCCGGCGGCGGTTTTGAAGTCGAGCAGTTGCGCGGTCTGACGGTAAATCTCAGTTTCAAGAGTGGCGCGACCGGGACCACCTAGAAACAAAATAATTCCGAACGAAGTGAAAGTAAATAGAAAACACACTGCGCTGGCGGCCCAAATAGCCGGTCGTAGTGCGGGAAGGGTGACATGAATAAATATTTTTATTTTTGACGCACCCAAAACTTGCGCGGCGGTCTCAGTTTTCGGGTCGAGGTGAGCCCAGAGTCCCCCCACTGTTCGCACTACTACGGCGTAGTTGAAAAATATGTGGGCGAGAAGGATGGCGGTAAACGAAGGGGGTACTCCAAGAGCGAGGAACGCGGTCGCCACTACCAAGGTTGGAAGAACGAATGGAACTGTTGCTAGTGCGCGCACCAGCGATCGGCCGGCAAATCGATAGCGGTAAAGCACGTAGGCCCCAGGAATGCCAACTACGACTGTAAGTAAGGTCGATAGCGCGGCTTGTAGAAATGTAAAACCAATAATCCTTCGCAATAACTCGTTTTCGAGTACAGCAACAACTGGGTTTAGATCGAGTCCCGCGTCTGTGATCAATCCTCGCCCGAGAATGTTGGCGACCGGAAGGACGAATAATACGCCGAGGAACACGAGTGGCACTCCAATAGTGAAAACGGAGTAGCGGGTAAGTCTTCCTGATCGTGAGCCTGATGACGCGATCACCGCAGGACGGCTTCAGTCCAGTCGGCTATCCACTGTTCGCGGTGTCGGCTAATACGAGAGGGCGACATTGAGGCCGGGTTGGGAGCAACTTCGGCAAACTTTTTAAATACGGCGGGGAGTTGCGCGTCGGGAGTAACCGGAAAGACAAACATTTGCAGAGGAATATCTTCTTGAAATTTACGAGTCAACATAAAATCGATCAGTTTTTCGGCCGCTTTGCGGTTATCAGTTCCTCGTAAAATTCCGGCGAATTCGGTTTGTCGAAAACAACTATCAAGCATGGTTCCGATAGGTGCGGTGCTGGGCTGAGGGTCGGAGTAGTAGACCGCCGCCGCCGGACTCGACGCGTACGAGACCACTAGCGGACGCTCGCCGCCACCTTCGCCTGCGCTAAACGAACCGTTATAGGCCGTCTCCCAACCGTCAGTTACCTCAACCCCATTAGCGCGCAAGGCCCGCCAATACTCAATCCAGTCCGTTGCGCCGAAGCGGGCAATGGTGGCAAGCAAAAATGCCAATCCCGGTGAAGAAGTCGCGGGGTTTTCTACTACCAACAGGTTGCGATAGCGAGACTTGGTTAGATCGGTCAAAGTTTTTGGTGGCGACAACTGCTTTTGGGCAAACCAGTCTTTGTCGTAGTTGATACACACATCGCCGTAGTCAATCGGGGTAACCCGAAACCGTTTATCAACTTTAAATTCTTTACTTACCTGATCGATATTGGCCGCACGATAGGGCTCGAAGATCTCGGCATCAATCCCGCGCGACAAGAAGGTGGTGTCGACGCCGTAGAGAACATCGCCGAGGGGTTGATCTTTAGTAAGAATTGCTTGATTGAGCGCCACGCCCGCGTCGCCGAGCGGCAACAGCTTTACCAACACTTCCGACTCGCGCGTGAAATCTCGCAGTACTGATTTTGAAATGGAAAAAGAATCATGGGTTACGAGGATGACGGTGGCGGATTGGGTACGCGCTCCGCTTACGGTGGTGCTCGTCAATGCCAAGATGGTTGCACCGATAATGCTGGCTGCTATTACGCGACGAAACGATTTCATCAGACGACCGCGTTGGGCTGTACGGCCAAAACTGTTCCCGTTTTTAGATTTATCGTCGCGCGTGGCTCGGTAAATTCATTACTTACTCCGAGAGTTGAGCCGGGTAGCAATTGCGAGTCGAGTAGAGCAAAACGTAATCCGGTAGTAGTGACACCGAGAGCCGGCTCGTTCGGAGCCAGCAGCGAAATAGTGGAGCCAAGGCTTCCGGATAATTCAGTTAAATGTCGCACGACGGTTACGCGTGTTACTCCAAACCACGCTTCAATGTTCATCGTGGCGTATTTATTCGCAGTCAAGAGCTGGGCGTTAGCTAAAAAATGATCGAGGCGACCACCGTGACCACCGATCACGACAACTGAGGTGATCCCACGCGCACGCGCGGCATCAATAGCTAATTCAAGATCGGTGGCGTCTTTATCGATGGGATGGGTTTCGATCTCGGTTCCGGCGGCAGTCACTATGTCCAGAGTTGATGAACTGAGCGAGTCGAAATCGCCGACCGCGAGGTCGATGGCAAAGCCCAACCGCAAGGCGTGCTCAACTCCCGAGTCGGCGCCGATGACCAGATCGGCCGAAGGAAGAAACTCAATTACTGAATCGACAACCGGTTCGCCCCCCGCAAAAATTAGCGCGGTCGTACTGGAGTTTGGATCGGAATTAGTCCTACTAGCCATAGCGCACTCCCTTCGCCGGCATTATCCGGAGCAGGTTCTTGGGGTCGGTAACGCGCGCGGTGGCGTGGTCACCCTCTCAGCCCGGCTGTCCCGAGCTCCCCTTACTTGCCCAACTGGTCGCTGGGTATATGTGCCATTGTAGCGAGATGGCCAGCGAAGTCGTACTTGTGCGTCACGGTGAAACTGAATGGAGTATGTCGGGTCAACACACCGGAATTACCGATATCCCCCTCACTGAAAACGGCCGCGACCAAGCGCGTTCGCTTAAGAAATCTTTAACCGAGTGGAAGTTTTCGTTAGTACTTGTCAGCCCATTAGGTCGAGCCCAAGAGACCGCACGATTAGCAGGAATAGATGCCGGCGCCATTACCGATTCCAACTTACGCGAATGGGACTACGGCGAATACGAAGGACTTACCACTAAAGAAATCCGAAAAACTCGGCCAGGGTGGACGGTGTTTGGCGAAGGAGTGGTGGGGGGTGAAACGGTCGACGAAGTTGGCGCCCGCACCGATTTGATCATTGCCCAAGCTGATGTCGTTGACGGCTCGGTTGCCTTGGTCGCGCACGGTCACGTCTTGCGAATTTTGGCCGCTCGGTGGATGGGGCTGCCCGCAGTTAACGGCTCCCATCTTGCTCTGGGCACGGCCACACTCAGTATTTTGGGTTACGAGCGCGAAACCAAGGTGATTAGTCGTTGGAACGCGCCGGTAGTCGAATAGTTCTAAAGCCTCCCGATAGGGTTTCTCAATGACTAATTCGACCGTGCCGCCCCAAACTTGGATTGACACCGACCGAGGGTTGGCCGACGCAGTAGCGGCACTTAAATCCGAACCGGCCTACGGACTCGACACCGAGTTTGTCGCCGAGCGCACTTATAGACCTCGACTCTGTTTGGTGCAGATCTCGTGGCCGGGGCACACCGCGCTCATCGATCCTTTGGCGTGCGATGTAAGCGCGCTAAAAGAAGTTTTAGTCGGGCCCGGCACAATGATTACTCACGCGGGTAGTGGTGATTTGCCTATCATCGAACGCGCGTGTGGAGATCGCCCCACTTCATTATTCGATACCCAACTAAGTGCTGGCTTCATCGGAATGAGCCAACCGTCGCTGTCGTCATTGACTTGGGCACTGTTGCGTATTCGTTTGGATAAGGGTGACCAATTATCCGACTGGTCGCGCCGACCGTTACCTGCTTCGGTTCTCGATTACGCGGCCGGTGATGTTGATCACTTATTTGCTTTGCGCGACGAATTAGTTAAACGACTTGAAGCGAGGGGTCGGCTCGAATGGGCCGTCGCGGAATGCGAAATACTTCGTTCCCATGCCGCCCGCAGTTTCGACCCCGAAACCACTTGGTGGAAAGTCAAGGGTTCGCGTTCGCTAAAAGGTGAGCAAGCCGCAATCGCGCAAGGGTTATCGGCATGGCGTGAACACCGAGCCGAAGCTGACGATGTTCCGCCCCGTTTCGTAATGTCGGATCTTGCGTTGACCGCGTTGATCCAACGACCGCCCCGTAACGCTGATGAGATTATGAAGGTGCGGGGGGCGGGCAATCTTTCTAAATCAGCCGTAGCCGGAATCTGGAACGCGATACAAGCGGCTCGTTCGATATCCGACTCCGAACTCAAGTTGCCGCCCAAACATTCGGCCGATCCGTCGCTTAATGCGGCATCAGGATTATTGACAGGGTGGACGGCACAAGTCGCGGAAGGTGAACAGATCGACCCGCGGCTACTGGCGACCCGTGACGATGTGAAGGCGCTAGTTAACGACCGACCGTCGCGGCTCGACTCGGGTTGGCGAGCCGAGATGGTAGGGGACGATTTGCGCGCGCTACTTAATGGCGACGCGGTGCTGCGTTTCGTTGATAACGGTTCGCGTTTAAGTCTAGAAAAATCGCCGCATACATAACGATTGTTCCCGAGGCGTACCGACAAACCGGCACCTACTACGCGTACATTTGCTGCCGTCGTCATTTGCGAATTCTCGCAATCGACTATTCAGTAAACAGGAACCGGCTGATGGCTTCGACCACGCAGGCGGGTTTTTCACTACCTTCTAGCTCTACCGTGTTGCGGGTAATGACTTCTACCCAAGTACCTTGCCCGCCCGAGTCAATAACTTCGGCACCAATGATTTCGCTGCCCATACGAACGCGAGAGTCAACCGGAACCGGTGCGGGAAATCGGACCTTATTGGTGCCGTAGTTGATGCCCATGCTGGCCTTAGGCACTTGGAGTAACTCGGGCAGAAATTGATTAGTGATTGACAGCGTTAGATAACCGTGCGCGATCGTGCCGCCAAATGGCCCAGTGGCGGCGCGTTCGGGGTCGACGTGAATCCACTGACGATCGCCAGTGGCAGCAGCGAATCTGTCGATTCGGTTTTGGTCAATGCCGATCCAGTCGCTGTACCCCAGATGGGTACCGACGGCGCCGAGCAGCGAGTTGGCGTCGGGGTATTTCATGTCGTCTCCTTCGTTTTCCAGATTTAGATATTGAGAATGCAAGTATCCGTAGCCGGTCTAAGCATCGTAGGTAACTCTGGCGGCTCCGGTACGATTCGCAGCGGTGGACTTGCGATTTTCAGCAGCAGACGAGGCGTTCCGTAGTGACGCTCGCGGGTGGCTCACTGAGCAACTCGAAGGGTCGTTCGCGGCCGTGCGCGGTCGGGGCGGCCCCGGTGATGAGCATGAGTTATTCGACGAACGGGCCGCGTGGGAACGCGCACTGGGTTCGGCGGGCTGGATTGGTATTGGCTGGCCCGAAGAATTTGGTGGGCGGGGTTTGTCGCTGGTTCAACAAGTAATTTTTTACGAAGAGTATTCCCGCGCCCACGGTCCGGGGCGAGTGGGAATAGTAGGCGAGGGATTATTGGGGCCAACAGTTATCGCGTTTGGTACTGATGAACAAAAGAAGAAATTTCTTACCGGCATTCTCTCGGGTACCGAAATTTGGTGCCAGGGATATTCCGAACCAAATGCGGGTTCTGATTTAGCCAATGTTGCGACCCGAGCCGAGTTGGTAACCAATAACGACGGCACTCAAGAATGGTCAATTACCGGACAAAAAGTTTGGACTTCACTCGCACATTGGTCGGACTGGTGTTTTGTTTTATGTCGCACCGATCGAGAAGCGCCTAAGCATCGCGGTCTTTCTTATTTATTAGTTCCGATGCGTCAGCCGGGAATTGAAATTCGTCCGATCATGCAAATTACCGCCACTTCGGAGTTCAACGAAGTTTTTTTCGACGACGCCCGCGGCGCGGCCGACGATGTGGTCGGAGCAGTAAACGATGGCTGGAAAGTCGCTATGGGCACATTGGCGTTTGAGCGCGGCGCATCAACTCTTGGGCAGCAATTGGAATTCGAAAATGAATTGACGGCAATTTTTACCACCGCGCGAGCGCGTGGTCGGAACAACGAACCGCTCCTGCGCCAACGGCTGGCTGATGCTTGGATTGCGTTAAAAATTATGCGGTTTAATGCTCTGCGGTCAATGACCGCACTTGAGCGAGCCGAGATCACTCCATTAACCAGTGTGCACAAACTTTTTTGGTCCTCATTCCACCGCAGTTTGGGCGAATTGGCTATCGATGTATTGGGTCCCGAGGGCGAGATCGCTTCGGGAGAGGGGTACGACCTCACTTCGGCCCAACGACTTTTCTTGTACACCCGCGCCGATACGATCTACGGAGGGTCGAATGAAATCCAACGCAATATCATCGGTGAGCGGGCTTTAGGCCTGCCAAAGGAGCCACGACCGTGAGCCCATCCTCGTCATCGTCATCGTCATCGCCATCGTCATCGTCATCAAAATCTAAACCGGCCGCTAAACCGGCCGCTAAACCGGCCGCTAAACCGGCTACTGAACCAGCCGGACACGGTCTGCTCGACGGCGCGCGCGTCGTAATCACCGCGGCGGCGGGAACCGGAATTGGTTTTGCTACCGCTAAGCGAGCGTGCGAAGAGGGCGCGGTGGTGGTGTTGAGCGATCATCACGAGCGCCGACTCGGCGAAGCCGCCGATCAATTAGCCGAAATATTTGGTATTCGCCCCGTTACTTCAGTTTGCGATGTGACTAAAGAAAAAGATGTCGAGAAGTTGGTAAAAGTTGCGGTTAAAGCTCACGGCGGTATCGATATATGGGTAAACAATGCGGGATTGGGTGGCGAGGTGCCGATTATCGACATGACCGATGAACAGTGGAGCGGAGTGCTCGATGTCACGCTTAACGGAACTTTCCGCGGCACGCGCGCCGCGCTACGACAAATGGTCGAACAGGGTAGTGGGGTTATCGTTAACAACGCTTCAGTATTGGGATGGCGAGCCCAGGCTGGACAAGCCCATTACGCCGCCGCCAAAGCGGGCGTAATGGCGCTCACTCGTTGTGCGGCAATCGAGGCGGCACCCCACGGAATCCGAGTAAATGCGGTGGCTCCCAGTTTGGCGATGCATCCGTTTCTGGCCAAAGTGACGACCGACGAGCTCCTCGAAACTCTGGTGGAACGCGAGGCGTTCGGCCGAGCAGCCGAACCGTGGGAAATCGCCAATGTCATTGTTTTCCTTGCCAGCGCTTACTCCAGTTATATGACTGGTGAAGTGGTTTCGGTGTCTAGTCAACACGCGTGAGCAATTTCCCGCTATTGGCACCTAATTTTGGGTCAGACTAGAGCCGTGGGGCACTGGCTAGTTCCGGCAAATCGCTATGTGCGATTCGTTAATAATTCAGGGCGAACTATCGCGCCCAAGTTTGCCGATGTGCGCAACGCCGCGCTGTCGGGCCGGCTTGATTGTTTTGTGTGCGAAGTGCGCGGGGCGCTGGTTGACGCGCGAGCCGGCGACACGATTTGGTGTTATTTGCCCGACCTCGATGTTGGCCTAGTAGCCGTGGGGCGGGCGCGCCGACCTAAGGCCGGCAAGAACGCCACCATCACCGCAAAAATTGACCGTCGTCGTTCTCGTCTATTGGCGGTGGATCCATTGGCGGCGAGCACGGTACGGCGCTGGGTTCCCGATTTGCGCCACGGTTCGGTTGATCTCGAGTCGCGCCCGCGCGCGATGGCAGTTATTGACGCTTGGGCCAACGAACGCAATGAGCGGGATTTAGAAACACTAGAAATTTTCGCGGTAAAAACTTGGCGCGACGTGGCCGGAAGATCTAACCGCGTTTCGAATTTGGCGGTCCACGACGTCTTGGCGCCTATTGCGCGATTGCTGCGTTCGCAAGAGTTTGCCGTGGGCGTAAAGGCTCCAACCACTTCCGATCCACAATTGATCGCTCGGCGCGCCCGCGATGTAATTACTTTACGGGTATGCCGGCTGCGTACTGGTGGGGGAAAGTTAGAAATCCCTGAAGCGGTGGGCAACCTGCTCGAATCTCGTTGGCGACTTGAACGATCGACCGGCGACCCTAAATTGCGAATAACGCCGTGGTTGGCGTGTTCGGCTCGACCAAGTGCCGAACTGACGACTTTTTTAGAAGATTTAGGAATATTGGTCAGTTGGCCCGCGCGCGGCGACCTAGTTGATCTAACTGAACGATCGAAACAGCACTGGTATCAGCATCTTGGTGTGCGCTAAATAAAAACTTTCCCGCATTCGTGAACTAGTTCAGTCAGTTTCGCGAACTAGTTCAGTCAGTCTTAGGATTAGCCGCGTCGCGGTAAGCGGGCACCTCGCCGCCACCGTGTACCACGATTTGTTCGCCAGTTATATAACGAGCGAGTGGCGATGCCGCAAACAGACACACGTCGGCAATTTCACTCGGATCAGCCATGTGACCGATAGGTACCGTTTTGCCAACTGCTTCAATACTGGCTGCGTCACCATAAAATAAATGTGCTTGTTCAGTAACTATTAGTCCCGCAGTCACGCACACCACGCGAACTTTGGGAGCGAACTCGACTCCAAGAGTTTGGGTCAGGTTGATCAATCCCGCTTTAGCGGCACCGTACGCAGCCGTAGTGGGGCTCGGGCGAGTACCGCTAACGCTGCCAATGTTGATAATTACCCCACCGTCAGTTTGCTCGTTCATTACCGCGAAAACTCGTTGCGAAAACACCATGGGCGCAATGAGATTGAGGGCAATGATCGCGTTGGTAAATTTTGGCGAGGCGGTGGCGGTATCGGCGGGGGGTGAACCGCCAGCATTGTTGATCAGTACATCGATTCGACCGAATTTGTCCACGGTCTGGGCAATAACGAGATCAATGTCGTCGGCGTTGCGTACGTCGGCGGCGACAAAAGTGGCGGTGCGCCCGTCCGCCGTCGGCGGATCTTCGGGAGTGGTACGGCCGCAGACGACCACTTCGGCTCCGGCCGCCAAGAACCGTTCAGCAATGCCCCGGCCCACTCCACGGGTACCCCCAGTAACGATGACTATCCGGCTGCGGAAATTGAGAGGATCGGGCTTGGCCATGCACCGACGGTACCTGACACGCGGCAGGTACGCTGCACATCGTGATTCGTTCTGAGATTCGTGACCAAGTAGCTGAGATCATTATTGATAACCCGCCGGTCAACGCACTGACCGCCCAGGGGTGGTTCGATCTGGCGGCGGCGATTCGTGACCACGGCGCTAACCCCAATGTTCGAGTCGTGATCGTGGCGGCCAATCCCGACTTGCGGGCATTCCAAGTTGGCGTCGACATTAAAGAACTGGCCGCCGACCCCACCAACAAAACTTTGATCGATGTAAACCGCGGGTGCTACGAGACTTTTGCCGCGGTGTACGACTCGCCCGCACCGGTTATCGCCGCGGTGCACGGATATTGCTTAGGTGGTGGTATCGGAATTGCTGGTAACGCCGATGTTTTGGTGGCCGCCGACGACGCGACCTTCTCGCTTCCCGAAGTCGATCGGGGTGCATTAGGTGCCGCCACCCATTTATCTCGTTTAGTTCCGTATAAAAAAATGCGGGCGATGTTCCTCACCGGGTCTTCGGTTACCGCGCAAGAGTTGTTGGCTTTTGGAACGGTCGAGCGAGTTGTTCCCCGCGCGCAGCTCCTCGATACTGCTCGCGAAATTGCCCAAGTAATTGCCGCCAAGAGTCCGCTCGTGATACGTCGAGCCAAAGAATCGCTCAACGCCATCGACCCCGTCGACGTGAAACGCTCGTACCGTTTCGAGCAAGGATTTACTTTTGAACTCAACCTCTGGGGTGACTCTGACGAATTACGCCAAGCGTTCGTGGATAAACGCGACGCCGATCTCGAGTCTAAATAGTCGGTGATTCTCCCGCGCGTACCCGCCCTTGAAGGTTTCTTTAAAGAAGAGTCAGACGGTTCCGCGCGATTGCTGGGTGGGCATTGTGCACAGTGTGGTGCAACTTTTTTCCCCAAGCAGTTTTCATTTTGTCGTAATCCGGCGTGCGAAGGAGCGATCCTTGACGACACCGAATTATCAACCACGGGAAAATTGTGGTCATTTACCGCCAATCAGTTCACGCCACCACCGCCGTATCCGCAAGTCGAAACTTTTGTTCCTTACGGAGTTGCTGCGGTCGAGCTCGCCGAGGAACGCATGGTGGTACTCGGGCAGTTAGCCGAGGGCACCAATATTGCCAATCTGGCGGTTGGCGACACGATGACGCTGATAGTCGAACCTCTTTACGAAACCCGCGAAGAAATTCGTACGGTCTGGAAGTGGAAAGCGGTCGATAAATAATGGCGAGCAAGCGCGCAAGTGGCCAAGAAGATGTAGTCGTTCTCGGAACCGGAATGCATCCTTGGGGAAAATGGGGACGCAACTTCGTGGAGTACGGAGCAGTGGCGGCACGGGCCGCACTGCAAGACGCGGGAGTGGCGTGGGCCGATATTGACTACCTCGCCGCCGGCAACACCATGCGCAATGGCTATCCGGGCTATGTGTCAGGCTCAACTTTCGCCCAAGCGTTGGGCTGGCAAGGCATTCCGGTCTCATCGAATTTCGCCGCGTGCGCAAGTGGTGCCGTCGCCCTTGAAGCCGCACGGGTGCGAATCCAGTCGGGTAAAGCCGACGTCGCGCTGGTCGTAGGCGCCGACACCGCGCCTAAAGGATTTTTTGGCCCACTCCCTGGTGACCGTCCGGAAGATCCCGACTGGTTGCGCTTTCATCTACTGGGCGCGACTAATCCCACCTACTTTGCTCTGTACGCTCGCCGACGCATGGAACTCTATGGAGCTACCGAAAAAGACTTTGCGGCAGTAAAAATAAAAAATAGTCGTCATGGAATGGCTAACCCTTTTGCGCGCTATCGCAAGGAATTTACCGCCGACGAAATCGCCGAATCGCCGATGGTGGCCGATCCATTGCGCTTGGTCGACATTTGCGCTACGAGTGACGGCGGCGCGGCGGTGGTATTAGCCAGTGCGGAATACGCCCAGCGGTTGGCCGACACCGCGCGCCATGTGCGCATCGCCGCTATATCAACGGTCACTCCGCGTTATCCCAACACTTATCTAGATATGCCCGATATGGCTACCGATTCGGCGATTGGTGCCGCGGCGCCCGAGCTGGGCTTTAGGGATTCGATCGCCCACGCGGCCTACGAAGAGTCGGGTTTTGGTCCTGAAGATGTTTCGTGCGCCGAGGTCTACGATTTATCAACCGCACTCGAACTTGATTGGTACGAAAACATTGGTCTTTGTCAACCCGGCGAGGCCGAAGCCCTGTTGCACTCCGGCGCGACCACGCTGGGCGGCCGCGTTCCGGTAAACGCCAGTGGCGGGTTGGCCAGTTTTGGTGAAGCAATTCCGGCTCAAGCCATCGCTCAAGTATGCGAACTGACAATGCAAATGCGAGGCGAAGCGGGCGCGCGTCAAGTCGAAAATGCTCGAGTTGGTTTGTCGGTCAATCAAGGTTTGTTTGGCCACGGAAGTTGCGTCATCGTTGCCCGATGATCGATAAACGCGTTACCGAAGCTGAGGTAGTAGCCGAACTAAGTGACGGCATGGTTATCGGAATCGGCGGTTGGGGATCGCGGCGTAAGCCGATGTCGATCGTGCGCGAGATTCTGCGTTCCGATCTAAAGGATCTGACCGTTGTGAGTTACGGCGGCCCCGATGTCGGAATGTTGTGTGCGGCGGGAAAAGTTCGCAAAGCAGTTTATGGATTTGTTTCGCTTGATTCGATTCCTCTTGAACCGTATTTTCGAGCCGCCCGCCAAAATAAAACTATTGAAGCGATGGAACTTGATGAAGGCATGCTCCAACTGGGCCTGCGCGCGGCCGCGTGGCGAGTTTCATTCTTGCCCTGTAGAGCAGGTATGGGCTCGGCCATTACCGAGGTGAACCCCAAGATGGCAACGGTGGTTTCACCTTATGACGGACAGGAATTTTTAGCCATGCCCGCGTTGCCCCTAGATGTCGCGCTGCTGCACGCCAACCGAG
>JBCKKA010000019.1:0-22198 GCA_038904515.1 Acidimicrobiia bacterium | reverse complement strand
CACCCGCCGCACCACCCCCCGCGCGCGTAAATCCTTTTCTTAATTCCCGAACCCGAATAATTGCTGTCGCGTCGGGCAAGGGCGGAGTAGGAAAATCGTCGGTTACCACCAATGTTTCTATCGCCTTAGCCGCGCGCGGCAATCGTGTTGCCGTGATTGATGCCGATGTTTGGGGGTTCTCGTTACCGCGAATGCTTGGAGTCGATCGGCCGCCCGATCTTATTGACGATATGATCATTCCTCCGATTACTTACGGAGTGCGTTCAGTCTCAATGGGATTTTTTACTGCTGAAGATCAGGCAGTCATTTGGCGGGGACCGATGTTGCACAAAGCGCTCGAACAATTCATAACCGATGTTCACTGGGGTGAGCCCGACTACTTAGTGGTCGATTTGCCACCCGGTACCGGAGACATTTCGTTATCAATTGCCGAATTTTTGCCCCGAGCCGAAGTCGTAATCGTTACGACTCCACAACCGGCGGCCCAGAAAGTTGCTCAACGAGCAGGGTCGATGGCTGACAAGGTAGATCTTGATGTAGTCGGCGTAATTGAAAATATGTCATGGTTTAGAGGCGATGATGGTGTGGCCTACGATATTTTTGGTGCCGGCGGCGGACAAGAACTGGCTGATCAACTCGAGGTGCCACTACTAGGGCAAGTTCCGTTGGTGCGCGCGCTGCGCGAAGGGGGAGACGTGGGAATTCCTATCGTGGTGGCCGACCCTGAGTCCGAGGCGGCGGTGATTTTTCGGTCTATAGCGGAACGCCTTGATACCGATCTGCGCCCAACCCGTCGTAGCCACCCCGATCTCAAAATCGGCTGAGTGGGAATGAGCTAGGCGAAGCGGATAAGGTACGCCGATGGAAGTACGCATCGGAGTCGTTCACACCCCTAAAGAGATTTTGCTTGAGGTCGACAGTTCGCCTGACGACTTAGTAAAGATAATCAACTCGGCTATTAAGGCCGACGACGGAATGATTTGGTTGACCGATACTGACGGTCGCAAGATTGGTATCCCCTCAGAGCGTCTCGCTTATATAGAGATGGAAACCGGACCTGATTCCAAGCGCGTTGGGTTCGGTCCGGCCTGACCAAAGCGTCAAGCCGACAGGATGACAACTCCGGAGCCGGTTAGTTCAAGTTTTAAAAGTTCTGACGCAGATTGGTTAGATCGACGACTCATCCTCTTCACTGGTAAAGGCGGAGTTGGCAAAAGTACCGTTGCCGCCGCTACCGCTCTGCTCGCGGCCAGTCAAGGTAAAAAAGTTCTCTTGGTCGATAACGATTCGACGGGAAATTTGGCCGCGTTATTTGAGCACAGTGAAGTTGGATTTACTCCAACTGAGATTTATCCGGGGATTTCCGCGCTACAGATGGAAACCGAAGCTTCATTGCGGGAATATCTTAATTTGCAACTCCGTCTTCCTCTGGCGGGCCGAGTTGGACCACTGGCTAATGCATTCGACTTTATTGCCGCCGCCGCTCCCGGAGTTAAAGAAATACTCACGATGGGAAAAATCTGCTGGGAGGTAAGAGAGGCGCTAGAGGGGCGAGCTCCATGGGACATAGTCATCGTCGACGCCGCCGCTACTGGGCATGTGGTATCTCAGTTAGACGCCCCGCGCGCGATAAGAGAATTGGTAAAAGTGGGACCGGTTGCTAATCAGACCGAATGGATAATAAAAATCCTCTCCGACCCGCAACTCACTGAGTTGCATGTAGTCACTACTCCAGAAGAAATGCCGATTAGCGAGACCATTCAATTAATCAAATCACTTGAGGATCGAGTTGATGTGGCGCTGGGGAACGTGATCGTAAACCGAGTTCTTCCTGAGCCCTTTAATAGAAATGATTCTGTCGTATTCGAATCACTGAAGTCTGATGCGGCTACCGAAATACTGCACAGAAACGCGGGTTTAGGCACCGACGAGGTTTTGGCGGCAGCCGAATTAGCCGTATCGTTGCGGCGAAACCAAGTTAGCCATATCACCCGTCTTCGTGCCGCAGTCGATTTGCCTCTGGTTTATCTTCCCTATCTTTTTGTTCGCGATCATGGGCTTCGAGTAACCCGAGTAGTAGCGGAGGCATTAGAAAACGAAATGTCGACGGGGGCGCGTAATGGGTAAGCAGATTCCGAAAAAAATAAGCCCATCAGGGATTGAGGCCTTGTTGACCACCCGAGAAATACTTATTTTTTGTGGTTCAGGCGGCGTTGGGAAAACAACAGTTGCCGCCGCGGCGGCCTTAGCTGCAGTTCAGAATTCGAACGCCAAAGTTATGGTGCTCACTATCGACCCCGCGCGCCGGCTGGCCGACGCTCTAGGCCTAGAAAGTCTGGGAAATATCGAAACTCGCGTTCCTGATTCACTCTTAGTCCAGGCTGGGATTACTCCGAAAGGGGAGTTGTACGCGGCCATGCTTGACACCAAAGCAAGCTGGGACGATTTAGTGGTTCGTTATGCTCCCAGCCAAGAAGTAATAGACAATATTTTCAGTAATAATCTTTATCAAAATATCACTAGTCGCTTTATTCAAAGCCATGACTACATTGCGATGGAACGGTTATTCCAACTTCACTCCAGTGGGCATTACGACTTAATTATTCTTGATACTCCTCCTACTCGCCACGCTGTCGATTTCTTAGACGCACCAAAGCGCATGGCAGATTTTTTTGGCGGCAGACTATTGCGCTGGCTGACTCTTCCGTACCGAGCGGGTGGCGGTCGAGGAGGTCGTTTCGTAAATTTAGCAAGTCGGCCGTTCTTTAGAATTGCTGATCGAATTCTGGGAAATGATTTTGTACAAGACATTGCTGAGTTCTTTGTAAATTTTCAAAGCATGTACGACGGTTTTGTTGAGCGTTCCAAAGCGGTCGAGCAGTTACTCCACGACCGCCGTACTAGTTTTGTAGTAACTACAACGCTAGAGGGCGCTCCGCTTAGAGAAGCGCAGGCCTATTGCGAGCAACTTAAAGTTAGAAATTTACCCTTGGGCGCGCTGATTCTTAACAAACTTCTCCCCGACTTTTTTCGAACGGAAACATCGATCTCGGCCGCGCGGGTGCTTATTGAAAAAATGCCCGAGATAGCCGCGCAATTAGGTTCTGATCCGAAAGTGATATCCGATGCTGACGAAATATCCCGCGTGCTCACCACTATCACCAGCACATTTACGGAGTACGCGATCGTCGCGGAGCGAGAAGCTGAATTGCAGGTTGAACTGAGCGGGTTGCCCGAAATGGTGGCAACGATTCCGTTATTTTCTGATGACGTCCATGATCTAGCGGGGCTAGGCCGGGTCGGCAGCCGACTCTGGGTCTCGTAACCTAAGGAGATGGCACTTCCGCTTTACGATCTTGCGCTTTCTGGTACCGGAATAGAAGGCAACCAACTGCGCCATTTGCAGCGATTGGTGGGTAACTGGCAGATGTTGGCCGACCTTTGTTTCGCCGATTTGCTGCTACTAGCCCCGGTAGCACGCGACAATCCTCATCGGTTCATGATTATTGCTCACGTTCGTCCCACCACTGGGCCGACTCTTTATCCTTCCGAATTAGTTGGCGTAGTGGTGCAAGAGGTTGAGCGGCCAGTAATAACGAGAGTCTGGCGCGAAGAGGAGTCGAGATCTGATTTTGTAAAATCACTCTTAGCGGGTGAAACCACCCT
Source organism: Acidimicrobiia bacterium (assembly GCA_038904515.1). GTDB lineage: Bacteria > Actinomycetota > Acidimicrobiia > IMCC26256 > PALSA-555 > SHUY01. The sequence continues at coordinate 18,532 of JBCKKA010000019.1, read as the reverse complement.
CGGTGTTGAAGCTCAAGCTCGGTCTTGGTGTATTCCTGTCCGATTCGAAGGCGAAGTGATAGCGGTACTTGATGTGGAATCTCCACTTGAGTCGGGTCGCCGTTCGGGTGAATTAGAACGGCACTATCGGGATATTTTTGAAAAATTTTCGGTAATGATTTCTGATGGAGTTTTCCCGTTTGATCGAGATGAAATTGTGCTTGAAGAAGGTGCTCGCGTGGCCGATGGAGTAATAGTTACGAATAGCGAGCTGGAGATCCAATACGTAAGCCCAAACGCGGTTAGCGTTTTCCATAGATTTGGTATTCATTCCTTTTCACCAGGAACAAAAATTGATCGGCTCGGCGTTGATAAATCAGCACTGGAAACGGCACGGGAAACGTTTTTTCCGTCAATAGAAGAAATCGAGCAAGGAGATACCTCAGTTTTAGTTCAGGCAATTCCTATCGTGCTGGCTGGGAAAGTTGAAAACATATTAGTTTTGGTTCGGGATATCTCGGATATTCGCACGCGGGATCGAATGCTGCTGTCTAAAGACGCCACAATTCGTGAAATTCATCACCGGGTTAAAAATAATTTGCAAACTATTGCCGCCTTGCTTCGACTTCAGAGCCGACGGCTGGAGTCACCCGAAGCTCGCGCCGCGGTTGAAGAAACTGAGCGCAGAGTGCGGGCAATAGCTATCGTCCACGAGACTCTGTCGCGGGAAACAAGCGATGCCGTTGAATTTATGGAGATAATCCAACCTCTTGTTGGAGTAGTGCAGGAAAGTGTTTTTAGTGATGAACAACGTCTGGAATTTTCGATTGAGGGCGACGCCGGCGTTATTCCTGGTGCGATTGCAACGCCATTAGCAGTAATTCTCAATGAGCTAATGCAAAATGCAGTTGACCACGGGTTCCCTTACCACGAAGGACAGGTGAGCGAAGGAAAAGTCGTAATTAGTATTCAGCGCGATGAACAAGTAATCGAGGTCAGGGTAAGCGATAGCGGTATTGGGTTCCCGTTAGGGTTCGTTATGGACGAATCTCAAGGCATGGGATTATCCATTGTGCAGACATTAATCACCAGTGAATTAGGTGGAACAATTTCTATAACTGAGGCTGGTAAAAAAGGCGCCGAAGTAACTTTGTGTATACCTATCGGCTGGTCCTGATTATTTAAACGACAGCTCGCTGGTTGTTAAGCCAAGTTTTGCGGAGTTTGCGGCGCTCTTCTTCGATCGTTCCGCCCCAAATACCCGACTCTTGGTTGGTCGCTAGTGCGAATTCAAGACACTCACCGGTCACCGCGCACACCTCGCAGATTCGCTTAGCAGTTTCAATTTGATCAAGCGCGGGTCCGGTTGTGCCGATGGGAAAGAAAATCTCAGGGTCGGCATCATTACAAGCCGAGAACTCACGCCAGTCGTCGTAATCCCAGTCGTGCGAACGTATCCAAGTGAGCGCCACGCGTCATTCCTCCTGACAGTCAAACAACTGCGCCACGCCCAGCTGGTAGTGCGGTCCTCGGGAAATTCCTCGAGGCGTGAACAAGTTTACGGGCTTAAGTGGAGACCGCGCAAGGGGTCTGACCTGCACTTTTGTTTGATGTCCGCCGCCATCACCGCCGCGCTGGTCTCGTAAGATCGGTTGGTGATGGCTAAGCTCGGTCCCAATTCGCCCTTAGTACTCGCTCATCGCGGCGCTCGGCGAGTAGAAGCAGAAAATACCATTGGCGCTTTCACTCGAGCCATCGAGATGGGAGCTGATGGCGTCGAGTTGGATGTTCATCGCACCGATGACGATGTTCTTCTCGTTCATCATGACGCCGATATCCCCGGTCTCGGCATTATCTCGGATCTTTCGGCGCAAGTGATTCGTTCGGAACGCCACGATATACCGACCCTTGATGAAGTTTTTAGCGCGTGTCCAAATTGCATAATAAATGTTGAAATTAAAAATGCTCTGGGGGATCTAGATTATGACGAATCAAATCGAGTGGCAGATTTGGTTGTTGATGCCGTTGCTAATCAACCGCGCCCAGACGATGTAATCGTTTCGTCATTCAACATTGCATCGATCGATCGAGTGAAAGATCTGTCGCCGGCATTGAGAACTGGTTTTTTGGTTAGTCCAACTCTCGATCTCACCACCGCAGCTACTCTCACCTGCGACCATGGACATAACGCCGTCCACCCCTTTATTTTGATGCTGGGAGGCGAACTTGGTTCCGAATTTACTGAGACTGCACACTCGCTGGGCTTATCGGTAAATGTGTGGACAGTTAATGAGGCTTCTGATATTGAACATTCGATAAAAATTGGCGTTGATGCAATAATTACCGATGTTCCCGATTTGGCTAAGGCGGTTCAGCGCTCAGTGACTAGCGCTCAGTGATTAGCTAGATAATTTGCACTAACGCGAAACCGGCTTCGAGGTTAAGGTAGGCACAATTAGCGATAGCGAATTGGGTACGTAACTCACTTCGAGGCGTTCAACCTCGCCCAGAAAATCTCCATCAACTTGATAGGGAAATGGTCCGTGAGTGGCCACAAAACTCAGATCGCTTAAGTCGGCCATTTGCAGTACCGCTTTATTTTTACTCAAACGTTTCCCGCTGCCAATGGCTGAAGCAACCGCGGCAAGTGTTGACAAGTAGTCAAATTTTCGAAACATAGTTAGTGCCAGTGCACGATCAAAACCAGCGTCATGGGTGACAGTTAGTGGGCGTATACCGAAAAATGCGTAGGGGCTAGTATTAGAAACTATCGAAAAAAATCCTTCACCCACTGATTGCTTATTTGGCAATTCAACTCGGTAAGGAGGGTGCGTCCGATCAAAGTTTCTAAAATAGCTATTGGCAGCAGTGGCGACAAAAACTGAATCGGCGAACCAGCGCTTTATCCAGTGATGGCGTTCGACTTGAGCGATCACGCTTGCGTCGAATCCAACACCTAAGTGAAAAAGAAAGTGGCGTTCGTTAGCAATCCCGACGCCCACTCTTCTAATAGATTTTGTCGCTAGCGATTCAAGGAGTAGATCGGTCGCCGGTCCGACTGAATTAGGGATGCCAAGCGTGCGGGCAAAAACATTGGTAGACCCGCCCGGCAGGGGTGCTAAGGCAGTTTGAGTTCCGACCAATCCGTTAGCCGCTTCGTTTAACGTTCCGTCGCCCGCGGCCACTATGACCACGTCAATTCCTTCGGCCGCGGCAGATCGAGCGAGCCGAGTGGCGTGACCTCTCCGATAAGTTTCGGCCACTTCTAGTCGGTGATTTTCGCCCAACATTTTTTGAATCTGGACGCGTCGTCGCGGCGTCATTGACGAAGCGGTGGGGTTGACGATCAGCAGTAGGCGCATAGCCCCAAGAGGTTAGGCGACTTCTGTATCTCAGGATATGTCGTGAATTAAAGAATAAATTTCGCTGGTGGCAAAAATAATTGCGATGATTCCTAAGACGATGCTCACGATAAGCCGGAGAGTGTGATCGGAAGATCGGATTGTGAGCGCGGCGCCCACGCGCGCGCCCGGAATAATTCCGACTATTAGCGGAAGGGCATAGAGCCAGTCGATTTGACCGATAATGGTGTAAGTAATTGTCCCGGGAATAGCCAGTATCCCTGCGCACGCAAGTGAAGTACCCAGAGCCATTTTTAGGGGCAATCGGAGCCAACGGGTGAAAAGTGGAATCATCAATAAACCGCCGCCGACACCAAGAAGGCCGGAAAGCCCGCCGGCCGCGAGGCCGATAAGCATCATTCGCCACCAATCGGTATGCGGGGTAGCGGCGGGATCCGTGACGGTGATGATGTGAGGTCCGGCGTCGGTGGCTCCTTCCACGGCGATCGCTTCGCCGTCTTCACCGCTGACCGGTTTGCGCCCTAACTGAATTGCGCCGAAAGCTACTAGCCCGGCCGTCATCAACATGAGCACATGACCGCCGTCAGGGATTTGACCCGAGAGTAAGGCTCCACCCACTGAAGCAAATATTCCCGTCGACGCGGTCCAAAAGATTACTCGACTATTTAGTAATCCTTCTCGGAGGTAGCGCATCGTTCCGCTTATTGAGCCCGGAATAATCGCCGGAAGAGTAGACGCCACTGCGGCTAAGGGAGTCGCTCCTAGCCAGTTAATGACCGGAGTGGAGATGACGGCACCACCAATGCCGAACATACCTGACATGATTCCGGTCAAGAACCCCGCAATAACGGTAAGGATGATTATCCACAGGTCCGACACGGTCTTATCAGGCTACCCTTCGTTTATGAGTGCTTCTCGACCGCTGCGCGGGGTTTATATTCCGTTGGTAACTCCCTACGCGTCAGACGGAAGTGTAGCTCTCGACGCTCTCGAAGCCTTAGCCCATCACTACCTTGATGCTGGGGTCGCGGGAATTGCCCCACTCGGAACTACTGGCGAAGCCCCCGCGCTTGACGCCGATGAACAATTGGCAGTTATCGAAGTATGTTCTCGGGTTAGTTCTGAACGCGACTGCCAATTGATTGTTGGCGCGGGTACTAATAGCACCCGCACGACGGTCGCATCGGTGAAGCGACTGAGTGCGTTCCCCACGGTCACTGCCGCTCTTTGTGTTGTTCCTTATTATGTTCGGCCAAGTCAAGAAGGCATTGTCGAACATTTTCGCGTCGTAGCCAAGGAAAGCCCAGTACCAATAATTGTCTACAACATTCCGTATCGCACTGGTCGAGTTTTAGAGGCGGATGGCCTGCTTGATTTATCCCGCACCAAAAATATTGTTGGGCTAAAACAAGCAGTAGGTGGAATCGACTCCGACACTTTGCGGGTGCTGGCAGAATCTCCCGACGATTTTGCGGTCTTAGGTGGCGAGGATCCGTTTCTATTTCCTACGGTATTGCTAGGTGGAGTCGGTGCTATCTGTGCTTCTGCTCACCTTTGCACCGAACGCTTCGTAGCCATGATCGATTGTGGCTTGACGGGACAAATCGAAGCCGGCCGCGCTCACCAAGAAGCGCTAGCCCCAGTAGTCGCCGCCGGATTCGCCGAACCCAATCCGGCCGTGTTCAAGGCCGTATTGCATGCACAGGGTTTGATACCAACACCAGATTTGCGACTGCCGTTAACTCCAGCTTCACCGACCGCCATCGAGGACGCGCTCACGGCAATCGGTTCAGCCACTATATAAACCATGTCGGCTTCAGCAAACGACACTTCGCTGGCCGATCCTCGGCGCTGGTGGATTCTTGGTGTTTTATGTTTCGGCTTACTGGCAATTGTTATTGATAATTCAATTCTCAATGTTGCGATCCCGACACTCGTCCGTGAGCTCAATGCCACTAACACCGACCTGCAGTGGATCGTTGATTCGTACACGCTGGTTTTTGCCGGCTTATTGCTAACGGCCGGAAGTTTGGGTGACCGCTACGGGCGGCGTCTGGCTTTGCAATTTGGATTTGTGATTTTTGGAATTGGGTCAATTTTGGCGGCCCTATCGGGAACCGCTAATGAGTTAATAGGAACCCGAGCGTTCATGGGCATTGGCGGCGCATTCATAATGCCCGCCACCCTTTCGATTATTACCAATGTTTTCCCAGCTAACGAACGAGGTAAAGCCATCGGCATCTGGGCCGCGACTGCCGGTGCCGCAGTAGCGCTAGGTCCGTTGGTTGGTGGATTTCTCCTTGAGCATTTTTATTGGGGCTCAATTTTTCTGGTGAATATTCCGGTAGTGGCTGTTGGCTTACTGGCCGGGTTTTTTCTAATTCCCAACTCTAAGGACCCCGCATCTCCAAAACTCGACCCCGTTGGTGCCGTACTTTCTATTGTCGGTTTAAGCGGGTTGCTCTACGCAATTATCGAGGGTCCGACTAAAGGCTGGACCGAGTCGACCACCGTCTTGAGCTTTGTTATTTCCGTAATTTTTTTAACGGCATTCTTTATTTGGGAAGTTCGCAGCAGTCACCCGATGCTCAACCTTGCATTTTTTCGCAACCCCAGATTTTCGATCGCCTGTTTGGCAATTACGGTCACCTTCTTTTCAATGTTTGGTTCAATCTTTGTCTTAACTCAATATTTTCAATTCGTTTTAGGGTATTCACCCCTGCAGACCGGCATTCGTTTACTCGCCTTCGCAATCCCGATGATGATCCTTGCTCCGATGAGCGACCGATTTGTTCGTCTATTGGGAACAAAAATGGTAGTCGCAGTTGGCTTAACTCTCGTTGCCCTCGGACTAGCGCTGTCGACGGCATTAGGGGAGTCGTCTTCTTACTTCGACATCGCGTGGCGTATGGTAATCATGGCTTCGGGAATGGCTTTGACGATGGCTCCGGCCACAACGTCGATCATGGGAGCGCTGCCGCTGGCTAAATCTGGAGTGGGGTCGGCGGTTAATGACACCACTCGCCAAATTGGCGGCGCGTTGGGCGTGGCAATCGTAGGAAGCGTGTTTAATTCGATTTATGGAAATCAGGTTGCTGATGCAATTTCGGGTAAAGGAATTCCTGCCAAGTTTGCGGATTCGGCGGAAGAATCGTTAGGTTTTGCACTGGAAATTGCCAAAAAGATTGGCGGCGCGGCAGGTGATTCATTGGCCGCGATCGCTCGTATGGCGTTCGTAGACGGTTTTCACGCCGGACTTTGGGTCGGTTCGTCGGTCGCGCTAATGGGAGCAATCGCGGTGCTGATCTGGTTGCCCGCTCGGCCGCGACAAGAAGACGAAAAACTGCAGGAAGCGGAGTATTACCGCGATAGGAGTGACGCGCTTATTGCCGCGGAGAAAAACTAACGACGCAGGAGCTCAGCAGTTTCGAACGCAAGATCGAGCGATTGACGCGCGTTCAGACGAGGGTCGCACATAGTCTCGTAGCGTTGTTCAAGATCGGTACCCCGAACCGCTTCGGTGCCACCAAGGCACTCGGTCACATTTTCGCCGGTCAATTCGACATGAACACCACCGGGCCATACGTCGGCGGCAATGCACGCATCGAAAAATCCGTGCAGTTCTTGCATGATGTCGTCGAAACGTCGCGTCTTGTAGCCGCTCTCGTGCTGAAAGGTGTTGCCGTGCATAGGGTCGCAGGCCCAAATGACCGGTTGGCCCGCAGTGACGCGCAACAAGGGCGGTAACGATTTAGCCACCGCTTCGGCGCCCATACGGCTGAACAGCACGATGCGACCTGGCCGCCGAGTGGGGTTTAGGCGATCACAAAGTGCGCTGACCTCTTCGGGCGACGACCGCGGCCCCAGTTTGATACCGATTGGGTTTTCGATACCAGACAAAAACTCCACGTGCGCACCATCAAGTTTGCGAGTCCGATCGCCGATCCAGAGGAGATGGGCTGAACAGTCGTACCAGTTGCTGGTTATCGAATCTCGGCGCGTTAAGGCTTCTTCGTAGCCGAGCAATAACGCTTCGTGAGCCGTCCATACATCTACTTCGCGAAGAGTCGGCTCGACTTCAGGATCAATTCCGCACGCGTTCATGAAACGCAAAGCCCGTTCGATTTCGTTGGCCAACTCGTCGTATCGGCGCCCTTCGGCGCTAGTAGCGATTGATTCCTGGGTCCAAGCGTGAACTCTTCCTAGCGCGGCAAAACCGCCTTTGCTTAGTGCGCGCATGAGATTAAGTGTTGCCGCCGACTGGTTATAGGCCTTTATCATTCGCTGAGGATCGGGAAGACGCGCGACCTCATCAAAGGCAAAGTCGTTTACTGCATCACCTCGGAAACTTGGCAGAGTCACTCCGTCGCGTTCTTCGGTATCGGAACTTCGTGGCTTAGCAAATTGTCCAGCCATACGCGCGATTTTTATGGTGGGCACGCCACCGCCGTACGAAAGAACTACCGACATTTGCAGAATGACTCGCAGCTTGTCGCGAATTGAATCAGCAGAAAATGCCGCGAAAGATTCGGCACAGTCGCCGGCTACTAAAACGAAGGCCTTTCCCTCTTGAGCAAGAGCAAGATGCTCGGTAAGGGTGCGCGCTTCGCCCGCAAAAACTAACGGAGGGAGCGCACTTAGCTCAGAGAGCGCGTCGGATAGTTGATCGGTGTTAGTCCAGTTTGGCTGCTGATCGGCATTGCGTTTTTTCCAAGAATCGGGCGTCCAACCGTCGTCGAAGAGCGCGGCGGTGCTCACAGGTATCCACTCGGTGGTACATCCATGCCGTTGCCTTCAGAGGCGGACTTAAGTTCGTGACGGCCGCGCATCTCTTGGAGTTGATTGGACGCAATTTGTTGCTGAGTGAAGAGAGTGGCTTGGATGCCGTGAAACAAACCTTCTAGCCAACCTACGAGTTGGGCTTGAGCTAATCGGAGTTCAGATTCAGTTGGTGTATCTGAAGTCAGCGGCAAGATGACATCGCTCAATTCTTTCTGCAAATCGGGAGAAAGGACTGATTCAAGTTCTTTGATGGAGCGTTCATGGATTTCGCGCAGCCGCCGCCGGCCGGCATCGTCGAGGGGTGCCCGCCGCACTTCCTCGAGCATGGTGCGCACCATCGATGCGACACGAATTAACTTTGTTGGTCGAGTTACGTGTTCTTCTTGGGTGGAGTCGGAGCTAGCTAATACCGCCGCGTCGGTTACCACCGATTTGCCCTTGACAATATCGGGTTCGACTATTTCTGGTTGGACTGTTTTTGGATTCGTAGGCATTAATCCTCAAAAATAAATAGATGGTCTATTGATGGTCTATATAAGGATAGAGATTTATGTGACTCAGCTAACTATTGATTATTTTGCTTAAGGCCTAGGGTCGGTGGGCGTTGGCCGCGGCCAGCTTTCGTGCGGGGTCCCGGAACGTCGCGAAACTGATAAGCCACGGGCGCGATTCCGGGCTGGCAGACATAGCACTGACCAGTTTCACCGCCAACAACTGCATGGACTACTGCCTCGGCGATTTGTTGAGGTTCCATGATCGGGAATCCAGCATCCGCAAGCATCTGCTTGGCTTCAGGCGAAAGAATGTTGGTATTGGTCATGCCCGGGTTTATGCAATTAGCGGTAATGCCGCGTGCTTCTAGCGTGGGAGCCACTGATCTCATTAAACCCACTACTGCGTGCTTAGTGAGGTCGTAAATCGGATCGGGCGGGAAGGGGATTAGTCCCGCCAGCGATGCGGTGGCCACAATGGCGCCGCCATCAGTCATGGTTCGCAGCGCGGCTCGCAAACCGAACACGACGGCATCTACATTTACCCCCATAATGCGCCGGTAGTCGTCGTTGCTGAGATGTTCGAGATCGGATACTCCGATGGCGATTCCGGCATTGAGAAAAGCAATGTCGACTTTTCCGAACGCATCTTGACACTTAGCGAACGCGGCGTCGGTGGCAGCAGGATCGCTGACGTCAGCACCCATCGCAATCCCCCCAACTGAGTCTGCTACCACTTGCGCGCCAGCCGTATCCAAATCGACCACTAAAACTTTGGCGCCACTGGCAGCAAAGTGTTCAGCCGTGGCGCGGCCAATACCGGATGCACCCCCCGTAATGATGGCCGCGGCGCCGTTAAGTTCCATTAAAACTCCTCTAATTCTTTGGTGTCGTTGGTAAGGGGAGGATTACTAGACGAGTCTCAGTCATTTCCTCTACTGCGTAGCGCGGTCCTTCACGCGTGTTCCCCGAATCTCGTAATCCCCCGTAGGGCATCTGGTCGGAGCGAAATGTAGGCACCTCGTTTACCAGTACTCCCCCAAAGTCGAGGGTAGTTATTGCTCGCATGGCTATCGACAAGTCGTTAGTAAAAATAGCTGCTTGCAAACCATAACGAGTGTCGTTGGCGAGCCGAAGGGCTTCGTCGGTTGTTTGGTAACGCTGTATCGATACGACGGGGCCGAATACTTCGAGTGAACACACTTTCATTTCGGGGGTTACGTCAAGGAGGAGAGTGGGAGCCAAGACTCCATCTATTACTTCGCCACCGCAGAGCAAGGTGGCGCCCGCTTCGACTGCTTCGTTAATCCACTCAACCACTCGGTCTTGTTCAGGTTTTGAGATGAGGGCCGAGACATTGGTGGTTTCGTCGAGAGGGTCTCCTACTACCAGCGCTTTGATTTGGGGAACTAATTTGGCAACCAATTCATCGACGATGTTTTCGTGCGCGTAAACTCGCTGGGTCGATATGCACGACTGACCCGCGTGACTAAATCCCGCTATGGCAATTTTTCCCGCAACCGCATCGAGGTCGGCATCGGGTTCAATTATTACGGGCGCGTTGTTTCCGAGTTCAAGTCCTACTTTTTTGCGGGGCGCCTGAGACTTGATTCCCCAGCCAACTTCAGGTGAACCGGTAAAAGTGATCATGGCGATTCCGTCGTGATCAACAATGGCGTTACCTACAGTGGCACCACTTCCAGTTATCACATTCAGGTAGCCAGGAGGGAGACCGCACTCGTCGATCAACATTTCGGCTAATGCGATGGCCGAGAACGGGGTTTGCGAGGCGGGCTTGAGAACTACCGCGCATCCGGCGGCAATTGCGGGGGCAACTTTATGCGCAACTAAATTCAACGGGAAGTTAAACGGGCTGATTGCTCCCACTACGCCAATCGGAACTCGGAGCGTGAAGGCCAACTTTCCCTCGCCTGCCGCCGCCGCGTCCATAGGTATCATTTCGCCCGCTAATTCGCGGGCTGCGAGGGCCGAGAAAGTAAAAGTAGAAATCGTGCGAACGGCCTCAACTCGTGCGGTGGCGATGGGCTTGGCCGACTCTTCGGCCACGATTCGGGCAAAAATTTCTATTCGCTCGCTCAATAACCGCGCCGCGGTGTCGAGAATTTCTGCTCGTTGCCATGCTGGCAACGGGTATTTTTCCATTGCGGTTTTAGCAGCTAAAACCGCGTTGTTAACTTCGGTGGCGCCACACGCAGGGATACGTCCCAACTCGTGCCCGTCGTACGGAGAAACGACCACGATGGAGTCGGTAGTGGTAACCCGCTGGTCACCAATGGGCAACGCCCTTACGCCGTTCATCGTGAACTCCTTTGTATGGCTATTGCGCAGACTAATTGTCTTTGCCGTCGTATTTTTAAGTGCCCCCGGCAGGACTCGAACCTGCGCACACGGCTTCGGAGGCCGATGCTCTATCCTCTGAGCTACGGGGGCTAATCCCTATATTTTTGGGATATTTTTTGAGATATTTTTTGGGGTTTTGTAACTCGCCACTCTACCTACTCAAACTCAACTTCGGTCAGTTCGACACTTCTTCTTCAATACCGAAACGTTCATTGACCGATTCTCGTCAAAGGTTTGCTAGGTTGCCCCGATGCGCCGTTTGACTTCTGTTCTCGTTGTTGGATCATTAGCACTAGCCGGATTTGGTCTTTGGGGGAATTCGTTAGTTCTTGCGCAAAGCACCTCACCGGTGGCGCCCGGTGATGTTGGCCCCGGGCCGGCTACTTATTCTGTGGGCCGTCGGTCGGTCAATGTAACGGTCGCGCCCGGCCGAGTTCTTGATGCGGATATTTGGTATCCCGCGGCCGCGGCCGATGTTACTGGTGTCGCGAAATCGGTCTATGAGTTCCCCGGCATCTCCTACCCATCGACGGTGGCATTCGCTTCGCCACCGGTGTCGAGCGACGGCCCGTTTCCGCTGGTGGTTTATTCACACGGCTCGGGCGGCTTGCGTTACATATCGGCATTTCTTACTGAAGCGCTGGCGGCTCGTGGGTTCGTCGTGATTTCGGTTGATCACACGGGGAATACCGCTATCGACGAATTTTCTGGTACCACGCTTACTCCCCAACAAGTGCTTCCCCTGCGTCCGGAAGACATTCGCGCGGAGATTGATTTCATGGCGGCCGCCAACGCCAACGCGGCGAGTCCGTTTTTCGGTGCAGTCGACACTGACAATGTGGGGTTAGTCGGGCATTCGGCCGGCGGCACCGGAGTGCTTATGACCGTTTCCGGATCTAATGGTACGGCGGGTGACAAAAGAGTTAAGGGCGTTGTCGGTCTCGCGGCCTACACCGAGCCCATCAGCGATAGCGAACTTAAGAACATAAAGATTCCCACGATGCTGATTAGCGGAACGCTTGACACTACGACACCGATAAAAACCCAAACCACCCGAGCATGGAAGTTCATTCCTAGCGATCCTGGTTATCGAGTCGATCTCAAGGGCGCCGGACATCAGTCGTTTTCTGATGTTTGTTATTACGAGAAACTCGTTGATGCCAAGCCCGAGTTAGCGCCCTCGCTCGTTGACGCAGTGAAATCGCGTACCGACGAAGCGTGCACACCTAAATTCTTAAACATAGATGCTGCTCACAAATTGATTGATCGTTACGCCATTGGGTTTATGGAGCGCTACGTGGCGGGTGAAAAAGCTGCGGCTAAATGGCTGAAGCCGGTCCCGGGCAAGACCGTCACCGTAACCGTCAAGAATTAGCAGTTTGGCGAACTCTTAAATTAATGACCTGAAGGCGTCCCGAGCGCTGATTTAGGGTAGGGCTATGCCAATTACCGAACGAGCAACGGAACGCGCCATTGAGCGCGCGCTGGCGGCGGTGGGAGTCGAAGCGAGGAGTGAAGAGATTGAGCTAACTGCCCCTGCTCGCCCCGAGCACGGCGATGCGGCTACCAATATCGCGCTCCAGGTGGCCAAAGTGGCCGGAATCGCGCCGCGAGATTTAGCCGAAAAAATTGCTACCGCATTAAGAGCCGACCCGCCCGAACACTTTGATCGAGTTGAGGTAGCCGGCCCTGGTTTTCTTAATTTATTTTTTGCTCCCAGCCGCTGGCACGAGGTATTGCGAGAAGTTTTATTGGCGGGAGAAAGTTATGGCCATAGTCGCACGCTAAGTGGACAACGCATAAATCTTGAATTCGTTTCCGCTAATCCCACCGGTCCGTTGCACGCGGGCGGTGGGCGGTGGGTTGCAGTAGGAGATGCGCTAGCCAATCTTTTGGTCTCACAAGGAGCCGAAGTCCATCGCGAGTACTACTTAAATGATTTAGGCGTGCAACTCAACAAATTTGGTGAATCATTGCTGGCTCGTTATGAGGATCGCGATTTGCCGGAAGATGGCTATCAAGGCGATTACCTAGTTGAGATGGCCCAGCGTATGCGAGCTGAAGTTGGAAACTCGGTAACTCTCGAACAAGCACGCGAGTGGGGTTATCGCGATGTGGTTAATCATTTGCGCGACGATCTCTCCCGCATTGGTGTCGAATTCGACACTTGGTTTTCTGAACGAACTCTTCATGAACGCGGCGATATAGAAAAAGTTCTCGAGCAGCTACGAGAGCGGGGGGTGACATTTATTGCTGACGGCGCCGAATGGTTGCGCACCAGTGATTTTGGTGACCAGCGCGACCGAGTACTGATCAAATCAGACGGCACTACTACCTATCTCTGCAACGACTTGGCTTATCACCAAGACAAAATTGCGCGGGGCTGGAACCACCTGATCGATATCTGGGGGGCCGATCATCACGGTCAGGTAAAGAGTTTGCAAGCAGGTCTAGAGGCGCTCGGTCAACCTGCCGGTCAGCCGGAAGTTTTGTTGGGGCAGCTGGTGAAGTTAGTGCGAGCTGGTGAACCGGTGCGCTTGTCTAAGCGCGCGGGAACCGTAATAACGCTGGCCGACATTCTTGATGAGGTCGATGCCGATGTCGCCCGCCTCACATTTTTGTTACAAGGCATTGATTCGGCGCAAACTTTTGATCTTGATGTTGTTACCGCCCAGTCAGCCGAAAATCCGGTCTATTACATTCAGTACGCGCATGCTCGTATCGCTTCTATTGGCCGCCGCGCCACCGCGGAAGGAATTAAGCGGATTCCATTTTTAGAAGTGAACCTTGCCCCTCTCTCCGATGTCCACGAACTCGATCTTTTGCGGTCGCTTTCGGAATTACCGGCGGTTTTAACCGAGGCGGCCCAATTGCGGGCACCGCATCGAGTCACGACTTGGGTGCGGGAGTTGGCCTCTCGTTTCCACGCTTTCTATCGTGAGTGTCGGGTGATCACTGATGATGTCGCTTTAACTCAAGCCCGTTTAGCTTTAGCCGAAGCCACTCGGGTCGGTTTAAAAAATGCTCTTGATGTGCTGGGGGTAAGGGCACCCGACTCTATGCGGCGGGTTGAAAATGACGGGGTGGACGATTTATGAGTAGTACCGATCCTCTCGACATTTCGCTGGTTCCTGAAGGATTACGCGCCCTCGAGTTTGAGGCGTTGGCCGCAGAATTTGGCACGCCACTTTTTATTTACGACGAGGATGAACTGCGCCGTCGTTGTCGTGAATACAGCAAAAATTTCGATACGGTCGTCTACGCGAGCAAGGCGTTTTTATGCACGGCCATGGCTCGATTAATCGCGGAAGAAGGTTTAGCGATTGATTGCGCCACTGGAGGCGAACTTCAGGTGGCCTTGGCCGCCGGAATGCCGGCGGCGAGAGTTGTGCTCCACGGAAATAACAAATCCCGCGATGAATTGATCGCAGCTCTCGATGCCGGAGTTGGTTACATAGTTGTTGATTCGTTTGATGAAATCGATCGCTTGATCGTTCTCGCGGCTGAGCGAGAGATCACGGTCCCAGTGCTAGTTCGGGTAACTCCTGGAGTTGAGGCGCATACTCATGAATTCATCGAAACGGGGACCGAAGTATCTAAGTTTGGTTTTACGGTCAGCGAAGGTGTGGCGCTGGACGCGTTGCGACAAGTATCGGAGAGTCCTTCATTGGATCTCAAAGGCATTCACTGCCATATCGGTTCACAAATTTATCGGCTCGACGCATTTGCTTGTGCAGTTGATCGCATTGCTAACTTGGCGCAAGCGGCGTTAACAAAGTACGGAATATCTTTTCCCACTCTCAATCTTGGAGGTGGTTTAGGTGCTCGTTATATTGCTGATGATCCCGAGATTTCGGTGGCCGACTACGCGCAAGTGTTGCGAGAGTCGGTAGATAAAGCTTGGTCGGTAGCCAAACTCGGTGCCGCGCCCGCGCTCATGGTTGAGCCCGGTCGGTCAATTGCGGGGCCGAGTGCGATAACTCTTTATCGGGTTGGAACAGTAAAAATAATTCCTGGTGTCGGTACCTATGTCGCGGTCGATGGTGGAATGAGTGATAATCCGCGGCCGGTTCTCTACGGCGCGGGTTACGAAGCCTATTTACCCGAACGCATAAGTGAAGCTCGACCACGGGCTTGTTCGGTGGTGGGCAAGCACTGCGAGCAGGGCGACATAATCGTGGCCGATGCTCATCTACCCGCCGACGTGCGAGTTGGCGACCTGTTGGCAACTCCCGCCACGGGGGCCTACGGCTATTCGATGGCGTCGAACTACAACATGGTGCCTAAACCTGCGGTCGTATTTGTCAGTGCCGGCTTGGTTCGGGCCGTGTTGCGGCGGGAGACCGCGAGCGACCTCACTCGGCTTGACGCTGAGTAATCGCAGTTCCGACAAGAGGATCCCGCCCGCGCGGTAAATCGGCTCGGCGTAACTGGGTGAGTGGTGGGAGACTGACGGGATGCAGAATCCCGTCCGAATCGGACTTCTCGGTTGCGGAAATGTCGGCTCGGCTTTGGTCGGGCTTATCAACGATAACGCCGACGTAATCGCCGCACGCGCCGGAGTCGATATTCGAGTTACTCGTATTGCGGTGCGTGATCTTAAGAGATCGCGTGATCTAAAAGTTGATAAGTCAGTTTTTACCGACGACCCTGAGTCGGTAGTAGCCGACCCCGACATCGATGTTGTAGTTGAAGTCATGGGCGGCGTTGAACCGGCGCGCAAACTTATTTCTGATGCTTTGGCGGCGGGCAAACCGGTTATTACTGCCAATAAAGAATTGATTGCGCGTCACGGGCCCGAATTGTTCGCGGCCGCGGCGGCCGCGGGTGTCGATCTTTTGTTTGAAGCTAGCGTGGCCGGCGGAATTCCACTCATACGACCATTACGCGAGTCTTTGGCCGGAGTTCGAATTCGTCGCGTAATGGGGATTGTTAACGGAACTACCAACTACATTCTCACGCGTATGGCCGAAGCGGGATCGAGTTTTTCTGATGCACTCGCCGAAGCACAAAGTTTAGGGTATGCCGAAGCCGACCCGACGGCCGATGTCGAAGGATTGGATGCGGCCGCCAAAGCAGCAATTATCGCCACTATCGCGTTTGGCGCGCGCGTTGTCCCTGACGATGTTTATACCGAAGGCATTACTGGAGTTACCGATTCTGATATTGCTTCAGCCAAATCACTTGGTTATGTAGTCAAATTACTCGCGGTGGCTGAAGAAGAAGAAGGTTCGATTTCAGTTCGGGTTCATCCGGCCATGGTGGCTCAACGCCATCCACTGGCTTCGGTACGCGATTCTTTCAACGCAGTATTTATCGAAGGTGAAGCGGTGGGCGAACTAATGCTTTACGGTCGCGGCGCCGGTGGTGGACCAACCGCTTCGGCAGTTTTAGGCGATCTTGTCGATGCGGTAAAAAATCTGGCATCAGGTGGCAAGGGCGCCACTATCGGCGAATTAGTTGATCGACCAATTAAACCGATTGACGATGCCGAATCATCTTTTTACGTATTAGTTGAAGCCGCCGACGAACCGGGAGTGCTCGCGGCTATTGCCGGCGAGTTTGGCCGCAACGGAGTATCAATCAAATCAATGGAGCAAAGGGGTTTAGGCAATGACGCGCGACTTATTTTTATTACCCACCGCGCCCGAGAAGCCGACCTGCGAAGCACATTGGCGGCCGTGGCCGAGGTCGGTGCGGTGCACCGCATTGGATCGGTAATGCGGGTCGTAGGCGAAGAAGAATGAGCGCTAAGAAGGTTGCTCCACAACGTTCGGGTTGGCCTGGGATCATTGAGGCTTACCGCGAATTTCTTCCAATTTCTGCTGATTTTCCCGTTATCACTTTGCTCGAAGGCAACACCCCACTTTTAGACGCATCTCGTATTTGTTCACGCGCGGGCGTGGCGCGGGTGCTGCTTAAAGTTGAGGGCGCTAATCCTACGGGTTCGTTCAAAGACCGCGGTATGACTATGGCAGTTTCTAAAGCGGTTGAGAACGGTGCCAAAGCGGTGATCTGTGCTTCCACTGGCAACACTTCGGCGTCGGCGGCGGCTTACGCAGCACGCGCGGGGTTGATCTGCGCGGTGGTATTGCCAGCTGGTCAAATAGCAATGGGAAAACTTTCTCAGGCCCTTATCCATGGTGCCCGCGTTGTTCCGGTTTCCGATACTTTCGATGCTGCCCTTGAAGTTGTGCGCGAACTTGGCGATCGCCCTGGAGTCGAAGTGGTTAACTCCGTCAACCCTGCCCGCATTGAAGGACAGAAGTCAGCCGCATTCGAGATCATCGACACGCTTGGCGACGCGCCATCAGTTCACTGCATCCCCATCGGTAATGCCGGGAATATCACCGCCTACTGGAAGGGCTACCGGGAGTTTGCCGACATTGGCCGAGCAACGCATACCCCCCGCATGCTGGGGTGGCAGGCCGCGGGTGCTGCCCCCATTGTTTTAGGCGAACGGGTTATGAAACCAGACACCATTGCCACTGCGATTCAGATTGGAAATCCGGCATCGTGGCAGAGTGCACTCGATGCGCGCGACGAATCGGGTGGCCACATCGGCGCGGTATCTGACGATGAAATTCTGAACGCTTACCGTTTGCTGGCCGCCGAGGAAGGGGTATTTGTTGAACCCGCGTCGGCCGCGTCGGTCGCCGGTTTGTTGCGAGCGGCAAACGAAGGTCTGGTTAGCGCTTCCGACATTGTGGTTTGCACGGTTACCGGCCACGGTCTTAAAGACCCTGAGCGCGCGATCGCCCAAGTTGAAGTGGGCGAGCCCGTGATGGCAACGGCGGCGGCGGTTGCCGAAGTAGTGGGAATTTAGCTAAGGGTTATCACCCAGTAACGATCTGTACGCAGTACGACAGGAGTAAGTAATGCAAAAACCAATCGCACTCATCACTGGCGCTTCGGCGGGTATCGGTTCCGCCTTCGCTCATCGGCTTGCCGATCGCGGTCACGACTTAGTAGTAGTGGCTCGTCGATCAGACCGGCTTAGCGAATTAGCTGAGCAAATAAATATTCGTACTGGCAACGATGTTGAAGTACTGGTCGCCGATCTTGAAAGTACCGACGGCGTGAGCACAGTCGAGGCGCGGCTAACTAACGACGAGCGTCCAATCGATCTATTAGTGAACAACGCGGGTTTCGGTACCAGTGGTCGATTCGACCAAATTCCGATTGAGAGCGAGGAAGCCGAAATTCGTCTTAATGTGGTGGCGCTCGTCCGGCTTACCCATGCGGCGTTGGGAGTCATGGTGGCGCGTGGTCATGGTGGCGTGATCAATGTCTCGTCGGTAGGTGCTTACCAACCGACTCCGTATAGCGCCACCTACGCGGCGACTAAGGCGTTTGTGTCGAGTTTTACTAATGCGATTTACGAAGAACTGCGGGGCACCGGAGTAAAGGCCATGGTGTTGGCCCCAGGCTTCACTCATACTGAATTTCATTCGCGGGCGGGCATCGACGACAAAGGTCAAATACCCGAGTTTCTGTGGCAGTCGGCCGACGAAGTAGTCGCTTTGGCTTTGCGAGCTTACGACCGAGGTCGAGCGG
>JBCKKA010000018.1:0-24302 GCA_038904515.1 Acidimicrobiia bacterium | reverse complement strand
TCGACCCCGGAGCCAATGTGGGTGCGGGAACTATTACCGCTAATTACGACGGGCGCGAAAAACATCGAACCCAGATCGGCCGAGATGCCAAACTTGGTTCTAACACCGTGCTCGTGGCGCCAGTAACCGTCGGTGACGGGGCCTACACCGCGGCCGGAGCAGTAGTAGTGGACGATGTTCCTCCGGGCGCGTTGGCCAAAGGAGTACCCGCCCAGAACTATAAAGACTGGGTCAAAAAAAATAGGTCCGACGACGACATCAAGGAGTCACGATGACGCACATGGAGTTGGTGCCGACCAAGCGGTTTATGCTTTTTGCTGGTCGCGGCAACGAAGAACTTTCGGTCGAGATTGCCGAAGAACTTCAAGTGCCACTCGGTGACATCATCTTGTCAACATTTTCCAACGGTGAACTTTATTGCCGGTTCGGTGAAAGTGTGCGGGGTTCCGATCTTTTTGTACTGCAAAGTCACTCGCAGCCCATTAACGATCGCATTTTCGAACAGTTGATAATTATTGACGCCGCCAAGCGGGCGTCGGCCAAGCGCATTACCGCGGTTTGTCCCTTCTATGCGTATGCTCGCCAAGATCGCAAAGCCGAAGGGCGCGAACCGATAACTGCTCGGCTGCTAGCCGATATGCTCACTCAAGCGGGTGCCGACCGAGTAATAACTGTCGACTTGCACACCGGTCAGATCCAGGGATTTTTTGACATGCCCGTTGACCACCTCACTGCAGTGCCGTTGTTAGTTGATCACCTCGCCCAATCGATCGATAGCGAGGTAACGGTGGTGGCCCCCGACGCGGGTGGCGGTAAATTGGCTCGCCGCTTTGCCAACATGCTCGAACAGCGCGGCATCGAATCCGATCTTGCTTTCATCGACAAGCGCCGACCTAAAGGAACTCACAACGAAGCCGTCGCCGAAGAAGTAGTTGGTGAAGTGGCGGGTCGGTCGTGCATCTTGGTCGACGACATGATCGATACTGCCGGTACTATTTCTAGCGCGGCTCACTTACTAATGGATCGGGGCGCCACCGATGTTCGCATTGCTGCTACCCACGGCGTTTTGTCGGGACCGGCAATTGAGCGCTTGCGTGATGCACCCGTGCGAGAAGTGGTGGTCACGAACACTCTTCCGATTCCTACTGAAAAACGCTTCGAAAACCTCACGGTGCTCTCTATCGCATCGATAATCGCCGAGGCGCTCGACGCCATATTCGAGGACACTTCGGTTAGCGAGATCTTCCGCGGCGACAACGTTTAGGCCTTGCGCGGTGGCACCTTGGGCCGACGACTTGGCTCGGAGGGTCGCGACCGGCCACAATGGTTATTCCTCAGGAGCCAATCGGGTTCCACAACGAAAGGTCACGCGACGCCATGGCGGATGCGGTTCTTAACACCGAAAAACGGATTGAGCGAGGTTCGCGCCCGTCAGGGCGAATTCGTCGCGCCGGCAAAGTTCCCGCGGTGGTCTACGGACTCGGCACCGAAACTCTGGCGATAACGGTTTTGGCGCGCGAACTGCGCACGATACTAGCGGGGGGCGCTAACACTTTGATCACTTTAAAGGTCGACGGCGATGAGCAGCTGGCCTTAGCTCGGCAAGTACATCGCCACGCCATTCGCGGCGAATTTATACATGTCGACTTCGTGCGCGTGCGCACTGATGTCGCCGTAGCGGCCGAGGTCGCGCTCACGCTTACCGGAGAACCTGAAGGGGTGCGTTCCGGCGGTTTGTTGGAGCAGTTGATCTTTACGCTTCCCATCGAAGCCATGCCCCAAAATATTCCTGGTTCAGTGGAGCACGATGTAGGTGCACTCGACATTGGCGGTCAGTTGCGAGTGGGCGAACTCGCCTTGCCCGCCGGCGTGGTCACCACTCTCGATCTCGAAACATTGGTCGCGCAAGTTGTTCTACCCCGAGTGGTGGTTGAACCCATCGAGGAAGAAGGGGTGGAGGGCGCCGAAGGCGAAGGTGAGTCGGATTCTGACGATCCGACTACGAGTGAATCGTCCGACGCGACCGATGATGGCGGTAGCGGAGATAGCGAAGGCTGATCGGTGCGCTGGCATCGCGCCGCGCCGCGCACGGGCACTTCAGCCAACTGGTTAATCGTTGGTTTGGGTAATCCCGGTAAAGAATACGAACGCACTCGGCATAATGTCGGTGCTGAAATCGTTGTTCAGTTAGCCGAACGACACGGTGCGAGTTTGCGCAACCAAAAAGAACGAGCTTTGGTTGACGAGATTCGTATCGGAGACCAGCGAGTAGCACTGGCAATTCCCACCACCTTTATGAACGATTCGGGTGATGCTTTGCGGCGTTTAGTGAAGCGTTTCGGTGTTGAACCCGAGCAAGTAATTATTATTCATGACGAACTCGATTTGCCGATTGCTCAACTCCGGCTAAAAGTGGGCGGCGGTACCGCGGGCCACAACGGGTTGCGGTCAATTAAGTCGCATCTACACAGCGACAAATTTCTGCGAATAAGAATCGGTGTCGGCAAGCCGTCGTCAAAAGAACACGGCGCCGATTATGTGCTAAAAAAATTTAGTACCCGAGAGCGCACCGAGATCGACGTAACTCTAGCCGAAGCAGTTACGGCGGCTGAACTGATTGTGTCTGACGGTATCGATGCGGCCATGAACAAATTTCATGGGAACGGGGGATGACCGATTCGAATTCATCTCTCGGTGAACCTGCGTTAGCATCGCTCGCGCAACTCCTAGCCGATGACTCCACCGTGCGAGCCGTGGTGTCGCGTGCTCCGGTCGTAGCGGTCCCCGATGCGGCGCGCAGCTTGTTCGTAGCGGCGTTGGCTCGGGCGAGTGTGTGCCGGCCGATAGTTGTTGCGGTACCCACGGGAGCCGATGCCGATCGGTTGGCTAACGACCTGTTGGCTTTTCTTCCGGCCCACGAAGTAGAAGCTTTCCCCGCATGGGAAACCCTGCCCTTCGAACGGATTTCACCGGCCCTGGAGACCATGGGTCGCCGGCAGCGAGTGTTGTGGCGATTACGTAATGACGATTTTCCGACGGTGATCATCGCGCCGATTCGGGCGTTAATTCAGCGACTGGGTCCCGCCGCCGGCGACTTCGATCCGGTGACACTCACGCGCGGTGCCAACATCGACCGCGACGAAATTTTGGGTCGCCTAGTAACAATGGGCTATCGCCGCGAGTATCAGGTCGAGGGTCGGGGTGAAGTCGCGGTGCGCGGATCGATACTCGATGTTTATCCCGCTACCGCTGACCATCCGGTGCGGATCGATTTATGGGGCGATGAAATAGAGCACTTAAGCGAGTTTGCTATTGCCGATCAACGTTCTACTCACTCAATTGATGAAGTAACGATTTTCCCCGCGCGCGAGGTGTTACCCACACCCGACTTAATGGCGCGCGCGCGGCAACTTCAAACCAGCGATCCCTGGGGAATACAAGCTTGGGATCGGTTAGCCCAAGGCGAAGTTTTTGACGGCATGGAATCATGGTTGCCGTGGTTAACCGACTCCGAAACTTTATTGACCGATTTTCTTCCCACCGAAGCTTTGGTATTGATGTGCGAACCTCGTCGCGCGCGCGATCGAGCCCAAGACTTTATTGATGAAGAAATCGCGTTATCCGAAACTCTCGCGGGCACATGGGGCGCGGTAGGGACAACCTTTCCCCATCTTTCGTTGCCGTTCGATCGCTTGCTCGGGAATACGACCGCGGGAGTAACTCAAGTTCTCTTGGCTCCCGAGGGACCCGATACGCCCTACCTGACGGCGACCGGTTTCGATCCCGTGGCGGGCGATTCGATTGGTCTTACTAAGCGTTTGCGCGACCTCTCTGCTGCTGGAAATCGTGTGGTATTGGCCGCGGAAGGAACCGGCTCGATTACCCGCCTGATCGAAACACTCGGTCGCGACGGACTCGATGTAATGGCGGGGGCGATTACTCCGGGTGCAATCGGTGCGGTGGTGGCATCTCTCGATCGCGGTTTCATTATTTCTGGCGCGGGCATTGCGGTGATATCCGAGTCAGACTTAACCGGTAGGCGTCGAGTTCACCGCCGGGCTCGAAGCCGCGCACGCGGCCCCAGTTTTTACGATGAGTTGAGTCCAGGCGATTACATCGTTCACCAAACACACGGAGTAGCAAGATTTGCCGGCATGGTGCAACGCGCAACCGGTGGTGCCACTCGTGATTATTTATTACTTGAATATAAAGGTAACGACAAACTTTATGTACCAACCGACCAAGTGCATACCGTCCGTCGTTACACCGGTGGTGAAACTCCGACTCTTCACCGGATGGGTGGTGCCGATTTCGAACGGTCTAAGGCTCGGGTGCGATCAGCGGTACGCGATATTGCCGAAGAGTTAGTTGCTCTCTATCGAATTCGTTTAGCTAGCCCAGGGCACGCGTTCGCACCCGATACTCCGTGGCAGCGTGAGATCGAAGCGGCTTTTCCGTTTGAGGAAACTCCCGACCAGGCTCGGGCTATCGAAGAAGTGAAAGCCGACATGGAAATCGCTACGCCGATGGATCGCTTGGTCTGTGGCGATGTTGGGTTTGGGAAAACTGAAATTGCGGTGCGGGCCACCTTTAAAGCGGTGCAAGACGGTAAACAGGTAGCAATTCTGGTGCCCACGACCTTGCTCGCCACCCAACACGGGCAAACCTTTCGTGAACGCTTCGCTAATTATCCGGTTCGCGTTGAGGTGTTATCACGCTTTTTGAGCACCAAAGAACAAAGTGCAGTAGTAGCCAAAGTGGCTAGTGGTGAAGTCGATGTGGTCATCGCCACTCACCGATTGTTGTCCGACGACATCAAGTTCCACGATCTCGGTTTACTCATCATCGATGAAGAACAACGGTTCGGTGTGCAACATAAAGAGAAAATAAAGCGTTTCCGAGTAGGAGTTGATGCTCTGGCTATTTCGGCCACGCCGATTCCCCGAACCCTTGAGTTGTCGCTAACCGGTATTCGCAACCTTTCATTGGTGAATACTCCTCCCGAAGATCGCCAACCCATTCTTACTTATGTCGGTGAAGAAAATGATCAGGTTATTTCCGAAGCAATCCGCCGAGAGCTCTTGCGCGAAGGTCAAATCTTTTTTGTACACAATCGCGTTCGTGATATTGAATTCGTCGCGGATCGGCTACGCGCGTTAATCCCTGAAGCCCGTATTTCCGTAGCTCATGGTCAGATGGACGAAGGACAACTCGAGCAAGTAATTCTTGATTTCTGGGAGCGTAAAATTGATGTTTTAGTATGTACCACCATTGTTGAAAGTGGTTTAGATATTCCTACCGTAAATACTTTGGTAGTCGATCGGGCCGACCGTTTAGGTTTAGCGCAGCTCTACCAACTACGCGGTCGAGTAGGTCGACGCGGTCAGCGGGCCTACGCGTACCTGCTGCATCCTCCCGACCAAGTATTGACTGAAGAAGCCTACGAGCGACTAAAAACTATTAGTGAGTTCACTGAGTTGGGTTCAGGATTTAAAATCGCCATGCGTGATCTTGAAATTCGCGGCGCCGGAAATTTGCTCGGCGGTGAACAATCGGGCCAAATCGCGGCAGTAGGTTTTGATCTTTATTGCCAACTAGTCACTGAAGCGGTAGGCGAGCTAACCGGAGTAGTTCCTGAAGTGCCAGTCGAAATTACCGTTGATCTTCCGGTCAACGCGTTCTTGCCTACCGATTACATCGGTCGTGATGATGTGCGTATGGAGGCCTATCGCCGCCTTGCCGCGGCCCAAACTCAAGCCGCAGTAAACGATGTACAAGCTGAATGGGAAGATCGCTATGGCCCACTACCTAGTCCTGCCGCCGCATTGATTTCGGTTGCGCGGTTGCGCAGCGAATGTATTCGGGTTGGAATTCGTAGCGTGAATGTGTCGGGAAATCGAGCCCGATTGCGAGGGGTCGACTTGGTCGCCTCTAAACAAGTTCGCTTAACGCGACTGTTCCCCGGATCGCACACCCGCGATAATGAGTTTGTAGTGGCCTTATCTAATGCGCCGGAGGAAGTGGCCCAAGAGCTTATGAATGTTATGGCCGAATTGTTCCCGCCCGAATCTTCGGCGCCCGAACCGATAGTCTCAACAACATCATGAAACGTCTATTAGCAATTTTTCTTGTGCTTGTCCTGCTCGCGGGCGCAGTGGCGGCGGTGGCAATTGTGGTACTTGATTCCGACGGCGCGCCCGCGTTCACGGTCAGTGGTCGATCGGTATCACAATCGAATATTGATGACGAGCTAAAAGCGCTGGCCGAAAATAAACCTCTGCGTAGTGAATTGGCCAAGTCGAGTGGGGCGGCCGCTACCACCACCGGCTCGCTTCCGTCGGTTTTAGCGGCGTCGTGGATTGGTTTAAGAATTAACGAAACCGTGGCCGCGCGCGAAGTTGCCCGACAAGGGTTTAAGACCACCGCGGCCGACCGCGAATTAGCTAAAACTCTTGCTTACCAACTTTTTGGCAACCCTAAAATTGTGGCGGCCTTCCCGAGCGATTTTCGCTCCGACCTAATAAATAATTTGATTCCGGTTGCTTTACTGGTGCGGGCAATTAGTGCCAATCCATCGCCGGCTTTAGTGGAACAAGCGACATCTCAATGTCCGTCGGGTCGTTATGTATCGCACATTTTGGTGGCTACTCAGGCCGAAGCCGACGCTTTGCTTTCTCAATTAAATGCCGGTGCCGATTTCGTCACGCTGGCGCAACAGAATTCAACTGACGGTTCGGCCGCTCAAGGTGGCGAACTGGGTTGCATCGACGGCCAGCAGTTCGTTGAACCGTTTGCCGCGGTCGCCGCCGCGCAACCGGCGGGCTCAGTTTCGGCTCCAGTACAAACTGAATACGGATTTCATCTAATAAAAGTGACCGACAACTCAACGACCGCGCTCAACGCCGCGATTTTACAGACGGTGCTGACCGGCGGAATCGGAGTACAGGTTTCGCTCGACCCTCGTTACGGAACTTGGGATCGCCGTACCGGTTCGGTAACTGCGCCCACCGCTTCAATACCGTCGGCGAAATCGAATTCACCTGTAATTACTGGCGGCTGAAATAGTGGCGACTAGCCGCATCGTCGTGGTCGGACTGGGTCCGGGCGGTATCGATCTTTTAGTTCCTGCCGCGCGGCGCGCGCTCGAAGAGACGCCCGCACGCTATGTGCGTACTGCTCGTCACCCTGCCATTGCCGAGCTAATGGCTACCGGCTGGTCGGGAAACGCGTTCGATGATCATTATGATGCCGCCGAAAATTTAGAAGAAACTTATTCTAAAATTGTGACCACTCTTTGCGAACAAGCCGCCGTTTACGGAACGGTGGTGTACGCGGTTCCCGGTAGCCCCGCAGTCGCCGAACGCACTGTAGTTTTATTGCACGAGGCCGCCGCCGCCGGCTTAATCGAACTGCAAGTGATACCCGGCATTTCGTTTGCCGAGGCCGCGTGGGCTCGTGTTGGCATTGACCCTGTCGCGTCGGGTGCAAGAGTGGTTGATGGACGCGACTTGTCCGGCTCCGATCTAGAAGCTGGTGGCCCGTTACTGATTGCTCAGTGCGATCATCGGCTAGTGGTCGCCGATGTGGCCGTCACTCTGCTCGAACGCTACGAGCCCGATGTATTGGTTACGGTTCTCCAGCGCTTAGGTCTACCCGACGAAAGTGTAACCAAGGTTCCGCTCAACGAATTGGGCCGTGAAGTAGCTCCCGATCACTTAACTAGTTTGTTGGTGCCCGCGCGCACCGGCGCCATTGGTCCCGCCGTAATCGAA
Source organism: Acidimicrobiia bacterium (assembly GCA_038904515.1). Lineage (GTDB taxonomy): Bacteria > Actinomycetota > Acidimicrobiia > IMCC26256 > PALSA-555 > SHUY01. The sequence continues at coordinate 16,530 of JBCKKA010000018.1, read as the reverse complement.
TTAGTGGCTTTGGCCGAGTTGTTGCGTCGGCCCGACGGTTGTCCGTGGGATGCCGAACAGAGCCACCACTCCTTGACCCGCTATTTACTAGAAGAAGCGTACGAAGTAACCGAAGCGCTCGACCGACTCCCGGCCGATGCACCCGCGGGGGTTAGTGATGACGCGGCGAGCTCGGCTTACGCGGCACTGGCCGACGAACTGGGCGATCTTCTCTACCAAATCGTTTTTCACGCGATACTCGCGCAAGAAGCAGGGGCGTTTGATTTTGCCGATGTCGCTCACGGCGTGCACGACAAATTGGTTCGCCGACACCCCCATGTATTCGCTGGCGTTGAAGCCGAAACCACGGCCGCGGTCATGACGAACTGGGAGCAAATAAAAAAAGCCGAGAAAGACTCTGATTCCATCGTGGCCGGAATAACGCCCGGTCTACCGGCTCTCCTTTACGCCAATAAGTTGATGCGCAAAAGCGCGTCGATTGGTTTGGTTGCCGACGATGAAGCCACTGCTTTAGCCGCCGCTGATGCCGCTTTACGGGCTCTACATGAGGACCACGATGCTCCTCATCGCATTGATAACGGCGAAAGATCGGAAACCTTCGACAACCACCTAGGCGATTTTTTGGCCGCGGCGGTAGTTTTGGCTCGCGCTCGTGGCACCGACGCCGAGTCGGTACTGCGACAGTGGTCGGCGGCTTTCGTAGGTACTTTTACCGCTATGGAACAACTAGCGCTAACGCGTAATCTCGACTTAGCCAAACTAAGTTCGAACGAAGTAGGCGATCTGTGGCGAGAAGTGAAAAGTAATTAAGTTTCGAGATTGACGGGTAACTTATCAAGCCCCCGTAAAACTAAGCGCCTATTCCACGCCGCCGGCTCGTCAGTCAAGTTCATCTGCGGAAAACGCTGGACTAGCGAGCTAATACCAACTCGGCCTTCCATGCGCGCCAACACCGCGCCCAGACAATGGTGGATACCGCCGCCAAAAGAAAGATGGTGCGGGGCTTCTCGACGAGTGAGGTCGAGCGCGTCGGCACTCGGACCAAAGTGTTCGGGATCGTGGTTAGAACCACCCAGCATGGCAAAAATCATTGATCCTCCTACCACCGTATTGCCATCAATATCCATATCGGCAAGCGCGATTCGACGAGTGAACTGTACCGGTGAGTCGTAACGCAGCAATTCGTCAATTCCGTTGTTGATCAATTCGGGATTATCTTGTAAAAGTTTTAGTTGGTCAGGGTTGCGTAGCAGCGCGAGCATCCCGTTGCCAATGAGATTGACAGTGGTTTCGTGGCCAGCAATGTAAAGCAGCATCACTTGATCAATTAATTCTTCCTCCGACAGTCGGTCGCCTTCTTCTTCAGCAGCAATAAGCGCGCTGAGTAAGTCGTCAGCGGGAACTTTGCGTTTATCTTCGATTACTTCTAATACTCGACCCCGCAGTAAGTCGCCGGCTTCCATCAAACCCTTCAGTTCTTCGGGATCGAGTATGGGTTCTAGCGTTTTAACTAGCGTGTGCGACCACTCCCGAACTTTTTCACTATCGGTTTCGGGCATTCCTAGCATTCTTGAAATAATTGCAAACGGCAGCGGAAAAGCCAAGTCGGGAATAATGTCGAGGCTACCTTTAGCTTCAATTTCGTCAAGCATGTTGTCAACCAAAGTTTTCGTGGTGCCAACTAGTTCTTCGATGCGGCGCGGCGTAAATGCTTTCGAAACCAAACGGCGAATACGAGTGTGGTCGGGTGGATCGATATTTAGTATGGCCTTGCTGCCCCGATCGTTACGCTCAATGTCGGCCGCGTCAAATTTTTCGTTGCGTAAACTTACGGTGGAGTTTTTGTCTTCTACCGACAAGCTGGGGTCGCGCAATAGTCGCGAACAGTCCTCGTAGCGCAGTAGCGTCCAGGGACCGACTGGGCTTTGGTGTATCGGAGCTTTTTCGCGTAGACGCCGGTACTGCTCGTAGGGATTATCGAAAAATCCCTCTTCAAAGGGGTTTAGAAATACCTCGGAAGCGGGTTCGGCGGTCATGCCTTGATGGTATTACCCTTGCTAGCCAATATTTTTAGGTCTTTCTATCGCCCCTTATTAGGGGTAACCTGATTATCCACTAGAGAGGCTTTCAGCCTCATTGGTCACATCAGCCCCACAAACCTGAAATGATTTTATATCGCTCCGGGAGGTGAATCGTGAGTTCTGTTGCCCAAGTTATGGCGCGCGAGATCCTCGATTCGCGCGGCAATCCCACCGTTGAAGTAGAGGTCACTTTGCTTTCGGGGGCACGCGGCCGCGCCGCGGTTCCGAGTGGGGCTAGCACCGGCGCTCACGAAGCAGTCGAACTGCGCGACGGCGGTGATCGCTACGGCGGTAAAGGGGTTCGGCTTGCGGTCGAAAATGTCAACGGCGAAATTGCCGACGCCATTCTCGGACTCGACGCCGATGACCAGCGGCTAATCGACGATCGGTTGTGTTTGCTTGATGGCACTTCAACCAAAGGTCGGCTGGGGGCTAACGCAATTTTAGGAGTGTCGCTAGCAATTGCTCATGCCGCGGCCGACGAATGCGAACTTTCGCTCTACCGTTATCTCGGGGGAGCCAATGCTCATGTACTCCCGATGCCGCTAATGAATGTTCTCAATGGTGGCGCCCATGCGGATTCTAATATCGATATCCAAGAATTTATGTTGGCACCAGTGGGCGCGACCAGTTTTAGCGAAGCACTGCGCTGGGGGACCGAGACTTACCACGCGCTAAAACAACTCTTACGGGATCGTTCACTTTCTACCGGTCTAGGTGACGAAGGGGGTTTTGCTCCCAACCTCGAATCTAACGAAGCGGCAGTCGGTTTGCTCATGACGGCTATCGAAGCCGCCGGTTATAACCCCGGTACTGATATTTCTATTGCTCTCGATGTGGCCGCCACCGAACTTTACGAAGACAACCAGTACCGTTTAGTCGGTGAAGGGAAAAGTTATGCCGCCGACGAGTGGATCGATGTTCTTGCTGATTTAGTTGATCGTTATCCAATCGTTTCTATTGAAGACGGAATGGCCGAAGACGACTGGCTCGGCTGGGCGGCGCTTACTTCGCGCTTAGGCGATTCAATTCAACTCGTCGGTGACGATAATTTTGTTACTAACCCTGAACGGTTACAACAAGGAATTGATCAGGGTATTGCCAACGCAATTTTGATAAAGGTAAATCAAATCGGCACTCTCACCGAAACTCTTGACACGGTTGCCCTTGGATTGCGTAATGGCTACGCGTCGGTGCTTTCTCACCGGAGTGGTGAAACCGAAGATGTAACGATTGCCGATCTGGCGGTCGCTACTAATTGCGGAATGATTAAAACTGGCGCTCCGGCGCGTAGTGATCGGGTGGCTAAGTACAACCAACTCTTGCGCATTGAAGAGCACCTCGCGGCCCACGCGACCTATCTAGGAGGAGCCGCGTTGGCGGGCCACGGTGGTGAACATGGCTGAGCGATCTCATTCGACCCGCCGATCTGCACATAGCCCGACCGGCTCGGCTCGACCACCTCGCCGATCCCCTGGCCGATCCCCTCAACGGGCTACTAAAAAACCGGCTTCATCTCGTCGGTATTCGCGTGTTCTGATTGTCACCCTCACTCTTACCGGTTTAGTGGGCTTAGGGGTATTCGTTTTCCCCACGAAAACTTTGATTGCTCAGTGGCAGCAAACGAGCGCTGCTGATAAACGCCTCGAAACGATTAATCAAGCCACTCGCAAACTTAAGGTCGATACCAAAGCTTTGCGCGGCGATGCTGAGCTGGAGCGCATCGCGCGTGAGCAGTACGGATTAGCGCGGCCGGGCGAAACTCAGTATGTGTTGGTACCCCAAGCCCCCCTCGTTCTCAGTCCGCCGACAACTATTCCCGTCACTACTACCGCGCCAAAAAAATCTAAGAAATAACCCGCTAGATTTCTAACCAGGATCGTGAGCAAAAGGATCGTGAGCGAAAGGATCGTGAGCGAAAGCGATCTGGCCGCGGTTACCGATCGGCTAGGACGCGAACCAACCGCCAAATTCGAGATCGTGGTACGCGACGCCGAGGGGGCACCTACGGTTTTGTGTAATGCCGCGTTTACTCACGACGGCACGCCCATGCCCACTCGCTACTGGTTGATCGGCCCAGAATTAGTACTCGCGGTCTCTCGTCTTGAAGCCGCGGGGGGAGTGCGCGCGGCCGAAGCCGAGGTAGACCCTTACGAATTGCGCGCGGCCCACGATAAGTACGCCGTCATTCGGGACGCGACGATAGCGGCCGACCACATTGGTCCGCGTCCGTCGGGCGGCGTAGGTGGAACTCGAACGGGAGTGAAATGTTTACACGCCCATTACGCGTGGTATCTCGCGGGAGGTGACGATCCGGTCGGAGCTTGGGTCGACGAGCGATTGGCAACTTCGTGAATCGGGTTGCGGCCATCGATATCGGCACCAACTCGGTACGTTTGCTGATTGCCGAATTGGCCGGCCCTACCGCTGAGTTGATAACCGTGGCGCGACTTATGCGCATAACTCGTTTGGGACAGGGCGTTGATGCCACTCGCACATTGGCACCCGAAGCTATTGAGCGCACGGTAAAAGTTTTGTCCGAGTACCGCACGGTTATCGACGAACTTGGCGCCGACCAAGTACGGGCTACTGCTACTAGTGCCGCGCGCGACGCGACGAACAGTGACGAGTTTTTTTCACGCGCACACGCCGCTCTGGGAGTAACTCCCGAATTATTGTCAGGTGAAGCCGAAGCCGAGCTGTCATTCGCGGGAGCAACCATCGGTTTGACTCATCCGGCTCCGTTCTTAACTATCGACATTGGCGGTGGATCGACTGAGTTTGTATTCGGAACCAACGCGCCCGAAGAACTGTGTTCGCTAGACATGGGCTGCGTGCGCATTACCGAACGGTGGTTGCCGTCGGATCCGCCGGCGCCCGAAGAGTTGGCTAACGCGGTTTCGGTCGTACGCGATGAACTTGCAAGCGTACGGCAAGCAATTCCTCGCATGGGCGAAGCAAAAACCGTTCTCGGGCTCGCGGGCACACTCTCAACCGTTGCCGCCGTTGAACAAGGATTAAAGGATTATGACCGTGACCAGATTCATCACTTTCCGATCACCCGCGTGATCGCCGAAGATGTATTTCGCACTTTGGCCCTGGAATCGGTAGCGGAACGAAAATTCAACCCGGGCCTCGAACCGGAACGGGCGGAGGTAATCGTGGGGGGTTTAATCGTTCTGGTGGCCATCATCCGCACCTTTGGAATTGAAGAAATATTGGTCTCGGAGGCCGATATTCTCGACGGTTTGGCTCGTTCTATCGCCTAAACGAGACGGAAATCCACCAATTTGGTGGCTGGGTAGTCAAGACTTCTCCGATGGCCTCTAGTGAGATGAAACAGTTCGTGGCGGCACTGGAAAATTTGAGTGGATCTGACATCGAAAAGGTCGCGCTGGCGCTCGATTTAGATGCTTTGTGCGATGAAGTTGATTGGTGGCGAGCCACTATCGCCATTGATCAATCGTTACGCCATCAACGCCAAAGTCGGGAGGCCGGATGCGCGGCGCGGCGCGCGAGTCGAGCGGTGTTTACCGCCGCCCAACGAGCCGGTCGTTCACCTGATGATGCTGAAGTGGCGCGCGTGGCCAATGCGGCCAGTGAAGTGGCTCGAGGTTTTAGCGGGGGATCGCCTACTCGTTCGGTGGTGCAGTTACTGCTCGAACCGTGGTCACCAGTTTATTCCTAGCTTAAGTTCAGCTAGCCGGTTCACTCCTGATTTTGTTCCCGATTTTGTTTCTGGGATTTGTTTCTGGATTTATTTTGGGAGTTTTACGCGTCGGATGCAGTCGACTTAAGCGACACCAGCATATTTTTGCGGTAGTACGCCATTTCGGCAATCGACGCGTGAATATCGTCGAGGGCGCGGTGGGTTCCGTGTTTATCTGGTCGTCCCCGATAAATGTCGGGATACCAACGCCGGCAGAGTTCTTTAAAGGACGAGACATCAATTATGCGGTAATGCAGATAGTCATCCAATTCGCGTAAATACGCGCTCAAGAACCGCCGGTCAATACCGATGGAATTGCCACAGAGGGGCGCGTGGCCGGCCTCGGGTATATGGCTGCGCACATAAGCGAGTACCTGTTCGCCCGCTGATTCAAGATTGGTGGTCGACACTTCGATCTCAGCAAGGAGACCCGATTTAGTGTGCATGGCGTGCACGATTTCCGGCATGCGGGCCATGAGCGCGGGGGGTTGGTGGACCACGATGTCAATCCCCGCGTCGATAGGGTTGAGGTCATTATCGGTAACGAGGGCGGCGATTTCGACGATGACATGCTCACTCACCTCTAGACCCGTCATCTCAAGATCGAGCCAGACCAAGCGTTCGGGCATTTCCGTTTTTCCCATAGGTGCGAGCGTAGGCCGATTTCGGTAGCCTGCCATTTATGCGACGAAATACATCTTTGCCGGGGTCCCGAGTGACCTTACGGCCTTTGACTGCCGGCGATTGGGCGGAGTGGCAAGCGGTGCGAAAGGCCAACCGGTCCTGGCTGGAGTCGTGGGAGCCCTTTACCGAGATGGGCACATCCGATCCAGTTCATGACGCCGAAGCGTTCCGAGTTCGGTGTAGCGCGTGGGACCGCCAGCGCCACTTTGACGCGGGCTACGGGTTCGGGATTTTCTTATCCGACAAGGGCCCGTTCGTGGGTGAAGTGAGTTTGGGCAGCTTGCAACGAGGTCCGTTTCAGTCGGCCAATGTGGGTTACTGGATTGACGAAGCCCACGCCGGTCAGGGCTACATGCCCGAAGCGGTGGCGGTGATCTTGCGCTACGCGTTCGAAACTATCAACTTGCACCGCGTGGAAGTAGCCGTTGTTCCGCGTAATCATGCCAGCCGCCGAGTAGCCGAGAAACTCGGTTTACGCGAGGAGGGCACCTCGCAACGGTTCCTTCAGATTCGTGGAGTTTGGGAAGACCATGTTCGCTACGCCATTACTTCCGAAGAATGGCAAGAGCGCCGCGACGAAATTTATGCGCAAGTTATGATTGGGGGTCCCGTTCCGCCAATGACTTCTGCTGGCGCTCCCACTCGACCGCTACGGCGCTGGTTAAGTCGGGCAACCAAGGGGCGTCCTTAAGCGTTTGTTTGATCGATCGCGCCAACTCGCGCGGTATTTCGGCCGCTTTGGCCGCCAAGTCGATAGCGGTATTTAACAATTCGTCTTCGGGTACACATTTCCAGACCAAGCCGCACGCGGCCGCTTCTTCACCGTTAAGTCGTTCACCGGTGAGCACCATCGCCGCCGCTATTTGTGGCCCGACCGCGCGGTCAAGCATCCATACATGGCCACCACCGGGATGTAAACCAATACGGGCAAAACGAGAATCAAAGCGCGCGTTGGGGCTGGCTAAACGCAAGTCACAACTTAAAGCGAGATTAAACCCTGCCCCCACCGCGGGGCCATTAACTGCCGCCACCGTTGGCAACGAGCAGTCGCGCACCGCTAAAAAACCTGCGTAAATGTCGCGTACATCACCCGTTCCTTGGCCACTTCCGCTGAGCGCATCCAGCGCGGCGACATCGGCACCCGAACAAAATGCTGGTGCCGCGCCGGTAACGACCAGTGCGCCCACTTCCGCGTCGGCCTCACAGTCGGCTACTGCGGCCACGATGGCAGCAACGAGTTCACCGCTAAGCGCGTTGCGGCGGTCGACATCGTCGAGGGTGAGAATGGCAACCCGACCATGGCGCTCAATATGCAGTTGTCCGCTCACGCGGCCTCGCTCATGCGGCCTCGCTCATTCGGTGGGCAAAGTGAGGGTCGGTCTGACGGTTAGGTGGATTTTTAGACTGAAGATTCATACGCTGAATGTATCGGGGTTAGCGCCGGTTCGCGCCACTTACTTCCCACGCGTGGCTCCGGAACCTAATTCCCAAGCCCACCGCGCGTGCGACGAAGAACAACGCGAGCGCACCCCATAACGCCACCGGCCCGCCACCTAATTCGGTGATTATCAATACCGCGGGAATCCATACTCCGATCGTGGCTATCACCATGGCGACGGCAAGAAAGCGTTGATCACCGGCGCCGATCAGTACGCCGTCGAGAACGAACACTACGGCGTTGAGTGGTTGCAGCGCGGCCACGACCAAAATCATCTGCGCGGCTAATTCACGAGTGGCGGAATCATTAGTAAATATGGCGACGAGGTCGTACCGGAAAACCGTGAGTACGACTGCAAGTATCAGCCCGACTAGTACCCCCCACTCGAGCATGCGCCGCGCTGACGCGCGTGCGGAGTCGGGATCGTTAGCACCGAGGAATTTTCCGATCAGCGCTTGACTCGCGATGGCCAGCGCGTCGACCGTTAGCGCGAGCAGAATGAATATCTGAAACGCGATCTGATACGCCGCTACTGCACTATCAGAGATACGCGCGGTGAGATTGGTGGTGGCAAGAAAAACGAAGATCAACGCGAGCGTGCGCACGATTAGAGGTCCACCAACTACTGCGGTATGACGCATACCCGATAGCCGCGGTCGGTGACGAGCACCAGTGGCGCGTACTGAGCGAACCATTATCACGGCAAACGCAATGGCCGCGGCCCACTGGGCGACCACGGTTCCCCATGCCGATCCCGCTATTCCCGCATCGAGTCCGTAAACAAAAATTAGCTCTAGTGCGAGATTGATTATGTTGGCCGCCACGGCAATTACCAGCGTGGTGCGAGTGTCTTGTCGCCCTCGTAAATATCCCGAACCAGCCAGCATGAACAACATCGCGGGGGCTCCGAATAAACTTATGCGTAAATATTCAAGTGCGTAAGGCGCGGCCGAACTTGATGCGCCCATGGCGTCGACAATCAGCGGGGCGCCGAGTAAGCCGATAATCATCAGCGCGATTCCTAAGCTAAGGGCTACGGCCGCGCCATCTACTCCTAGCTCGGCCGCACCGCGCGGGTCGTTAGCGCCGACGCGTCGGGCCACCAATGCCGTGGTGGAGTAGGCGAGGAAGTTACAAATGCCGTACATAGCGGTGAGTACGATGCCCGCTACCGCGAGTCCGGCCAGCGGTTCAATGCCGAGGCGCCCCACGATGGCGGTATCAACCAGAACGTAGAGGGGCTCAGCTGCGAGCGCGCCGAGGGCGGGCAACGCGAGGCGACGGATCTCAGAGTCGTGGGGACTCCGGCGCGAAGGAAGCAGACGGCGTTGGTTCACGCTTTTCAGGCTACGTTGCCGCTCGGTTCGCTCCAGTGGAGTTTGTGTCACACCACCGTGCGATAGTGCAACCATGAGCGGAGAAGCCCCCAACAACATTTCTGATTCCGCACCGAGTTCCGTACCGAGTTCCGCACCGATTTCCGCACCGATTTCCGCGTCGATTTCCGCGTCAATTTCTTGGTTCGCCGGTGCCGCGCGCCGGTTATCGGCGGCTACCCGTGCTGCCGGCCTTGTCGTCCCCGCTTTTCGCTGCCCACCCCGAATTCCTGGCGTTCCTCGCTCCATCAAACGCTTCCCCGGCGGCGCGGTGATCTCAGTGGTTCTCACCGATCGCTCTCCCGAAGCGGTCGCGGCCGATCTCGTAGAGGGAATCCTCGCGGTCAATAATTTGGAGGGTGAAGTGGCCTTGCGTTTTCGTACCGCCCTGCTCGAAGCCGCCGGTGGCGCGTCCTTAGCCCACTCCGCTGATCTACCCTCGGGAGTAGCCCGGGTGGCGGAACGGCAGACGCAGGCGGCTTAAACCCGCCGGCCCTGTAATGGGGCGTGAGGGTTCGAGTCCCTCCCCGGGCACCAGTAGTAGCTTGTTCGGATTAAGAATATGGAGCGATTTTGCGGAAGCCAAAATCGCGCTTTGATTAAATAAAATTTATGAACCAAAATTATCATACAATGCAAGAAAAAAAAGAGACGGCATATACCTGCCCGATGCATCAGAAGGTGCAGAAGACCGAACCATGTAAATGTCCGGGCTGTGGCATGGATTTAATTCCCCAAAGAAAATCGTCTGATACTCATGGCGGCCACGATATGTCCAAAATGTCGCACATGGATCACGAGTCCGCGATGACGAATCCGGAGATGGCGAAGGAAATGGAAGCGGACATGCGCCGCCGATTTTTAATTTCGCTCGCGCTTGCTATTCCAATTATTCTTTACTCTCAAGTTGGGAAAAATATTTTTGGAATTGAATTACCTTCGCCGATTCCAGTTGATTGGTTGCTCTTTCTTTTGACGACCCCGATTGTTTTTTGGACGGGTTCTATATTTATCACTGGCACTTACTATTCCCTCAAGGCACGCAAACTCAACATGGCGGTGCTTATCGCGACGGGTGTGCTCGCGGCATATTTCGGGAGCATCTTCCTCTCGCTTCAAGGAATAGAAGACACATTTTATGAGGCTGCGGCAATGCTCGTTACTTTTGTTCTTTTCGGACACTGGCTGGAAATGAAATCACGAAAAGGAACATACGACTCTCTTCGCGCGCTTCTTGATCTCGTTCCGCCAAAAGCGACTGTTATTCGAAATGGGAAAGAAGAAATCATTCCAAGTGCGGAAATTATGCAAGGCGACGTCGTACTACTTCGTCCGGGCGATAAAGTGCCAGTGGATGGTGAAATCATTGAAGGCGAAACTTCAATTGATGAATCACTTGTTACGGGAGAGTCGTTGCCGGTTACGAAGAATGTCGGCGACAAAGTTGTTGGCGGTTCAATAAATCACACCGGCTCGGTGAAATTCCGTGCCACGAAAGTTGGCAAGGATACGGTACTCGCATCTATTATAAAAATGGTAGAAACGGCACAGAATTCCAAATCGCCCAGGCAAAGGATCGCGGACAAAGCGGCGGCGTGGCTTGTTGCGTTTGCAATTGGGGCTGGTATCACTGTATTTTTCATATGGTATATAGCCGTCGGCACTACTTTTGTTATTGCACTCACCTTTGCCATTGCAACAATCGTGGTCGCATGTCCAGATTCACTCGGACTCGCCATACCGACAGCGGTAGCGGTGGGAACAGGTCTTGGTGCGAAACATAACATTCTCATCAAAGACGCCTTGACGCTTGAAGGTGCGTCAAAAATAAATGCAATCGTGCTTGATAAAACAGGGACGCTTACAGAAGGTAAACCAAAAGTAACGGACGTTATCGCACTCGGAAATTTTACACAAGAAGATATCATTTTGTATTCCGCAAGTGTTGAAGCAAAATCAAATCATCCCATCGCAAAAGCGATTCTTGATGAAGCGGAGAAAAGAAAAATTCAGATATCCAATGTACAGAATTTTAGATCACTTTCGGGCTTAGGACTTGAAGCACTTGTAAACGAAAAAAATATCTTAATTGGCACGGAACGAATTTTACGAGATCGGGATATTAAAGTTGATAACGAGAGAAAGGCAATTGATAAACTTTTTTCTGAAGGAAAGACTTTGAGCATTATTGTTGTGAATAATGTCGTCGCAGGCATTATTGGAGTTGCAGACCCAATCCGTGAAAACTCCAAAAGAACGATCGTGGCATTAAAACAGCTCGGCATTGAAACGGTGATGATTACTGGCGACCATAAAATGGTTGCGGATGGTGTAGGGAAAGAACTCGGCATCGAGAGAATTTTCGCGGAAGTCTTGCCGGAAGACAAAGCAAGCTTCGTGAAAAAATTGCAGGACGAAGGGAAATTCGTGGCGATGGTTGGAGACGGGGTGAACGACGCGCCAGCACTTGCGCAAGCAAACATCGGTATCGCAATCGGCGCGGGTACTGATGTGGCTATTGAGACGGCAAACACTGTTCTCATGAAATCAGATCCGTATGACATCGTTGCGGCAATCCGTCTTTCTAAAGCGACTGTACGCAAAATGAAACAAAATCTTGCGTGGGCGGCAATTTACAATGGACTGGCAATCCCAGTTGCCGCAGGTGCATTTTATGCTTATTCCGGATGGGTGTTGAGTCCAGCGATCGCCGCGCTTCTCATGTCAGGTGATTCTGTTGCAGTCGCGCTGAATGCGGTATTATTAAAGCGGGTTGAGTCGAAACTGAAATTATAAAAGTCAATTATATTTACTAATTAGCATAAATAGGGTCTAGTGCGGAGCAAGCGGAGGATTCCTCCCTGGGCACTGACGGTATTTTTGAGTTTCTTCTGCCTATAATTTGCACTAAGGACCGACAAGGTAAATCTAGACAGGAGTCAAACCATGGCTAATCCCGTACTCAGCACGAAACGATTCGACAAAATTCGCCAAGAAGATCAAGCCGGTTGGGCTGCTGCCGCGAGTGCTCAAGGGAATGGCGTCACTAATGCTCGCGATGCTCGATTGATGACCGCTAACGGCACCTTCGCCCGCACATTCGTGTTGGTGCTCTTGTTGGTAGTGGGTGGCGTTTTCGGCTGGTCGCAGGTAACGGTCTTGGCTAATAACACCATCACCACTCCGCCTTGGCTCATCGTGGCGTTGTTGGCGGCATTCGGGGTGGCAATGGTATGTATTTTCATGCCGAAAAGCGCGCCGATCGCAGCTCCGATCTACGCAATTTTGGAAGGCGTAGTACTTGGCGCAATCTCACACATGTTTGAGGCTCGTTGGGACGGAATCGTTTTACAGGCGGTCTTAGTAACAGTGGGAGTCTTTATTACAACGCTGATCCTCTATGTCACCGGAGTAGTTAAGGTCACCAAAAAATTCACCATGGTGGTTATGGGCGCAGTCTTTGGGATTTTATTTATGTATATTGCGGGATTTCTGATGAGTTTGTTCGGAGTCAACATCATGTTCTGGAACGAGCCGTCACCACTAGGAATAATCGTTAGTTTTGTAATTGCGGGAGTTGCCGCGCTAATGCTGTTCCTCAACTTCGAATTCATTCGCCAAGCATCGCTCGCCGGTTCACCGGCCTATATGGAGTGGTACGGTGCCTTCGGTCTTACTATAACTTTGGTTTGGCTTTACCTAGAAGTGCTGCGCCTAATCTCACTTATTCGCAACTAATCGCTAGTCGAACGACTCGCGGTAGTGCGGCAAAAAGGACTGCTCATGGGGGTGAAGGCGGTAATGAATCACAGAAAAAACTGGCAATCCGGTTTTGCTCGCCTTGTGCTTGCGCTTGCGCTGGTGTTTGGGATTGTCGTGAGCGGATTGGTACTGACTAGTGGATCAAGTAACGCGCGCGCAAAGGCGCCCACGCTACGCGTCGTCAATTTCAACCTTTTGCACGGAGTGTTTTGTGCAGCCGAGACGAATTATTGCCAGTCGCCGGATCGAGTGAAGTTATTAGCCACTCAATTGGAAGCAGCCAAGTGCCCAGAGATAGTTGGTCTTCAAGAGATCAACGCCAACTTGAATAATTTAATTAAAAAAATTCAACCTAAATTTTGTCAGGGTAATTATCGAATGGTATTTACCACTCCTCGCAGTTTGGATACCGAGCAAGTTTTGACCACGCTTCCGGTTAAAAGCACCAAGGTAGTGAAACTGGCCGGGCGTTTCCGGACAGCATCGCTCGTGGTACTGAAATCGGCTCTCGGTAATGTGGCGTTGGTAGTTACCCATCAAGACGGGGATCCAGAAGCCGCACCACTCAGTGGTGGTTGCAAAGGTTGCCTGCCTCCATGCACTGAAGGGACATCGCTATTTCAGTGTCAGACCGATGTAGCCGTAAATCTTGCCGAGCAAGTGAAAGGAAAAGTCGCGCTGCGAGTACTAATGGGAGATTTCAATGTTTCGTCCGTATCCGGTCGGTACAAAAGCATTATTGCCAAAGGCTGGGTTGACTCTTTTTTGTCGGCCGGAAATGCTGAGTGCGCTAGTGATACGGGCATTAATTGCACTTCGGGTCGGGACGATAAATCGATTGAGGTGCTTAAGGACCCCAACGCCAAACAATCAGACCGCATTGATTTTATTTTTGTTAAATCAACGACAGATTGTTCGGTCGCGTTTGATTCGTCTAATGATTCCAATAACAACGGATTGGGAACTGGGCTATTTGGTTCACAACCGGCCGTAGGTGGACCTGGCGGTTTGGTGTGGGCGTCAGATCACACCGGTGTGGCCGCCGATGTTTATTGCGCTAGTTAATCGCTAGTCGAACGACCCACGCGTAGCGTGTAGATGCGCGGTCTCGTTGACGCTGCCAATACTGCGCACCCCCGATCTCGACGCGTGCACACGGCTTATCGAGGTGTAATGCGGATAAAACCACATCTGCATAGGGTTGTTAAGTACATGGGCTAGGTAGACGTTGATTACTCCGCCGTGGCATACCACCGTCACTCGCTGGCCGGAAGATTGTTCGATGATCGATTCGAATCCCGCAACCACTGTGGCCTGAAACTCTTCGGGAGTAGGACCACCGGCTTCGGCCCACTGACCGGCGGCGAGTTCGTGTTTCCAGTCGGGGTTGGTGACGAGAAGTTCTTCTACCGGTATGTACTCATTCGAGTGAGCATCGTATTCGCTTATGCGGGGTTCAATAACTACCTCTAACCCCAACCGAGTCGCTAGTGGGGCGGCAGTTTCACGCGCCCGCAACATCGGGCTACTCATCACGCGGTCAATACTGTCGTGGACCAACCACGCGGCCAACCGCTCGGCCTGTTCGTTACCAGCCGAGGTGAGTTCGGGATCAGCCGGACCGTCAGAATTAACAACTCGTACTGGCTCGGCGTGGCGAACCAAAAAAAGTTCCATTACGACTCCTGCAAGGAAAACTCTAAAATGGCTTCGAGCTCGGCTAATGCTACGAACGGATCGCCCACTTTGATCGTGGTCATGCCGATAGCACGAGCCGGTTTTAGATTGGTACCGAGATCGTCGAGAAAGACGGTTTCGGGGGGCTCAACATTAAGTCGCGCGCACGCGATTTCGTAAATCTTTGGATTAGGTTTGCGGATTCCTTCAACGGCCGATTCCACCACCACATCGAAAAGTTCGCCTAGAAAAGTAACGGTTTGGTCCGATCCAGCACTGGGTGCCGGTTCACCGGGTTTGGTATCGCGCCAGTTATTAGTGAGCGCACCAACCGCTAAGCCCTCGGCGCGAATGCGACGCACCGCGGTGAGCATCTCGGGCCGGGGTGCACTGGCTTGAGTAATGCTGGCGAATAAGTCGGCTACCACGACCGTGCCCCCCGCCATGGCGCATTCCGATTCGAAAGTGTCGGCAAATTCTTCGAGGTTCATTTCACCTCGTTCAAGTTGCGACCACGCGCCGTTTTCACCGCCGGCCAAGACGATCTCGCTTAAGAATCGATGGGGGAGTCCGGCTTCAGATTCGTAGGCGCGAAAGGCGTCGAGGGGCGACGGCATCATCACTCCACCTAGGTCAAAAATCACTGCTCGGTACGACATGGCTAAGCACGCTACTGGGTAAGAACCCCGTAGGATCCATCCACTATAAATATCCCGATGAACGCGGCGGTTTCTTCGATTGTGAACCAGATTCGAGTCCATCGATCGCGTCCGATGGTGGTAGGAATCGCGGGCGGTGTGGCGGTGGGCAAGTCGGTTCTCGCGCAGGCTCTCGTCATTGCGCTAACCACCGACGAGTCAACATCGGTGGTAGTGCTCAGTGCTGATGCGTTTTTATTCTCGAATTCGATTCTTAATCAGCGGGGCTTGTCTATGCGCAAAGGTTTCCCCGAAAGTTACGACACTGCGGCGCTGCGGGCCGCACTTACCGCACTACGAGCCGGCGAAGAAATAAGTATTCCGGTTTATTCACACGACCACTACGACATCATCACTGGCGTAACTGAAGAAGTTGGTGTTACTGATGTAGTGATTTTGGAGGGGCTACATGTTTTGCATCAGGGCGAGTCGTTGATTGATTTGGGAGTATTCATAACTGCCTCTGAAGAACTTCAGCAGAAGTGGTTTGTTAACAGATTTATCGAAATGTGCGCGGCGGGCGAAGGGTTTTACGAAGACATGGCACAACTGTCTGAACAGCAACGCCACGCCATTGCCGAGTTAACGTGGCGAGAAATCAATCTTCCCAACCTGCGTGAGCACATCGTGAACGAACAAGCGCTGGCTGATTACGTCGTAACTAAAGGTCCCGATCACTTAATTGTTAACGGAGTCTAATCCTTCAGTCGTTGTCGTCATCGTCGTCATCATCGGTGTCGTCATCATCATCGGTGTCGTCGTCATCATCGGTGTCGTCATCATCATCGTCGTCATCATCGGTGTCGTCATCATCATCGGTGTCGTCATCGTCATCAGTGTCATCATCATCGGTGTCGTCATCGTCATCAGCACCGTCGTCACCGTCTTCAGAGTCGTCACCGTCTTCAGAGTCGTCACCGTCGTCACCGTCGTCACCGTCTTCAGAGTCGTCACCGTCGTCACCGTCGTCCCCGTCGTCAGTGTCCCCGTCGTCAGTGTCCCCTTGGTCTTCTAGTAGTTGACGCACGACTGCTTCTACTTCTTCGTCAGTCATCAACGATTCCGACGACGATGAAGGATTCAAACTACCCAGCGGCCCCGCTCC
>JBCKKA010000017.1:0-25910 GCA_038904515.1 Acidimicrobiia bacterium | reverse complement strand
TCACGCAAAGTGCAGTCGAAATCCTCAATGCTGGGAAAACGAGGAATAGGGACAAATTAATTGGCGAAGCGGTTGAAAAATCTCTCGGTGATGAGTTCATTGAGGAGATTCACGCACTTCTTACTGAGATAGACATGCTTAACATATATGAAATGATGCTCATTGTCACCGACAGAGAATTATCTTTGCCGACAAAAGTGACGTTAATAAGGTCATACAGGCGGCTTAAAGCTCTCGGACGTCTGCAGTTGCAAGCAACGCTCCGGGCCAAAATGGATCTAACCATGAGCCTCGAAAAAGTTGATAAGCGCGATTGGAGCAATTGGCGTAATGAATCACAGCAAATAGTTTCAATGTTGAGCTCTGTGGCGGGTTTCAAGGTTTATGAAAATAATCTTGTCATGCTTGCGGGTGCTGCTGGTGCGGCAATATTTAGTCCAGAGCGATCAGCGAGAGTAAGGCAGGAGTCACTGGATTGGAACTCAAATGGGCGTCGGGAAGGCTGGGAGATTCATCACATTTATCCGATTGAATATGCGACATGCGATAATGACATGAAGCTTATCGATGCAAAAGAGAACCTTTTATATATACCGGCTTCAATTCATGCAAAAATTCCAAATCGACAAAATCTGTCGGTAAAATTTACGTATGATTCAACGCACGTCGTACTTTTGAATCCAACAGTGGCGAATGGGGTTCCGAAAGTATTTCTCACAATACCAATTGAAGTTGCCGTCAAAAAATCAAATTTACACGTGATGGCAGACTATAGCGAAAGACTCTTAGCGTCAGTTTCATGAACCAATTCCGCGAGTCGGCAATAAAATTAAAGATCTCCTCGCAATTGGTTGTTGGCGCGCGTGCACACGCAGAACAACGCCTCAAATTTGAATTTGATCGTTTTGGTCTTTCGGATCAGCAACGCCTTTCTATGATCACATTAGGAACAATTGGGCAAATGATTTTTGAAGATTTTTTGCTTGCAAGAGAAATCGATCATGATTTCGAGCAACAGGCCGGGAATTATGATAATTTTGATTTTCGAATTGGTGGTCGTATTGTTGAAGTCAAAACGAGCGGCTTCGGCGGTGGCCAAGAGTGGCAATTCTTGAATGCGATTTATAATGAATCGCAACTTATTGTTGCATTGCATAAAGGATTTTTTGCCACTGTTCAGATATTCATTAATGGCTACGATAGGGTAACTAAAATATTGTCTTGTGATAATTGCATTGATGCAGTGATTGTGGGCTGGATCGAAGTTTCGGAAATATCGATGTTTCCCGCAAAAAATTTGGGGTATGCGGCAGCACACGTCATACCACTCAACGACCTCCATCCGATTGAGTCTCTACTCGAGGCGCTTGCTATTTCTCGGCCAGAAATATAGACCGAACCGGTCGCGCCGGCGGCACCCGATACGAGAACGGTTTCGCCTGCTTGCGGACCACCCACTTCAAGCATGCCGAAATAAGCGGTGATGCCGGTGGCGCCGAATACGCCCATCATCGGCCGCAGCGGAATTCCCGCGGGCACGATATTGATTGGTTCGTGCAAACGAGAATATTCCTGCCAACCCAGAAGTCCGGTTACGAATGTGCCCACTGGATACTCCGCGTTACGCGACTCCACTACTTCACCGATGGCGCCCGCCCGCATGACTTCGCCAATGCCCACCGGAGGTAAATAGCTGGGCTCCTCGCGAATCCAAGTCCGTTGGGTGGGATCGACCGATAGGTACACATTGCGGACGAGATACTCGCCATCGACTAATTCCGGTACCGATTCTTCGACCAAAGTAAAGGTTTGGTCGTTGATAAGACCGGCGGGTCGCTCGGCGAGTTGCCAGGCGTGATTAATCGGACGAGTCATTTATTCAGTCTTTCCGAAAAGTTTTACGGCCAGCGCCAGCATAGCCACACCGAATCCAAGGGTGATCACCGCGTCAAGCCAAATCGGAACTACTTCGCCAAAGAGTTCGAGCGGAGTGGATTGCGGAAGAATTGTTCGACGAATGGCGTCAACTCCGTAAGTGGCCGGATTGAGCAGAGTTAATACGGTGAGCCACCCGGGCAGCGCGTCTAACGGAAAAATTGCTCCCGATAAAAACAGCATGGGCTGGAGAACCAAGGCCATAACCATCTGGAAACTTTCCATGCGCTGCATGCGACTAGCAATAACAATGCCAAATGCCGTAAGCGAAAACGCTAGTAGTAGCAATAATCCGAGCATCTCGAAAAAACTGGAGACGGTGAACGACACTCCTATTATTGGCGCCAATATCACTAGGACTAACCCTTGAATTACCGAAACCGATCCTCCGCCGAGGGCTTTGCCTAAGACCAGCGTTGACCGGCGAACCGGTGCCACCAACATTTCGCGTAAAAAACCAAATTCGCGATCCCACACAATGGCGATGGCGGAAAATAATGCTGAAGTAAGAACCGACATCGCCAAAATACCGGGGAACAAGTATTGCTGGTAGTCGACTCCGGCCGCTCCTTTGGAACCGATAGCTGATTCCAAGCCGGCACCAAGAACAAAAAGAAACAACAGCGGTTGTGCGATCCCAGTGATAATCCGCGTCGGCATGCGAAACAGGCGAATGATGTCGCGACGCCAAACCATGAGCATGGCGCGAAAATTTCGAAGCAATGGCCCCTCGTGGTGCATTGTTGGAGTCACGGCTATTTCGATACTGGGATTAGGGAGAACGGTTTCGGCCATCAGTTTTTCCGGAATCCTCGTATCATCGGGCTGGCCCGCAGTTGGTCACCTGCGTTCACGTCGGCATCGCGTATGTCGCGACCGGTGTACTCAATGAAAACATCGTCAAGACTCGGTCGACGCACATTTACGCTGCGGACCCCCGTTTCGAGACGGTCAAAAAGCCTCGGTACGAACGCTTCCCCGTCGGCCACTTTGAACCGCAAACCGTCGTCGGTGAGGTCGCCTTCGACACCAAGAGATTCACGCACCTGAACCCGCGCCGCGGCGTCATCAGCAGTCTCGATAGTCACAACATCGGTTCCCACCGAAGCCTTAAGCGCGTCGGGGGTGTCGATGGCGACAATACGGCCTTGGTCGATGATGGCAATGCGGTCGCAACGCTCAGCTTCATCCATGTAGTGAGTAGTTAAGAACATCGTCGTAGATTCGCGAACGCGTAGTTCATCGACATAATCCCAAATATGTAGGCGAGTTTGCGGGTCGAGACCAATGGTGGGTTCATCGAGAAACAGAACGCTCGGCGCGTGGAGTAGACCGCGAGCAATTTCAAGCCGGCGCTTCATGCCTCCGGAATAGAAACGAACTTGCTGATCGGCGCGGTCGACTAATCCGACCATCTCTAATAACGGCGCCGTGCGTTCTTTTACTTGGCTGGGCGGGCAACCGTAAAGCACCGCATGAAATTTTAAGTTTTCCGCGCCGGTCAGATAGTCGTCGAGGGTTATATCTTGAAACACTAAACCGATGCTGGAACGCACTTGGCTCGACTGAGTGACGACATCGTAACCGGCAACTCGAGCCGAGCCGGCACTTAACTTCAGTAGCGTGCACAAAATGCTGATCGTGGTGGTTTTGCCCGCGCCGTTAGGGCCAAGGAAGCCAAATAATTCACCCGGAGCAACCGAAAACGAGACATCGTTAACCGCGTGAAAATCTCCGAAGGTCTTGTAGAGTGATTGAACTTCTACTGCGGGTTCAGCCATGATTATTCAGCCTGACAGAAGCCGTAACCGTGGAGAAAACCGTTACGAAATGAACGAAATCTGGTGAAAGTAAGGTCGAACCCACCTGCGTTTCGGGCCGACGAATAATCCAGTAGGGCCAGGATCGCCTCGTCAAGGTCGCCCGCCGACAGCAACACTTTTCCGCCGAGGGTTTTGCTTTTGAGGTATCCGTTCCAGACCGCAGCCGAAAAGCCTCCGGTATAGCAGTCGGCTCGATCGACGGCGGCGTCAGTATTCTCAGCCGCACCGGGAAATTCCTGTTGCAAAAGAGCATAAGTAGCCCACGCGTTAGAGAACAAAACCATTACTCCAAAATCACCGATGTCATCATAAATATACTGAACATAGTCTTCGTCAAACGCAACGTAGTCATCGTCGATACAGTAAAAAATTCGATTAGAGATTTCGTCTTTTGTTAATACTCGACCACCGCACTCTGGATACTGCTTACGCGATTTGCTGGAGTTGTAGGTAAAAACTCGTTTTAATGGCAGCGGTGAATAGTCGGGCATAACTTCTACATAAAATGCATTAAGTAAATCTGCGGTTACCGAAACTACTTTGTTGCCGGCAATCTCGCCCCCCGTTTTCTTTTCTTTTTTGTTAACAAAAGGGATTTCAAAGATTTCGGGTGGGTTCTCAAAATAAGTTGCGCATAATTCAGCACCGCTATCAAACCCATCTTGAAATGCTCGAATCCGATCAAAGCCCGAACCGTGGGCGGCGGGATTTTTAGCGGAGGTGCCGGGTGAGTCGCTGAGGTAAAGCAGGGCTGAAAGGGCGTTATCCAGATCGCCAGCAGTGAACTCGACTTCCGACTCTGGGCTATTGGCGATATACCCAGTCCACGCCCCCGCGAAACAATCGGCTTGTTGTTCAAGCGAAATGCTGCTGTGCGCGGTGTTGCCCGAACGGTCTTGAATGGCGTGGCCCCATTCGTGAGCCAGAATTACGGCTGGTCCAAACGAGCCATAATTTTTATAAAACGCAGGGAAAAGTGAAAAATTATCGAAAGCAATGAAATCAGCGCCGAAGCAATAGAAAGCATTTTCAGCAATATTTTTGTAGGTCTGTCGTTTATCATCACAATTAGGAATCTTTACTCCGGGTTCGGCCGCGATAATTCGATTAGTGGAAATCGGGTCGTACGGCTTGCCGTAGACGCGCGGAAACTCTTGCGACCAGTACTGCTGAATATCGTCGATTGCAGTTTTGATAGTGGCGGTGTATTCAGGTGATGCATTGGCCGCGGTTGCCGTGGTCGACAGGCCGACCAGCCCGGTCAGGCCGGTCGCGGTCAGCATTACCGCCAGCAAAACTCCGAATAACCGCTTAGGCATAACCGCATTATTACCCAGGTCGGCGTCCGCGTAGATCAGGTCGGCGTCCGCGTAGATCAGGTCGGCGTCCGCGTCGGGTAAGTCGGAGCGGAATCACTAACGACATCGACCCAGCCTCTAGATTCACCATCCTCTAGATTCATATGATGGACATTCAAGATTTTTACGGAATTGAGGCTACCGCCGATCCACAACACTGGCGCATGCCGGTAGTCAAAGAGCTCTGCTCAGGAATCGGTGCACTCTTTGGCGGCTGCGGGCTCGGCGCGGCGATTGCCGTGCTAGAACGCATAACCGAACGGCCGTTAGTTTGGGCCACCTCTCAATTTCTACAATTTGTACGACCACCTTCAGTGCTTGAACTCGAAGCGGTTGAACTAGTGCGAGGTCACGCGTCGTCGCAGGCACGAGTGTTCGCCCGCGTCGATGGTCAAGAGATTTTTACTGTGCTCGCCACTCTGGGACAGCGTCAACTGCCGTGGTCGGGTGAATGGGCAGTAATGCCCAGAACCGCGCCGCCCGATCAGTGTGCGGAGCGTCCACTTTTTGAAGGACACGAAGGAACTATTGCCAGCCGACTCGAAATGCGGATGGCCAATTCACGCCCAATGGAAGAACTCGATGGCGTTCAGGGTGACGGGCGCAGCGCGCTGTGGTTGAAATTACCGGAAGGTTTGAGTACCAGTGCACCCGCTCTCGCTATTTTGGGCGACTGGGTTCCTTTCGGAATCGGTCAAGCGCTAGGACGCCTAACCGCGAGTAATAGTCTCGATAACACTTTGCGAATGGTCACAACCGACCACCCCACCGAATGGATACTCGCCGACATCAGGATTCAGGCCGTTACTAATGGATTTGGACACGGAATCGTGCACCTCTGGGCTGAAGATGGCACTCTGTTAGCTACCGCGAGTCAGTCGGCTATTTGTCGACAGTGGAGCTCGCGTCCGACTGAGGAGAAAACTCGGTGAGTAAAATTCCGCAACGCTACGGAATTACCGTTCCGTTCGATGGCGTCGACCTCAACGATCATAAATCTTGGTACGAAGAAATAGAAAGTTTGGGCTACACCGACCTATGGAGTGCCGAAGCCGGAGGAACTGACGCCTTCACTCCTCTTGCTCTGGCCGCGGCGTGGGCGCCGTCGTTACGGCTCGGAACCGCAATCGTTCCGGTATTTACTCGAGGAGCCGCAACCTTGGCACAAAGTGTGGCGGCCATGTGCCAAGCCGCGCCCGGTCGGTTTGCTCTCGGTATCGGAACATCGTCGGAAACCATCGTAAAAAATTGGAACGGGGTCGCGTTCGAAAAACCTATGCAACGAGTACGCGACACCATCACATTTTTGCGCGCCGCGTTGAGCGGCGAAAAAGTAACCGCCGATTACGAAACATTTTCGGTACGAGGTTTTCGTCTCGGTGCCGGAGTCCCCGAAATGCCACCGATTTTGGTAGCCGCTTTACGACCAAAGATGCTGAAACTGGCGGGCACCGAAGGCGACGGTGCGATTATTAATTGGCTCTCGGCCGAAGATGTGCGCACTGTGGTTCCCCATGTCGGCGAGGGCAAAGAAATCGTGGCTCGAATATTTGTATTACCCACTACCGATCGCGAGATCATTAATTTTGTTGGCCGTCGAGCTATTGCCGCGTATCTGAATGTTCCAGTCTACGCCAAGTTTCATGAATGGCTCGGACGCGGCGAGATCCTTGCTCCGATGTGGAAGGCGTGGGACGCGGGCGATCGAGCAGCAGCAACCGAGGCCATTCCCGAATCGCTAATCGACGAAATTGTGGTGCACGGTTCGCCGGCCGACATCCGCGCCAAGCTCGCGCGCTACGCCGCCAACGGGGTAACCACGCCTGCTCCGGCAATCTTGGCTAACCCCGAAGACGCCCGCGCCACTATGCGCGCTATCGCTCCAAACGCCTGATCCAATCAAGCAACGGGCGCGATTAACTCGACGGAGTTTTCGCCCGGCCGATTGATTCGAGTGGAGACGGGAAAAATATCGAATTCATTTGCTACTTGATCGATTGACGGATAGTCGTTCACTAGGTCGAAAAGCGCCGCCGGATCGTGCGAGTCGCGATCTAGCCAGTCGGACCACGCGCTCGGAGGCAAAATCACGGGCATGCGGTGATGAACCTCGGCTAACGGGCCGCGCGCTTCGGTGGTGATGATGGAGCAAGTGCGTAGTTTTCCCGCGCTTAAAGGTTTGGCCCGGCCAGAAGAAAGCGCCGCTGAGCTTTGGTGGTCGGATAAATCGGAAATTTCCCAGAGACCCGCAAAAGCCAGGGGCTGATCGTCGCGACGGTGAATGTACATCGGATGTTTAGCCGGGCGACCTTTAGGAGTGGTGGCTTCACCAATTACTTGCCATTCGTAGAATCCGGTTACCGGAATGATGCACCGGCGCTGTGCGAATGCGGATCGAAAAGCCGGTTTTTCGGCCACGGTTTC
Organism: Acidimicrobiia bacterium; assembly: GCA_038904515.1. Taxonomy (GTDB): domain Bacteria; phylum Actinomycetota; class Acidimicrobiia; order IMCC26256; family PALSA-555; genus SHUY01. The sequence continues at coordinate 18,370 of JBCKKA010000017.1, read as the reverse complement.
GAGCCGGGCGTTAATCATGCGGTCGCCAACACTGACATCGTTAGCCCAAGCAGGTACTAACCCCCAGCGCAAACGCGATAGCACTCGTTCTCGTTTACCGATTTGCATATCAGTCGACTGCTTGCCTCGGTGAATTCGTTCGCGTATCGCCAATACTTCAGCGCGAGGAGTCACATTGTAATTAGGTTCGTTGGACGATTCGTCGAGCGCGACGGTATCGATGGCAAATAGTCGCGCCAAGTCCGTTACTGGCGTTGCGGCGACAAAGCGACCACACATCGTTCAGGGCGCTCGGGGAGAATTCGGGAGGGCACGGTCGGATCGATAACGCACAAGATCGGGTACGGCGACCGCGAGACCCACAACCCCAACGATGCACGCGACTCCGCCAAAAACTACCGAAATGGTGGGGGTAGTGAGCGCGGCCACTAACCCCGCCTCAGCATCGCCCAAGCGAGGACCGCCGGCGACAACAAGAATATGAACTCCTGACATTCGACCGCGAATATCGTCGGGCACATTGGTCTGTAAAATCGTATTACGAAATACTGCCGAAATTACATCGGCCGCGCCCGCCAGAGCTAAAAAGAATAAAGCAATTACTAAGGCCGAACCAGAAAGACCGAAACCAATCACGCCTATTCCCCAAATAACAATCGACCACACCACCGCAAGTCCTTGGCGACGAATACGCGAAACCCAGCCTGAACTAAGGGCACCTACTAATGCTCCAACTGAAACTGCAGCAAATAACAAGCCAACAATCGTCGAACTGGAATGAAACTGAGTCACTGCCAACACGGGGAATAGCGCACGGGGCATTCCGAAAATCATGGCGATTAGATCGGCATAAAAAGTCGCTTGCAGGATGCGGCGGCCCCGCAAGAATCGAAAGCCTTCAAAAACTTGCGAAAATCCCCGTTTGATAAAACTATTTTCGTCACTAGTTGAAACTGAATCACCGCGTACGGGAAACTGCGGACTCATCATCAAACAAGCGATGATGGTGGCGGCGAATGTAGCCACATCGACTCCGTAAGCCCATCGGAAACCGAATTGATCAATCATGATTCCGCCGAGGGCTGGCCCGACTATTAAGCAAGTGTTCCACATGACTTGATTTAGCGTGAGGGCGGCCGGTAGTTGTTCGGGCGTTACCAGGTTGGGAGTCATGGCGGAGCGCACTGAAAGTGAAAAACCGGCAAAGCCCGCAACTAATGCACCGCCTAAATAAACCACCGCAATCGGTGGGTGGGTGACGAAAGTTGCTGCGAAAAGAACTGCGGCCGCGAAGGCCTGACCACACTGGGCGATCAACAAAAGCCGGCGCCGGTCGTGGGTGTCGATGACCGGTCCGAGCAGCAATGTGCCTAAAGCCAACGGAACGAACTGCACCAGACCGATTAACCCCACCGCGGCCACCGAGTCAGTAAGGGCGTAGATCTGGATATAGAGCGCCACCAGAGTGATCTGCGATCCCGCCTCTGAGATCAACTCTCCGAACCACAACAAGCGGAAATCCCGTGAGCTGCGCAGCGGCGATGTGTCAACCACCAGCGCCCGTAGTCGGCGCGACCACGGACGAGTTTGCCCCGTAGAACCTTTCTCAGACTCGTTTTTAGATGGAGTTGGCATTTCCGACCTTTTAAGTAGACTTTTAAGCAGTTACTGACCTAGATTGAGCCCAGTCGAGATGCGCTCGGCGACGAATGCGGCGAAAGGAACTCCCATCATGGCACTCAGATTGGGCGACAAGGCTCCGGATTTCACAGTGGAAAGCACCGAGGGCTCCATCGCTTTCCACGACTACCTAGGCGATAGCTGGGGTGTGTTGTTTAGCCACCCTAAAGATTTCACTCCGGTCTGCACCACTGAACTGGGTCGAGTGGCGGCGCTCAAATCGGAATTCGATAAACGCAATGTGAAGGTGATCGGCCTTTCGGTTGACCCCCTCGAAGACCACAACAAATGGGCGGGTGATATCGAAGAGACCCAGGGTCACAAACTCAACTTCCCGCTGCTGGCCGATCCCGACCGGATCGTGGTCGATTTGTACGACATGATTCACCCTAATGCTAACGATACTTCGACCGTGCGGTCAGTTTTTATAATCAGCCCTGACAAGTTGGTAAAACTCATCATCACTTACCCCGCGAGTGCGGGCCGTAACTTTGATGAGGTTCTTCGGGTGATCGATTCACTACAACTAACGGCTCAGTACCAAGTCGCGACTCCAGTTGATTGGACTGACGGTGAAGACGTAATTATTGTCCCCGCAGTTTCGGACGAAGATGCCAAAGCAAAATTCCCTAAGGGTTGGAAAGCCGTTAAACCCTACTTGCGAATTACGCCTCAGCCTAATAAGTAACTAATCGACAATCCGGTTCCGGCGAGGTCTATTGGCAGGGTCTATTGGCAGGGTCTATTGATCGCGCAGGAACCGTTCTATTTCGGTTGCCAATTCATCGCCCGAAATCTCCCCTACCGTTTCATCTTCAATCGCCCGAACTAGATCTAAAACATCGGGGCGATCTTGTAGTCCTTCCTCGACTTTTTCTGAGTACGCATCGATTTGGCCATCAAGCTCGGTAAGGTCGATACGCAGGCCACCAAATTCGCGCACGCGTTCTAATAACGCGCGTACGGCCGCGGGCGACTCATTGCCCGACACATAGTGAGGGACTTGTACCCACAACCCAACGCTAGGAATACCTGCTTCGCCTAGCGCCACCTGCAGTGCCGTCTGCATTCCGGTGGGGCCGACATAATCGGTACGGGTAGCACCAATTTCTTGAGCGATGGAGTGCGCGGTAGCAGTCGCCAGTACCGATAACGGGCGGCGGTGCGAAACCATGGCCGGCATTCCGCCAAGGGTGAAAGCCTGACGGACACCCAAATCGATAGCTAGATCAACCAAGTCGTCAATAACTTTTGGCCACCGCAGTGACGGTTCCGGTCCAGTAAGCACCACTACATCGCGCCCGGCGTGACCCGCGATTAAATCAAGGTGGGGCCAAACGATACTGCGAGTCTCGCCGTCGACGAGTTCGATGGTGGGCCGAGTTTGTTGCAGATCGACTAACTCGTCGAGGGGGTATTTAGCGAACCGACGCGCGCTCTCCAATTGTTTAGTGATAGTGGAGGCAGCTCCCGCTCCCGCTTCACCGGCGTCAACCCAGCCCGCTATCGAAATCACTAATAGCGGATCAGTAAGGCGAGGGTGGTTTTCGATTTCAAGCATAATGGCTACGCTACCGGAGCCCAGAGGGGATTTTTGGTCTGCGCTCCCTAATTAACTTAACCTCTACCGCGTGTGGCTTTACGAGGACCAAACGCGGCCGCCATGTTGACGCTGGCAAAGGCGGTGGGAGTGCGTCCATCAATCGCGTAGCGGTAAAGCGCTGTGCGGTAAATTCCACTCATTGCGCTCACTACCACCATGGCCACAACGAGGATGAGGATGCCGATAGCGCTCAGGGTCACTGCGATCACCGCGCTGCCAGTAGCGACTCCAATAACAATTAGGGCAATTCCGGGTAGTGCGGCCAATAACCCGATAAGCCCTAAACCGCCTTGGGCGATAATGTTTTCGCCCCAAGTGCTTTTCAATAGCGAACCCGAACGCTTAAGCGCGGGCCACGGCGAGAGATCTTCGAACACAATAATAGGAATGGTAAGAAATGTGGCCACTCTCCACGCCGCGCCTACTAAGCCGGCCACAATCTGGCCAACGAAACCCGCCCGTTCTTCGATGGACGAGATGATTATCGAAACGGTTCCTTGAACGATGGCCCACGGTAATAACCGGCTCAGATTGGAGTTGGCCGCGTGTAACGAAGTTTTGATCGTAGCGTTGCGACCTTCCAGAACATCGTTGGCGCCGAGAACTAGCGCCGCCTGAAAATAAGTTGCTACAAATGCCACTGCGATGTAGGCCAAAATTACGAACACGATACCGAGAGGCGAAATTGATTCGGATTTACCCGAATCTTGTAATCCGACCAACGCGACGAGAACTCCAAAACCGCCGAGCACGATTATCGAGGTCACCGCGGAATAAATCGGAAAGATGGCCAGAGTACGGTCGGAGCGCAAGACCGACCACGACAATTTGCCGAGCTCCCACGAACGCTTGATTCGACTCATCGGAATATTATGGCATAGCGCCGATTGTCATGAGCGGCATCCCTGCGGATGCTCGCTTCTAAGATTCGACTATGACCACTATTCCGGCTATTCCGGCTGATGAAGAACGCTACCGAGAATTGCGGCAATCCCTAACTAAATCTGGGACTAGATCTGGGACTAAATCTGGGTCGAAAACCGAGACAAAAGAAATCTCGTGGTGGCGAGCACCCGGACGGGTAAATCTAATCGGCGATCACACCGATTATGCCGGTGGGCTCGCGTTGCCCATGGCTATCGATCGTGACTGTCTGATTGGTGTTGCCGCTCGAGCCGACGGAGTCGCAGAACCCGCGGTGCGCGCTCATCTTATTGCGCTATGGGCACTTGATCTTTCCAGAAAAAATCCCAGAAAAAAATCTGGGAAAAAATCTGGAGAAAAATCCGGTGCGGTGGAAATTGCTAATTGGGATTTTCCGGCCTCACCTATTGAGCCGGCGTGGGGTCGGTTCGTGGCCGCGGCCATGGCGGTAGTAGCGAATTCGGATAACGAAATTCTGGAGAGTCGTAAACGCGGCATCGAACTCGCGCTCACTTCTACTGTTCCACTAGGAAGCGGACTGTCGTCGAGTTCGGCCTTATCGGTAGCTCTAGTGGGCGCGTTAAGTCAATGGGTGGGTAAACCGCTTGGTGGTAACGAACTCGCCCAGCGCGCTCACCAGGCAGAGGTGATGGCAACGGGAGTTCCCAGTGGCTTAATGGATCAACTGGCATCGGTTTATGGCCAAGCCGGCCACGCATTATTAATAGATTTCGAATCAATCACGGTTACTCCAGTCGCACTGCCCAAAGAATTGGCCGTAGTGGTAGTCAACTCTGGTGTGCCCCGCGCGTTAGCAACCAGTGAGTACTCGCAACGGCGCAGTGAAGTTGAGGCCGCGGCCAAACAACTCGGTCTCAATTCTTTGCGTAACGCCACCCTCAGTCAGGTTGGTAATAATCCCCGAGCGCGCCATGTAGTAAGTGAGAATAATCGCGTGGTGAAATTTGTCGAAGCGTTACAATCCGGATCGATTGACAATCTCGGCCCACTTATGGATGCCAGCCACGCCAGCCTGCGTGACGACTTTGGTGTTTCTACTCCCGAACTCGATGCACTAGTAGCAGCGCTACGCGAGGCGGGCGCAGTGGGCGCGCGATTGACTGGTGCAGGGTTCGGCGGCTGCGTAGTGGCGTTGGTGCCTAACGATGCAGTCACCGAAACAACTACCGCCGCATTGGCTAGTTACCGTTCTAATACAAGCCCCGAGATCGGAAATGCCGCGGCGGCGTTCGTTGTGCACGCAGTAGATGGCGCTGGACCAGTCAACGAATAGCTAGAGTTACATTTTTTCGAGTAGCTCAGTTTTCTTAGCCGAATATTCGGACTCGGTGATAAGCCCCTTTTCGCGCAAAGCGGCCAATTTTTCAATCAGCGCGGGAATGTCGTTGCCGCCCGAAGCGCTCATTGCCTGGGCGACTGCTTGACCAATATGCTCCGCGCTCTGCTTAGAACCGCCCTGAGAACCAGAATCCATTTGTCGATAAATCTCTTGCTGCACACCGTCGGGATGGCGAACATTTTCAAACACCGTGGTTCCTGCTTCTCCGGCCGACTGCACATCGAGCGTTCCGGCACCAATCATGCGTTCAAAAATGCGTTGATGGAAATTTAGGTTGGTGATTCGCTCAATGGGGATTTCAACGCCGTGGCGAGAAATAACTCCCGTGCGGTAAATAACTCGGTGGCTAGTAACTACAAAGTAGGTGCGAGACCAAGAAATAAATTTAAGCAACAGCGAAATTCCCCACACCACCGCCAACACCAAAGTGCTCCAGCTTATGACTTTTCTTAAAGTGCCGTCGGTGATTGCGGTTAGGAAAAGAAGAGCCGCCAAGCCAATGCCGGTCAGCACATGTTTATAAAAAAACCACCAATGCGGCCGGAGGTCGAGAACGATTTCCTCTCCGGGATTAATAAGTTTCTTGGGGTAGCCCATCGTCGGATACTAAGTGGTTCCTAGAACACGGTCAAGGTAATCGTTAGCAAATAGCCGATCGGGATCAAGCTGTGAACGCAGAACTAAAAACCGATCCCACTCTGGGTACAGCGGTGCCAAACTTTTCGCGTCTTGGTAATGCATCTTGCCCCAATGGGGTCGACCGGCAAATCGATTCATTATCGCTTCTACTCCACGAAAGTAGCGTTCGAAATCAATACCAAGAGCCATGTGTACCGCGATAAAACTGGTGTCTCGCCCCGTTGCCATACTCAGCGGAATATCGTCGGCGGCGACAAAACGAACTTCGACCGGAAAACTGACTCGTAAATCTGAGTTATCAATAAAGTCGCGTAACGCCAATAAAACTTCGCCGACATTTTCACGCGGCAAGGCGTACTCCATTTCAACAAAACGCAATAGACGAGTACTGACAAAAATATGGTCGCTACGGTCAATTCGCCGCGCGTTGCCAACCGTGCCGGCAACTACTCCCGCTATCCGTGGCACCAACGGTGGAATTAGCTTCCCTGCTTTTACTAATGCTCCAAAGAAGTAATTAGGATAAAAAACTTCGTTGCGCCATTTTCGATAAGAACTCTGAGGACGAACCGAATCAGTAGTGCGATTATTCATTAATAGCGAACATGCTTCCGTATGCGGCAACCAGTAGAACTCAAAGTGTTCATTTTCGCTAACACTTTGATCGAGATTGTCTACTACCTCTTGGAGTTTGGCGGGGCGTTCTCTATGCGCCAAATTAAATGCGGGTACGCATCCGAGAGTTAACTGAGTAATAATTCCGAGCGCACCTAAACTCACTCGACCACAATGAAATATCTCGGCTTCTTCGGTGGGCGAACACCGCACCACTTCGCCCAAAGCAGTTACCATCTCGAATTCACGAATAAAAGTTGCCAAACCGCCAAAATTGGCACCGGTACCGTGAGTTCCGGTCGATACCGCGCCCGAAATGGTTTGGTTGGCGATGTCGCCCATATTGGCGAGAGCGAGACCGCGCGCGGCGAGTTCATCGTTGAGTTGGTTAATAGAAATGCCCGCCTCAACGGTGATGGTGGGCTCACCCGAAATTGCGCCGGTCGGGTCGGCCGCAATCACTCGGTTGAGTCCGGCAATCGAAAGCATGCGACCCGAGGTGCAAGCGGTGGCACTAAACGAGTGACCGCTTCCCACCACCTTTACGGTTTGACCTTGATGGCGCGCTCGCTTGATGGTTTCAATAACTTCGATTTGCGCGCGGGCTTTATCGTGCGCCACCGGTCGGCACGATTGATTACGCCCCCAATTGCGCCAACGAGAACTGGGGTTAGCAATAATATTCACCCATTCAGACTAGATAATGCGGCGATTAGACGGCCGCCGGACCGTCAGAGACTAGGTCGCAACTGATCATTCGCCGCCCATTCGGCCTGATGTCGCACCGAGTAAGTACGGTCAGACGATGGTCGGTGGCGAGTACCCCGAGCTCCTTGAGGGCCTCGACGCGGCGCAGCGCGCCGCGGTTACTAGCGATGCCGCGCCGTTGGCAATTCAGGCCGGGCCGGGTTCGGGCAAGACCCGAGTTTTAACTCGGCGCATAGCGTGGCGAATCGCTACTGAGCGCGATGAGGCCAAGAAAGTCTTGGCGGTAACTTTTACCCGCCGCGCCGCGCAAGAATTGACGACTCGCCTTGGTCGATTAGGAATCAATACTCACGCCGCCGGCGTGACTGCGGGAACTCTGCACGCCATTGCGCTCGGCCAATTGCGGCGGCGAGCGGAAACTAACCGGCGGGCTTTCCCACAAATACTTGAGCGTAAAACCCGAATTCTTTTTCCATTAATCAACGAGGTTGTTCCTGGCGGAACTGCGGCACTTGGTCATTCGGAAGCACTGGTAATGGCGTCGGGAGTCGCCAGCGATATCGAATGGGCCAAAGCTCGGTTAATAGCCCCCACCGATTTTGCTACTTCCGCGGTACGGCTAAACCGTGATACTCAACTCGCGCCCGACCAGACCGAAAAGATTTACGCTCATTATGAAAATGCTAAACGCACAAAAAAACTGGTTGACTTCGAAGATTTGCTTTGGTGGTTAGGTGATGCCCTTGAAACCGACGCCGAGTTTGCCGGCGAGCAACGATGGCGCTTCAGACATTTATTTGTCGATGAATTCCAAGATGTGAGTGCGGCGCAGTTGCGAGTAATTAAGGGTTGGTTAGGCGACCGAACCAGCCTTACCGTGGTGGGTGATCCCGACCAAGCGATCTTTTCGTTCGCGGGTGCCGACCCGACTGGCCTCACCGAATTTGAACAAAAGTTTCCTGGTGCCGAAACGCTAAGCCTTAATCACAATTACCGTTCAACTCCACAAATAGTGGCCGCGGCTGAAGCCTTGCTGAGCGACGGTTTAGCCCAAGTAGTGGCGGGAATATCGCCGCGCGCGCCCCGAGAAACTTCTCGCCCACCGGGACCGTGGCCGACAATAACCCAGTACGAAGACGACATAACCGAAGCAGCCGAAATCGCAAAAAAGATTCGCGCGGCACTAACTCCTACTAATGGGTGGTCAAGTTTCGCAGTGTTATACCGCATTAATGCTCAGTCGGCCGGGTTTGAAGCCGCCCTCGCCGCGGCCGGAATACCAATGCGGCTAAGAGGTGATGCTCGATTTATGCAACGACCCGAGGTGCGCGCGGTGTTGACGCGGTTAGAAAAAGCCGCGGCGCGCGCGCCCGGTTTAGATTTTGCCTCACTACTTAGCGATCTAGGCGACCAGACCGAAGTGCGACCAGATGATGACCGCGATGATGATCTGGGTGGTGACCGCGATGATGATCTGGGTGGTGACCGCGATGATGATCTGGGTGGCAAAGCGGGCATCAATGAACACGCCGCGGCCATTGTTCGACTCGGACAGGAATACCTCGCGGTAAGCGATCCCAATCGTCGCAACGCATCGGTGACGGGATTTCTATTGTGGCTAGAAACGACTTTGCAAAATGAAGCGCCCGAGGTCGGTGGCGACGCAGTGGAATTGATTACCTTTCACCGCGCTAAAGGACTTGAATTCACTACCGTTTTCATAACTGGGCTCGAGCAAGGTTTAGTACCACTTAGTCACGCCAAGAGCGCCGACGAGCAGGCTGAGGAAAGACGCTTACTCTATGTAGCCATCACCCGCGCCGAAGAGAATCTTCACCTTTCGTGGGCGGCTCGACGCAGTCGGGGTAACCACACTTCGAATAGAGCGCCCAGTCCGTGGCTAGTCCCGATCGGTACGGCCGAACCCGTCCGACGCGCCGACCAAACCCACCCTAAAAAATCCACTGATAGATCCTCTAAAAAATCTCCCAAAAAATCTCCCAAAAAATCTACCGGCGCGGAAAAGTCGCGTGCCCATCTCAAGTCGTCAACCAACCCTCGCAACGCGGCGCTGGCTGAAGCTATTAGTGAATGGCGACGCAACCGAGCCCGCGCCGCGGCTATTCCGGCGTACATAATTTTTCCTGACACCACACTTAATGCGTTGGTGGCGTACAAACCGCAGTCTAATGACGAGCTACTTGAGATCAGTGGGATCGGTCCCGCCCGAGTCGAACGCTACGGTGAAGAACTTTTAGAAATTATTTCACAGCACTAGGCGTTCGCGTCAACAACCGCGGCACCGATTATTCGAACGGGCAGGCCGCCCACAGGCCACGGCGATGGTGGCGAGCGAATAATTCCGCAGCAAGAAAATCGTGGCCGTGAGCCCGGTTGGGAGCGATTACCAACAGTCGAGCAAATCCCGCCCGTAACAAAACTTGGTTAAAATTTTTCCCCCGCAAAATCACGTAAGCCAAACGACGCCCGTAGATATCGCGCGGCTCGATATCGTATTCGAGCGTAATCATCTGACCTAATAAATGACGAGTAGAAAAATCCGATGCTTCCGGACCAAAACACCCCACCGGTTTGGTGGGGTGTTGGGTCTCAGGGGTATCAATTCCTAACAGGCGAACAGTTTCGGTTACGCCGGAGCGTACGACTTCGATCGTGTCGCCGTCGAAGACTTCAGTCACTCTCCAGTCGGCCGGGGATTTTTGCCGTTGAGCACCCATCCACCAACCGCTAAATGAAGCCACTGCTACCGCTAAAACAATCGAAACGGCCCGTTGCACCGATTTGTGACGGTGGCACCGGTAAAGTCGTGACAGTCATGAGTCGCGGTCGCGTATTTTCGATAATCGTTATTTTGCTGGTCGGCGTGCTGGCAGTAGGTGCAGGCTTGGCCCTGTTGATTGTCAAACCAAAACTTGACGACAATCTAAAAAAAGTTGATGTTAGTTGGATTCCGTTACGACAATCGTTAAACGCTCGCTATCAAGGATTAAGTGAGGCCAACGCGGCGCTAAGTGCAGTAGGAGGACCTCAGCGATCGGTAACCAGTGAACTGGCTAAAAAACTTAATGATTGGAATGGGCTCATGTTGCGACCAGTGTCGGCAGAAAATTTAAGTACCGAAGTGGGCCTTGCTAACAGTTTGGAAGCATTGGCTAGGCGTGCCCGCGCGAATGTAGCTGCCAACCCCAAACTCAGTGCTGATCCCGCCATTAGCGCGGGGTTTACTCGATTTGATCAACAAGTCCCACCAAATGATCGCGTTGCGGCTTACAACCGAGCGGCAAAAACTTATGAAACTGAGCGAAGCAAGTTTCCGAATTCGCTAGTGGCAGAAATATTTGGCGCGAGTAATCGCCCACTTCTCCAACTCGGTAACTAGTTGTAACCGATCGCCACTAGTGGCTAACGGGCGGCATCGAGCACGCCTTCGTTGGCCCGCTCAATACGGGCGACTTCAGCTACCGGTGCGACTCGCCAGAATAAACGCAGGGTGTGGTCCCAATCGCCTAGCAGCGTGTCGGCGAGCGTCGAACCGGTAAGACTTCGGTGTTCTTCAACCAGAAACTCCAACTCGGTTGCTTGAGCATCGTCGATTAATCGAGCGTCAACTAACTGACGGTTTAATCGGGCCGCCAATAAATTTTTAGGGTCGTATACGAAGGCCTGACCGCCGGTCATTCCCGCTCCGAGGTTGTACCCGAAGTCGCCTAACACCACCACTGTGCCGCCAGTCATGTATTCGCACGCGTGATCGCCGACTCCTTCAACTACCGCCGACGCGCCGCTGTTGCGCACGCAAAATCGTTCACCGGCCCGACCGGCAACAAAAATCTGACCGCCAGTAGCGCCGTATAAAATCGTGTTGCCTACTAGCACCGGATCGCCCGCGTCGTCGGCGCTCGCGCGCACGATGACTCGACCTCCGCTCATCCCCTTGCCTACATAATCTTGCGCCTCGCCAATGAGTTCTAATGTGACTCCATTGGCAAGAAACGCACCAAAACTTTGTCCCGCCGAACCGTTAAATCGAGCTACAACTGAACCGCGCGGTGCGCCTAAGCCAAACTCCAAACCAATCGCACCCCCTAACGATGCGCCGATGGACCGATCAGAGTTGGCAATGGTGTATTCGAGTTCGGCAGTACCACCAGACCAGAGGGTGGGGTACGCGTCTTCAAGTAGGCGAGCGTCGAGTTCCGAACGCGGTCGCTGCAACGGAACATGAGCAGAAAAACTTCTTACCGCAGTCGGGTCGGACGGTGGTTGTAACAACGGACTGAGGTCGAGAGAGTCGGCGCGGTGATCACCAGTTCGACGCTGCTGGAGGTATTCAACTTTTCCAATAGCTTCGTCGAGGCTGCGGAATCCGAGTTGCGCCAATAAGCCGCGTACTTCTTCGGCTACATAGACCATGTAGGTCGCCACCCCTTCGGGAGTTCCCGCGAATTTGGCGCGCAGGCCTGGCCGTTGAGTGGCGATACCGGTAGGACAGGTGTCGCGATGACAGGCTCGCACCATGATGCAACCTTCTGCCAGCATCACTACCGTGCCAAAGGAAAACTCGTCGGCACCGAACAAGGCCGCGATCATTACATCGCGTCCAGTTTTGAATCCGCCATCAACGCGGAGCCGAACTCGTGAGCGAAGATCGTTTTCTATAAGTGTGCGCTGGGCGTCGGCTAGACCGAGCTCCCAAGGTAAGCCCGCGTTCTTGATGGAAGACAGCGGCGATGCTCCGGTACCTCCGTTAGCGCCAGATATTTGCACTACTTCGGCCAGCGCTTTAACTACTCCTGCCGCGATAATTCCCACATTGTCTTCCGCTACTAATTTCACCGATACATCGGCCGACGGGTTGACTTGTTTTAGGTCGTAGATCAACTGCGCGAGATCTTCGATGGAGTAAATGTCGTGATGCGGAGGCGGCGAGATAAGACCGACCCCCGGTTGGGTAAAGCGTAAACGCGCGATTTCACCGCTGACCTTATGACCGGGCAGCTGACCACCTTCGCCGGGTTTCGACCCTTGTGCCATTTTTATGTTCAGTTCGTCCGCGTAAGCGCAATACTCCGGAGTTACTCCGAACCGACCGGAAGCAATTTGTTTTATTTTGGAGTTGCGGTCGCGAGCAGTTCCTCGAGTGCGAAACCGTGCTGGGTTTTCGCCTCCTTCCCCACAGTTGCTTTTACCGCCAACCATGTTCATGGCGATAGCCAAAGTTTCGTGGGCTTCGGCGGACAGCGAGCCGTGCGACATCGCCCCCGAAGAGAATCGTCGAGTTATGGCCTCGACTGGTTCAACTTCCGATAGCGCTATGGGCTCTCCGTGCGGAACGAAGTCGAGCAGATCGTGAAGTTCACTGGTTGGGCGCGATTGGACTAATTCTCGAAACCGTTCGTAGAACTCCGATTTACCCGATTCGATAGCCTCAGTAAGCAAATGCGCGGCTTGTTTATCCACTGGGTCAGGATCGGGTAACGCGCTTTTATCGATTCCTTCGAAGAAAATAACCCGACCTTGATCTTCAGGTGGCGCAATGGGAGTTCGGGAAAGTTTGTCGCCAATTTTTTTCCGTATCGACTTGCTCGATAGGCGACCAATCAGTGCGGTGCTGATGGTTTCGTCGCCACCCGAGCTGTCGTCGGTTTCGTCGTCAGCATCTTCGGCATTGAGACCAACAGCCGCGTGCAGCGCGGCAATTAGCTCAGGGTTGTTCTCGTGATACTCGCCGCCGCGTTTACGAAAACGAATAATTCCGGGCTCAGTAAGCGCAGGGTTGGCTCCGAAGGCTGCGGTGTGGCGGTCGAGCACATCGGCGGCAATCTCCGCGAAACCAATGCCGCCCACGGTAGTAGTCGTGCCCTGCAGGCAGGTATCTACCAATTCGCGACCAAGACCAAGTGCTTCAAAGATTTGAGCGCCGCGATAACCGTCTATGGTGCAGATTCCCATTTTGGCCAAAATTTTAAGCACGCCGTCTTCGATAGCGGCCTGGAACTTTGCTTGAGCGTCGGACGCGTGGGTTTCGCCCAAGCGTCCTTCGTCGGCAATAGACGCGACCGTCAATAACGCAACGCGCGGACAAACGGCATCGGCACCGTACGAAATAAGCGCCGCGACAGAGTGGGTGTCGCGCGCGTCGCCACTATCGACGACCAACGAAGTTCGGTCGCGGGTTCCGGCCGAAACTAAGCCGTGGTGGATGGCTCCTAGCGCAAGCAGCGAAGGAACGGGAGCACGGGTCGGACTTATTGCCGCGTCAGAAATAACCACGATTCCGACGCCCGAACGCACCGCACTCACAGCAAAGATCGTTAAATCGGCAATAGCTGTAGCCAAACCCGCGGGGCCATCGGCCACCGAAAATGTCGCGTCGAGCATGACGGTCGGGAAAATAGATTCCTGATCGTCGAGTAGAGCCAAAACTCGGTCAGGAAATAAAAAGAAAGTGCGAAGTTCGAGCAGTCGGGCGGCCTCGGGACCAGAAGAAAGCAAAGGTGCGCGCGGACCGAGAAATGTCCGCAGTGACATCACCAACCGTTCCCGCAGGTGATCGATAGGGGGGTTACTGACTTGAGCAAACCGTTGTTTCAAAAACCCAAAAATCAAGCGAGGCTGAGTGGCGACCGCGGCAAACGGAGTGTCGTCGCCCATAGAAAATGTGGGCTCTTTGGCGTCGTTGGTCATTGGAATTAACACGACAGCAATCTCTTCTTTATTGCATCCGAACGCCACTTGGTTAACCAGAATTTCTTCCGCGGTAGGAGGCGTGGTGATCGCCCGTCCTGACGAAATAGCGACCAAACCATCGCGCACCCATTCTCCGTAAGGCGCGGCGGCGGCAAGTGTGGCCTTGATAAAAGTGTCGTCCTGCCAAATTGAGCCGGGCGAGTCGGGATCAACGCAAAGCATTTCTCCTGGACCCAAGCGGCCGCGTTTGATCGATCCGTGATTAACAAGAGGAACCGCGCCTGCTTCTGAGCAACAAACGACAATTCCGTCGGCGGTGCGCTGCCAGCGCAACGGACGCAGACCGTTGCGATCTAGTGCGGCACCCACTCGCTTACCGTCAGTAAAGATCAACCCTGCCGGTCCGTCCCACGGTTCGGCGAGGGCGGCATGGTAGGTGAAGTAGTCGCGTACATCGGGGTCGAGATCACGGCGGGTCTCCCACGCTTCGGGAACAAGCATAGAAATGGTGTGGTGGATATCGCGCCCGCCGCGCATTAATAATTCAATCGCAGAATCGAGTTTTCCAGAATCGGAGTCGTATTCATCTAACACCGGCCGAAATATTTCTTCGGGGCCGAGACCAGCCGCTTCAGTGCCTAAAATTCCGCGCGCGAGCATGCGCCGTTCGTTTCCCTCGATCGTGTTGATTTCACCGTTATGACAAATATGACGAAATGGTTGAGCCCGTTCCCACGCGGGAGCGGTATTAGTAGAAAAACGACTGTGAAAAACCGCGTGGTGCGCGACAAAGTCGGGTGCGGCTAAGTCGGGATAAAAATCAGTCAGCCGATCACTCACCACTAGAGCTTTATAAGTAACCAGTGAAAATGAACAACTGGCAAAATAGGCTCGGACATCAGCTTCACGACACGCCGCCTCGGTGCGCAGACGAATTCGAAAGGCGCGCGCTTCTACGTCATCGCCCGACGCGGAAAATATGGCTTGCTCAAATGCGGGCGCCTCCGCAAGAGCCGCTTCGCCTAGTTGAGCATCGTCAGTCGGAACCGTGCGCCAGCCGAGTAGATCGACTTCTTCGGCTTTGCACGCGGCCGCAAACGCAGCCCGAGCGATGCTGCGCGCGTCAGAATTATGACGGTCGAAGAATCCGAACGCCACGCCCAGTTGATCGGGTTCGGGACTCGCACCAGTCATTTCGGTAACAACGCGTGCGAAGAAATTGCGCGGCAAAGGCACCAAGATGCCCGCACCGTCGGCTGAACGACCGTCGGCCGCGAGAGCAGCCCGGTGTCGCAAACAACCGAGTCCAGCCAGCGCGAGATCAATTATTTCACGGCTGGCTTGGCCCGATTCGGCGGCTACCAAACCAATTCCACAAGCACCAAAGTCGGGCCGACGGCGCGCCGGAGTTATGGCCGACTGTTTACTCGCGCTCAGTTTGGTGGGGTCACCAATTACCGACACTTACTCTCCTTCGATGCCAAAAGGCGAGATCGTCGCCTCGGAGCAATAGTGGCGTTCAGGATAAATTTCCTGATTCACCGGCTCAACGTAAGGCGACCACGTTGTCGCAAGTCCCATAGTACTGGGCGGAGTCGGTAAATTCATCATTAATGACTTCGCCATGCACTAAACCAGCAGCATGACCATTAACTCCTCCTCGCCCGATTCGACCCGACTCGTAGCGGTAGTAGGTGGGGGTCAACTTGGGCGCATGCTGGGTTTTGCCGGAGTAAGTCTGGGAGTGGAGTGTCGATTTCTCGACCCCACCGCGGAAGCGCCCGCGCGCGCGGCCGGCGAATTGGTTGTGGGCGCGCTCGACGATGCCGAAGCGGTTGCCCGCGTGGCCCACGCGGCTGACGTATTGACCTACGAATGGGAAGGAGTCGATCCCGCGGCAATCCGGTCGATTGAGGCGCAGTTGCCGGTGCGGCCCAATGTGCGCGCGCTCGAAGTAACTCGTGACCGACTACTAGAAAAACAAACATTACGCGATCTCGAAATCCCGGTGGCTGAATTCGCGGGAGTGAGAAGTGGTGCCGAACTGTCAGCGGCCCTACCCGCTGTTGGTTTACCCGCGCTACTTAAAACTCAATTCGGTGGTTACGACGGCAAGGGGCAAACGCGAATTACTTCGGCCGATGATACCGATAACGCAATAAAAGAATTCGCGGGCACTGCCTTGGTGGTAGAGCAATACATTCCGTTTATTCGAGAGTTGTCGCTAATCGCAGTACGGTCGCTAACGGGCGAGACACAATTTTATCCGTTGGTAGAAAATCTGCACCACGATGGCGTACTGCGGATCACGCGCGCGCCGGCGTTGGGAATATCTGACGAGCAGCAAAATCAAGCTCAAGATTACGCCGAAAGAATATTCGGGGCCCTTGACTATGTAGGAGTTTTAGCTATTGAGTTATTCGAAACGGCCGGCAAGTTAATTGTTAACGAGTTAGCCCCACGAGTTCATAATTCAGGACACTGGACAATTGAAGGGGCGACTTGCAGCCAGTTCGAAAACCATCTGCGAGCGATATTGGGAGAGCCGTTAGGACTAGCAGCGGCTGAAGGATATTCCGCGATGGTGAACTGCTTAGGGGAGATGCCAGATAAGGCCGCGGTGGCGACAGTCGCTAACGCTTACCAACACGATTACCAAAAAACACCCCGCGCTGGTCGCAAGGTGGGTCACATAACGATTACTGCCGCTACCGCCGATCAACTTGAACAGCGCCTAGATGAGTTAAAAAATGCTGCCCCCCGACTATTTGTAGAAATAGATGGGTCAGCGAACCGCACCACCGGCGCGTAATTCTGCTATTTCCGCCGCGGGAATCCCCCACTCCACCAATACCTCATCGGTATGTTGGCCGGGAGTGGCGGCCGCGAAACGAATCTCGCCGGGAGTGCGCGAGAACCGCGGGGCGGGCGCCGGTTGTAATAACCCGTCGAACTCAACGATGGTTCCCCGCTCAGCGATATGGGGGTGACTAGCCACTTCGCTCATCGGTAACACTGGAGCAAAACACGCATCACTGCCTTCGAATATTTCGCACCATTCGGCGCAAGTACGACTCAAAAACAATTCGGTAAAGCGTTCGCGCAAGACTGGCCACGCCGATTGATCGGTAACGGGTGGCAAACCCTCGCTAACCAACCCAGATTTTTCTAGAAACTCAGCGTAGAACTGTGCCTCAAGCGCGCCGAGGGCAATGAATTTACCGTCGGAGGTTTCGTAGGTGTCGTAATGAGGTGCTCCGGTATCGAGCAGATTGGTGCCACGAGTTTCACTAAACGCGCCGAACGCGCGCATTCCCCACACGAACGACATTAAGACCGCCGCGCCATCGACCATGGCCGCGTCGACGACCTGACCTGATCCCGAAGTTCGTGCTTCGAGTATGGCGCAGACCATTCCGAAGGCTAAGAACATCCCACCACCACCAAAATCGCCGATGAGGTTGATGGGTGGAGTTGGCTTTTGACCGACGCGACCCAAGTGCGCCAACGCGCCCGCTAACGCGATGTAGTTGATGTCGTGACCGGCAGCTTGAGCCAGCGGACCGTCTTGACCCCATCCGGTCATCCGGCCGTAGACCAAGCGCGGGTTACGCGCTAAACAAACATCGGGACCAACACCAAGCCGTTCGGTAACCCCGGGTCGAAATCCCTCGATAATTCCGTCGGCTGATTCAACTAATCGTAAAACCGTTTCCACTCCCGCCGGATTTTTAAGGTCGACGCCGATCGAACGCCGGTTGCGATCCATGACCGGAATGCCGCCCGGATCGAATCCATTTTCTACTGACTGCGAGCGATGGACACGCACCACGTCGGCACCCATATCGGCTAGCAGCATGGCCGCGAACGGCCCGGGTCCAATTCCGGCCAGTTCGAGCACTTTTACTCCGGTGAGTGGTCCGGCCATTTTTAATCTCCTTTAGTAGTGGCGTCCCTGAACCTAGACGATTCGCCTAGGGTCAGAAATATGCGATTGCGCTTGGACCCGTCCGATGAATATATGCATCCGTTGGAAGATGCTTCCAACTTCAACGAAAGCATGTACTTCAACTTCTACGATGCCCAAGAAAAAATTGGGGGGTTTTTACGGCTCGGTAATCGGGCTAACG
>JBCKKA010000016.1:0-26246 GCA_038904515.1 Acidimicrobiia bacterium | reverse complement strand
TTCGCCGGCCGCGCGGCCTTAGGCATCGATAAACCTCACATCTTTGGCATTTTCCTGAATAAATTTTTTGCGGAGCCCGACATCGTCGCCCATAAGCGTTGAGAAAATTTCATCAGCGATGGCCAAGTCGGAAGTAGTTACCTGCAGCAAGGTACGCGTCGCTAGATTCATCGTGGTCGAACCCAACTCTTCCCAGTCCATTTCGCCTAGCCCTTTAAATCTGTTTACCTCAACATTGCGTCCTTTGTGTGATGACTCAAACGCGCGCAGGGCGGCCTCGTCTTTTAAGTAATGCCGCTCTTTGCCCAAGTCGGCGCGAAAAAGTGGCGGTTGGGCTAGATAAACGCAGCCCGATTTAACCAACTCCGCCAATTGGCGATAAAAGAAAGTGAGCAGCAAGGTGCGGATGTGGCTGCCGTCGACATCGGCGTCGACCATAATGACCACGCGGTGGTAGCGAATTTTTTCGCGGTCGAATTCGTCGCCCACTCCGCCGCCGATGGCTTGGACCAGGGTCTGGATTTCCTCATTTTTGAGCATTTTGTCGAGTCGAGCCCGCTCCACATTGAGGATTTTTCCGCGGATGGGCAAGATGGCTTGGATGCGTGGATCGCGGGCCCGCTTGGCCGAGCCGCCGGCGCTGTCGCCCTCCACAATGAACAGCTCGCATTCCTCGGGTTTGTTCGACGCGCAGTCAGCCAATTTGCCGGGCATGGCCGCGCTCTCAAGTAACGATTTACGCCGCGTTAGATCGCGCGCCTGGCGGGCAGCCTGGCGGGCGCGGGCGGCCAAAATGGTTTTTTGCACGATGGCGCGACCTTCAGAGGGGTTGCGCTCCAACCATTCCGCGAGCTTGTCGTTAGTCGCCTTCTCCACCATTGAACGCATTTCGGTGTTGCCGAGTTTGGTCTTAGTTTGACCCTCGAATTGAGGACTGCGGAGTTTGACCGAAATAATTGCGGTGAGACCTTCGCGAATGTCTTCGCCGACAATGTTATCGTCGCCGTCTTTTAATTGCCCCTTGCCTTTAGCGTAGCGATTGAGCACATTGGTCAGCGCTTTTTTGAATCCTTCTTCGTGCATTCCGCCTTCGGTAGTGGCAATATTGTTCGCGAACGAATGGATTCCTTCGTGGTATCCGGTATTCCACTGCATCGCGATGTCGATTTCAGAAGTGTCGTTCACCTCGGTAAACGAAACCACTTTCTTAAATAACGGATCCTTGGGGGTGTTTATGTGCTTTACGAAATCGACGATGCCGCCCGCGAAGTGAAAAGTTTCCTCAAGTACCGGATCGACCCGCTCGTCACGAAATCGGATTTCGAGACCGCGGTTTAAAAATGCCATCTCTCGCAACCGCTCAATCAGGGTCTGGGCTCTAAACTCGGTCTCCTCAAAAATCGTTGCGTCGGGCCAAAAAGTTACGGTGGTCCCGCGTTTTTTAGACGGCCCGGTATTTTTAATTCGGCCAACGGGGTTGCCGCCCCCTTTAAAGGCCATAGTCCACCTACCGCCGTCGCGATGGATCTCCAGTTCGAGCTTGGCGGATAAGGCGTTTACGACCGATACGCCTACTCCGTGCAGACCGCCAGAAATCTTGTAGCCGTCGCCACCAAACTTTCCACCCGCGTGCAAAGTGGTGAGCACGATTTCCGCGGCGGATTTTTTGGGGTCCTCGGGATGAGGGTCGACCGGGATACCCCGACCGTTATCGCTGACACGGCAGCCGCCGTCAGCTAAAAGGGTTACATCGATTCGGGTGGCTTCTCCCGCCATTGCTTCATCTACCGCGTTGTCAACGACTTCGTAAACCAGATGATGAAGCCCGGTGATGCCGGTTGAGCCGACATACATACCTGGGCGTTCGCGTACCGGCTCGAGCCCTTTAAGAACCGTTATGTCTTTCGCTTTATACGTTGCGGCCACCAGAAACGTCCCTGCTGTTTTCTCGTCGGATCGATTATCGGATTTAAATTGTGGATTATTAAAATTATTTAGTCGCGACTGTTGGCGCTTTTTGAGATTGCGACACCCTACAACCAGTTTCATTGTATCCGAGGGTTGTGACGAAATTAGGACACGGTTATTCGCGCGCTTCGACCACAATCCTTACGTGGCGCACTGCAGAACGACCCATGGTGGCACCTAGTACTTCAGTAGTTCGACGAATTATGTCACTTTCTAAATATCGCAATTGGGTTGCCCATGCGCCCGAGTCAACCGCGATAGTCATGGTGTCATCGCGCAACGAACGCAAGGTCGCTTGTTGGGCAAGTTGCTCGCCGACAATTTCGGGCCAACAGTCAGTAAGTTTTTTCAACACCCGCGGATCGCTTAAACCGAGTTCTTTACCCACTCGCGCCAGCGCATCGGCGAGAGTGGTCGGCTCGGGCTCTTCGCCGGGTACCCCCCGAAATCGCCGGCTCATTCGAACGCGGCTTTACCGTTGGCGACTCGGATTCGGCCGGTCACTTGCACTCCTGCGGGTAAAGCGCTGGCAGTCGAAACGAGGGTTTGCGGGGCCGCCAACCGTTCCACCAGCGCCGAACTGCGGTACTCGTCTAACTCACTAAACACGTCGTCGAGCACTAAAACCGGCTCTTCGCCAAAAGCCGACCCCACCGCTCGGTGGCCGGCCAATCGCAAGGCCAGCGCCAGGGTTCGTTGCTCGCCCTGCGAAGCCTGGCTGCGACTTTCGAGTCCGCCTAACTCCAACGACCATTCGTCGCGATGGGGACCGACCAAAGTTGTTCCGCGCTCGCGCTCGCGCGTTTCCATTTCTCCGATCGCCGCGACTAGGATTTCGCTCAACTCGACTCGGCTCAATGGGTTGGTTAATTCGATTGGCGCCGCTCTCGAATCGCTGGTAGTCCAATCACAGAAATAACGAGCCGACAAACTCACCGGCTCAACTGCAAGTTCTTGATAGGCGGCTTGAACTTCGGGAAAAATTTGGTTGATCAAATTAATTCGTCCTTCAAGAAGTTCGGCCGCCGCAACAACGAGTTGCTCGTTAAACACCGCCAAGGTGGCGCGCGCGTTGGCGCCTTTAAGACCGCCGCGCAGTAACGCGTTGCGATGACGCACCACTCGGTCGTAGTCGGCCCGCACTCCCATAAAGCGCGGGTTCATGGTGGTCAAAAGTTCGTCAATGAACAATCGGCGGTTGGCCGGTCCGCCTTTGATTAGCACTAAGTCGTCGGGCGCGAAAATTGTTACTCGTAATACGCCTAAAAGGTCGCGCAATCGAGTGATCGAATTTCCGTCGAGCAACATTTGGTTGCGGCCGACGCGGCGCAACCCCACCTCAATTTTTCGAGTGCGGGTCGGCGCGGTCAAAAAGGTTCGTATGATGGCTTCAGTTTGACCCGACTTTACGAGGGCCGCGTCGGGTACTCCTCGAAACGATCGGCCGAGGGCGCACCAAGCCACGGCCTCGAGAATGCTGGTTTTCCCTTGGCCGTTGTCGCCAGCAATAACGGTTACCCCTAAAGGAAAATCAAGTTGGGCAGTGGAATAGCAGCGGAAATCGGTTAATTCAATACGCGCGACATGGATGCCGGGCGAGACACTAACCACCGGTTAGGTGATTCGAACCGGCATCAACAAATACAAGAATTCTTTAGTGCTGCCGCGCATTACTGCGGGTTTTAGTGGGTCGACGGTTTCAATAGTTATGTCGTCGGAGCCGGTTGCCTCGATGCCGTCTAAAAGAAAGCGGGCGTTAAATGCCATCGTTACGTCGGTTCCAGAGTATTTTGCTTCGACCGGTTCATTAGATTGTCCGATGTCGGTTGCCGTCGCAGAAAGATCTAACCCGTCGGCGGTCATAGCCAGCCGGATAGGCGACGAGTCGCGACTGGTGCCGCCGACCAAACTTACTCGCTCAACCGCGGCCGCCAGCGCGTCGCGCTTTACGGTCAAGCAGTTGGGGTATACGTCGGGAATAAGTTGCGAGTAATTGGGGTATTCGCCTTCAATCAAGCGCGCGGTAAGTTCGGCGCCAGGAACGCGAAACACCGCGTACCGTTCACTTAAAAATACTTCTACATCGCTGTCGGCAATCATTTTTTGCAGCTCGCCCAAACCTTTGGCGCCCACTAAAACTTTTTCGTTGGGTTTTAGTAACGAAATTCCTGGAAGGTCGCGCACGGCAAGTCGGTATGAATCGGTTGCTACTAGACGTAGGCCGGTTTCGGTCGACGCCATTAATACTCCGGTTAAAATTGGGCGGGCGTCGTCACGCGATGCGGCCGGAACCACTTGTCGCAATCCTTCGGCCATGGGTGGGCCGGCCACAACGATCGGTTCACCTTCGGCTTCGGGAAGTTGAGGAAAGTCCCCGGCGGCCAGAGTGCGAATTTCGGAATGGAATCGACCGGCCTCGATGGTCGCTTGGTCTTCCTTTATTTCTATCGTTACGGTGTCGGCGGTGATTTTGGCCAGAGTGTCGACTAGCAATCGGGCCACCAACACCGCCGAGCCGGTGCCGTCAACTTCGGCGGCGGTTTCCGCCCTGATGGTGAGTTCGAGGTCGGAACCGGTGAATTCAACTTTTCCGGGTAAAAGCGATACTCGAAGTCCGGACAAGACCGGAAGTGCTCCAGCTCGAGAAGCAACCGCGCGCGCCGCGGTGCTTACCGCGGTTGCTAAAGAATCTCGATCACAACGAAACTTCATACACCAACTCCTGTTTTGCGGTTGTTTGGTTGGGCGTATAAACCTGAAAGGTTTTCCCCATTATTTACTTGGCTTCTATTAGAAGGGTCGTAGTCGTAGTAGGTCTTGGGGATTGTGGATAACCCGCTAAAAGTGCTGGCCAGAGGGGTTTTGGTTCTAATAGGTTTTCCACCATTATCCCCAAGACTAAAAATTACACGGTGGAGATTTGGACAACTATCCCCAGATCGCCACCGCCACCCAGCCTTATCCCCACCCTTATCCCCAGAAAGTCCAATCACGTGTCGCTCCCGAGCCGAATGCGGGCAATTAGCTCGTTTACTTGCTCAAAAGTGGTATGGCGCTCCCCCATCTCCTTGCGGATTTTGTCGACCGCGTACATGACCGTGGTGTGGTCTCGGCCACCAAAAGCATCGGCGATTCGGGGGTAGCTGAAGTCGGTCATCTCGCGCATCACGTACATTCCGATTTGGCGCGCGGCCACCAACGGCCGCCGCCGACTGCGGCCACACAAGTCGACGACTTCCCAACCAAACATGAGCGCGGTTTCGTCGAGAACCAGCGCCGCGGTCACTTCGCGCGGCCGAGTGTTCGGCAAAATGTCGGCCAAAACGGTTTGGGCAACTTCGGCCGAGAGCGGGGCCTGATTAAGACTTCCGTACGCTGAAATTCTGATTAAAGCACCCTCAAGTTCGCGAATGTTCTCCTTAATGTTGCTCGCGATAAATTCCATAACTTCGTCAGGGATGTGACCCAGATGATCGGCCTCAGCTTTTTTGCGCAGAATTGCCAACCGGGTTTCAAATTCGGGCGGTTGGACGTCGGTTATTAGGCCCCACTCGAATCGAGTTCGCAAGCGGTCTTCAAGAGTTGCAATCGACTTAGGTGTACGGTCGGAAGAAATTACAATTTGTCCGCTGGCGCCGTGTACATGGTTGAAAGTGTGAAAAAATTCTTCCTGAAGTTCTTGGCTGCGTTCCAAAAATTGAATGTCATCGATCAAAAGAATGTCGAGTTCGCGAATGTTGCGCTTGAATGACGCCATGCGCGAACGATCTCTAATTGCTTCAACAAAGTCGTTCATCATTGCTTCGGTGGTTACGTAACGAACCCGCTTCTTGGGGTAAAGGTTGAGGACATAGTGACCAATAGCG
The DNA here is from genome assembly GCA_038904515.1 of Acidimicrobiia bacterium. GTDB lineage: Bacteria > Actinomycetota > Acidimicrobiia > IMCC26256 > PALSA-555 > SHUY01. Next base: position 20,412 of record JBCKKA010000016.1, on the reverse strand, counting down.
TGGAGAAGGTGGGTTTTTCCGAGGCCGGCGGGACCGTAGATAAACAGCGGGTTGTAGCCGGAAGCGGGTGCTTCGGCCACCGACAGTGCTGCCGCGTGCGCGAATCGGTTGGACGAACCAATAACAAAAGCGTCGAAGGTGTAACGCGGATTAAGCGTCCCGGTTGACCAGTCGGTGTCGCGAACGCTTGGGGATGAAATCGTTGCGACGACTTCAGGCGCGACGACATTGGCGGGTTCGGGTGGTGCTGGTTCGGCGCTCAACTCGGTAATTAACTCCACTGCGATTTTTTCACCCGCGGCCATTTCCGCCGCGTCAACGAGCAGCGATCGATAGTTAGAACTAATGCGATCGGTGGAAAGACTGTTGGGGGTCGACAACACGAGAGTGCCGTCCGCGAACCGAACCGCCTTTACCCCTTGAAACCAAGTGTGCCAAGTGGCGTCGGCTAATTCGGCGCGCAGTCGGCGCGACGCTTCTGTCCAAATGTGATTGGCGGTGGCGTCCCCAGATTCGTGACGGGTGTCGTCACTGGTGTCGTCACTGGTGTCGTGACCGGAACCCAACGCAGTAGAAAGATCGGCCGATGTCGATGAAGCGGGAATTAACTCGGTCATTTTCCAACCGGAACAGCGCGGCGCGCGCGCGCGCGAAGAACGAGTGGCGGTGAGTACGCGAAGCGCGAATCGATTAACAACATTTCATTCCCCCGATTAAAACTGAATATTTTCAATTCTCAACAACCGCTTCTTTTGCTGGTCGTGTTAATTGTGGTGCTGCGAAAGATAATGGCATAAAGCAACTGGACCCGCAGGCGGAACCAGTAATTTATTTCCCAGTAATTTATTTCCCAGTTTTATTTCTGGGTGGCTACGCAAGGTATCAGTGACCCGAGGGTTGCTCAACTAGTGCCTTGAGGGTTACGGTCGGACCGCCCCAATCCGGCCCCCAACCCGGCCTCCGAATCCAGCCCCTAACTCGAACCGCCCCACGTTGCGCCCCGCCCCCTGAGCGTTCTAGACTGACTCGAACATCGAGCGGCGACCCCCACATCGGTCACCGCAACCTCAAGGAGGAAATGCGTGAAACGAACCTTTCAGCCCAATATTCGCAAGCGTAAAAAGAAACACGGCTTTCGATCTCGTATGCGCACCAAGGCCGGTCAAGCCGTCCTGCGGTCTCGGCGCAAACGTGGCCGCAAGCGCCTGAGCGCCTGATTCTGCGTATCAAAAGCCGTGCCACGTTTGGCGCCCTGGCTCGGGCGCATCGGTTTCGTTACGATTCCTTGGCGACTCGTTATGTCCCGGGGCTTCGGCGCGAATTTGCCTTCGCCATCGGAAAATCAACCGGTAATGCGGTGCGCCGCAACCGTCTCCGCCGCCGCCTCCGAGCGGTGGTGGCCAGTCACCACGATTTGTTCCCGCCCGGCGCCTACCTCATCTCGGCCTACCCGGCCACGAGCGCAATGAGCACAACCGAGCTCAGAACCGCAGTGGTCGGATTAGCGGCGGCCGTTAATCCCGCGGCGGCTGATCCCGCCGCGGTTAATTCCGCTGTTATTAATCAGGGGACAGCATGATTATTCACCGTCTAAGTCGAGCAACGGCAAGGGTTTTAGCCGCCCCCGTGCGACTTTGGCGGCTAGTAAGCCAATATTTGCCCAATAGGTGCCGATTTTATCCGTCGTGTTCGGCTTACGCGCTCGGAGCGCTGGAGACCCACGGCTCTGTCCGGGGCAGCTGGCTCGCGCTGCGCCGAGTGGGTCGCTGTCACCCGTGGCACGAAGGTGGACTCGACCCCGTGCCCTACTCAAGTCGCGCCCCTTCGTCGAGCAGGGTAATTCCGCCGCCCACCCCGGCCGATCTAGATCGGATGACTCGTGTCGTTTCTTAATCCAATTTTTGAAGCCATCGGTTGGTTGCTCGCTATCTTTTATTCGGTTATCCCTAATATGGGTGTGGCTATCATCCTGCTTACTTGCACCATCATGCTCGCGCTTTATCCACTAACGGCCAAGCAGGCTAAATCGATGATGGCCATGCAGCGAGTGCAGCCTGAGATTAAAAAACTTCAAGCGAAACACAAGGGCGATCGCGAAAAACTAAATCAAGAAATGATGGCGTTTTACAAAGAAAACAAGATCAATCCGCTGGCGGGATGCTTGCCGCTACTCGTTCAATTACCCATATTTTTCTCACTATTTCAGGTGTTGCGCGACTCCTATAAGTATATTCCTAAGGACTCCAATCTTTACCAAGCGCTGTGTGATGGCGTAAATTGCGCCAAGGGTGCGGTCAATCCTCAGTTCTTCCTTGGTCTCAACCTGCAACTGACCGCGGTCGACCCTCATAACGGCCTATTCGACGCTATCCCGTATTTCATTCTCGTGGGGCTAGTGATCCTGACCGGTTTTGTGCAGACTCGACAATCCCAAAAGCGGACACCGGTAGCCAATAAACAGATGGCCATGATGATGAAGGTTTTGCCGATTTTTTTCGGCTTGATCTCAATTCAGTTTCCCTCGGGTTTGGTGCTCTACTTTTTTATGAGCAACTTGTGGCGTCTGGGACAACAAGAAGTAATCTTTCATCGTCACGGAGCGGCCATCTTTTCCAAGGGTGCTATCGAGGCCAAAAGCCGTCCCCGACCGGCACGAGAACTTGCGCCGGAGCCGCCCGCGGCCGTCAATCCGACCGAAATAGATCATGTCGGGGGCTCGCCCAAGCCGGGCAATAAGAATAATTCCCAGAAGAACCCCCAGAATAATCCGGCACCTGTTTCGAGAGGAAAGCCCCGCGGCTTGCGGGGCATGCTGGGCTTGCCCCCCGCTTCCTCGGGCCCCGCTAATACGCACTCACTCCCAATCACCGACCCGACCGGGCCCGCTCCCACCAATCCCGCTCCCACCAATCCCGCGCCGAGTCCATCACCGGGTCCGTCGCCCAATCAATCAAAGAAAAAGAAACGGAGACGCTAAGTCATGGAATGGGTAGAAACTACCGGCCGTACCGTTGAAGATGCGTTAGAACTGGCGCTCGATCAACTCGGCATTGATGAATCAGAAGCCCAGTTCGAAGTTATCGATGAGCCTAAGGGTGGAATTTTTGGCCGTAAAGATGCCCGGGTTCGTGTTCGGGTAAAACCGGTTTCGCGCGAGAAACCCGCGCCCGAGCGGCGGCGGCGGGAACGCAAGCCCAGCTCTAAATCGTCGGCCAGCTCTAAATCGTCGGATGGGCCGAGAAAAACCAGCGACAGTAAGGCTGAAACGGGCGACAAGGACTCTGACGAAGAGTCTGCGCCCCGGCCGGCTAAAAAAACTAGAGATGATAAAGCCAAGAAACCAGAGAAGCCACGATCCGAGCGGCGCGAAAGGACGGGCGAAATGACTATTTCAGTGGAGGAGCAAGCCGAACAGGCGGCTGAATTTGCTCGGGGCTTGATGACCGCGTTTGGTCTGGTTGCCGATGTGGCAATTAGACAAGAAGGTGACGAGGTGGTCGTCGTTGATATTACTGGCGACGATCTCGGGTTTTTGGTTGGTCCTAAAGGCGTGACTTTACGGGCGATCGAAGACCTGGTTCGCAGCTCGGTACAGCGCCGGACCGAAGGATTTGGAGCGCGAATCCATGTAGATGTTGGTGGATATAGAGAAAAGCGACGCATTGCGCTAGCCGACTTTGCCCGCGATGTAGCCGCCAAGGTCGAAGAATCGGGCGATGAGTATGCGCTCGAACCGATGGCGGCGGTCGATCGCAAAGTGGTTCACGACACTATTGCTGAGATTGAAGGCCTAGAAACCCTTTCTGACGGCGAAGAACCGCGGCGACGGGTAATAGTTCGCTCCGTCTAACGGCTAAACCGGTAGCCGGATTTAGGCTACTTTGGTGACTATGAGTTCACTAGCGCTAGAAAAGTTGTTGATTAGAGCCCAATCGTTGGGTTTTATTGGTCCGGGACCACCGACAGACCAACTCAAACACGCGGAATCTTTCGTATCTTTAGTGCTGGCCAGCTATTCCGACCCGCCCGCCGCCCACAATTTTCTTGATTTAGGCTCCGGCGGAGGTTTACCGGGGCTAGTTTTGGCTTTGGCCGCGCCGGATTGGCGGGGATACCTGCTCGATGCTCAGGAGCGGAGGACAATTTTTTTAACTGAAGCGGTAGCGGAGCTGGGTTTGAGTGATCGAATAAAAGTAATTCGGGAACGAGCCGAGGTGGCTGCTCGTAATACTGAGTATCGAAGCCAATTTTCTTTGGTAGTAGCTCGCAGCTTCGCTTCGCCACCGATTACTGCTGAGTGCGCCGTAGGGTTTTTGGCGCCCGGAGGGCGGCTAGTGGTGAGCGAATCGCCGGCTGACACCGAGAAATCGTTGGAACGATGGCCCACTAAAGGCCTAGAGCAGTTGGGATTTAGCCCGGTAATGATCAACGAAGGCGAACTGGCTCGAACGGCAACGACGGAACTGGTGACCAAAGTTAGCGATCGATGGCCCCGGCGAACCGGAATTCCCGCTAAGCGCCCTATTTGGTAATAAATATATAGTATTTTATTGTTTCACGTGAAACGGTGGTCGGGACCAGATGTCGAAACCAGGGGCTCGATTGAGTGGTTCTGGGCCCATCAAGCACGAGAGGTTTCACGTGAAACCAGATGCCGGAACCAGATGCCGGAACCAGATGTCGAAACCAGGGGCTCGATTGAGTGGTTCTGGATCCATCGAGCACGAGAGGTTTCACGTGAAACCAGGGGCCGGAACCGGTCGGCTTTTAAATTCGAGATTCGATATTGTCACCACTGATAGTTATCCAGAGAGTTATCCACAGAGTTATCCAGAGGGAGATTAAATGATTAAATCGCGACCATTTTCGCTTCGATCTTTATCTCATCGTATTTACACTGGAAATAAAAATGAAAAAATTCCTGAGAACAGTGGCAGAAGTCCGCTATTTGGGCTAACCTGTTGATAAGTCTCAACCTCAACTTTAGACTTTAGCCCCATTACTCTGGGGCTTTAGTTTGAACGGGGTTTAGTTTGAATGCGAGATTTGATCAGTACCGCCGGGAGGCACAGTGGCGAAAGTAAAAAAAGCCGGGGTCACCGCCCCGATTAATAAACCGGTTCGTAAACCGGTTCGTAAACCGGTTCGTAAATCGGTTAAGAAGCCGGTTAATAAACTTGAGTCCGATGAAGTTGTCGCGGCTTTTTCGGAAGAGCCAATACTTAATACCGAAACATTGCCCGTCGCCGGCAATGTTGAACCAGCTCCACCGCTTACTCTGCCGCGGGTTATTGCCATTGCTAATCAAAAAGGGGGGGTAGGTAAAACCACTACCGCGGTAAATCTTGGCGCGACTCTGGCGGAGTTAGGGTTTCGCACTTTGGTAGTCGACCTCGACCCTCAAGGAAACGCCACCACCGGGCTGGGCATCAACCCGCGCGATGTGGGCGTATCGATCTACGAGGTTTTGCTGCAGGAAGTCTCCCTCGACGACTGCGTGGTGGCAACTGCGATTAAAAATCTTTTTGTTGCTCCCGCCACTATTGATTTGGCCGGCGCCGACATCGAGCTAGTCCCGCAAATTAGTCGTGAGTTAAAACTAAAGCGCGCCATCGACGCGGTGCGTGACGACTACGACATCATCTTAATAGATTGTCCGCCTTCACTTGGTTTACTTACTGTTAACGGCATGGCTGCCGCTGATGATGTAATCGTTCCGATTCAGTGCGAGTACTACGCGCTTGAAGGTTTAGGTCAATTACTTAAAAACTTATCGTTAGTGCGCGCGAATCTAAATCCCGGTCTTGATGTGCGCGGCATCGTATTAACTATGTACGACGGCCGCACTAAATTAGCTGATCAAGTTGAAGCTGAAGTGCGTTCGTTCTTCGGTCCGAAAGTTTATAAAACAGTTATACCGCGCACGGTGCGTTTATCAGAAGCACCATCTTTTGGTCAGCCAATTATTACTTTCGACAGTGCATCACGGGGCTCTAAGGCTTACCGCGATTTGGCTAAGGAGGTGGGTGATGGCGCGACAGGGCGGGCTGGGTAAAGGTCTGGGCGCGTTAATCCCCGCGCCGACTCCTGAAGTTAAAGTTTCCGAAACCGGAAACGGTTATCGCGAAATTCCTATCGATCAGATACAACCGAATCCTTATCAACCGCGTTCGACTTTTGACGATGAAGCGTTGGGCGCATTAGCCGATTCGATTCGCGAGGTCGGAATCTTGCAGCCGGTTTTAGTGCGGCCGGCGGGTGACGGCTATGAGTTGATAGCGGGTGAGCGCCGCTGGCGAGCCTCGCAACGAGTGGGACTAAAAACCATACCGGCCCTGGTTCGTGAGACCGATGACACCGCCGCGCTCGAACACGCTCTAGTCGAGAATCTCCAGCGCGACGACCTCAACCCGCTCGAAGAGGCGGCGGCCTATCAGCAACTCATCGAGGATTTTGGCTTAACGCACGAACGAGTAGCGGCGCGGGTAGGGAAGAGTCGAGCATCGGTTTCAAACACATTAAGACTTTTGCAACTTCCTCCGTCAATTCAACGCGCGATTCATGAACGCCAATTATCTATGGGTCACGCGCGTGCGTTGCTCGGAACCCCCGACCGCGCGTTTCAAGAATCTTTAGCTCAGCAAATAATTAAAGATGATCTTTCGGTGCGTCATGTCGAAGTGGCAGTTAAGGCGCACAATGGCGTTGCTGACCCTAAGTCTAAAACTAATTCACCGGCCGGCCGATTGCGCCCGGCCGGACTATCGGAACTCGAAGAGTTGCTAAGTGATCATTTAGACACACGGGTAAAAGTTCGGCTGGGGTCTGCGGGTAAAGGTACGGTAACGATCGATTTCTCCGGGCTGGAAGACCTAGAGCGAATTTATCAAGCCATGGCCGAAGGCAAGCCAAGCAAGTAGCGCGGCACGAGTTTTGGCCGCGCTAATCGGTCGACTCTAAAACTTCTCGCACTGCTTTTATGATCGCTTGAGCGATTTCGGCCACTCGCGCGACCAGATCTCGAGTTGCTTCAACATCGCCCGGTGCGATTAATTCACAAACTACGGTGGGCATGACGGTTTCTCGCAAGACGGCAAATGCTTTTCCGTGAACTCCGGTATCGTCGGGCAGCAACCCGATCAGTCGAGCGTGAATGGCCTCGGCTACCGCTCGCCCCATCGCTGACTCGTGGCGGGGCGAAGCAAAGTAGGAACAACGACAGTCGCCGGTACGCAAGACGAGGGCGAAGTCGGCGTTAAAGCGGTTTGCGGCCAGCGCGGTGGCGGAATCGGCCCCACCCGCAGTGTCGAGTACGCCGGCCGCCCCTGCCCGCAACAGACCGCCGTAGACATGATCGCCGAGGGTGGCCATTTCGGGTGCCGCGGCGATGAATATACGCCGACCTTCGAGTTGGGGATGTTCGGGCCGCAAACTCTCTCGTTCGCGTAAACCCGCGGCCGATCCCGCCGATCGGGCGCCGACACGGGTTAGTTCGATCACGGTGGTGTCGCCGCAAATACCGTCGACGGGTAGCCCGACGGCACTCTGAAAATCAAGCAGGGCCCGATGGGTTTGGGGTCCGAATATTCCGTCTTCGGAGCCCGCCGCAAAGCCCAGTGCGTTCATACGGTGCTGAAGATCGAGAATGTCGTCGCCCCGCATTAGGGGCTGATGGAGATAAAGCAGGCGATCGGTGAGGGAAAAATCGGCCTCAATTAGGGCCGAGAAAGTTTGCGGCCCAACTATTCCGTCAACTCGCAACCCTCGCTCAGCCTGAAACGCGCGCACGGCGGTGTCGGTACTTTCTCCAAATCCAAAACCGTCAGGGATGGCATAGCCGCGATTGGAAAGGCGATGGTGAAGATCGCGTACTGCTTCTCCAGTGGAACCGAGGCGGAGGAAGGTAGGCATAATGGGGCCGCGATTGGCCGAAGGGGCCGCGCTTAGGAGACGTATTCCGAAAGGTCGTTCATGAGCTCGGCCTTTCCTTTCGCTCCTACAATTTGCTTAACCTGCTTGCCGCCGCTGAAAACCAGCAGGGTGGGGATGCTCATTACATCGAAGCGCTGGGCCATGCCCGGATTTTCGTCAACATTAAGTTTGGCAATGGTGAGCTTGTCGCCCATTTCGTCCGCGATCTCTTCAAGAATGGGGGCAATCATTTTGCACGGCCCACACCATTCGGCCCAGAAGTCAACCAAAATTGGCTTGTCGGCTGCAGCAATGGTTTCTTCGAAGGTGCTGTCGGAGAGAGTTACGATTCGGTCAGACATGTTACCTTTCGGGATAATTTTCGGGATAATTTCCCAGATAATTTTTGGGATAATTTTTGGGAGCAGGACTAGTTAATTCTTAACGGTTACGAAGTTCTGATGGTGAGTGTACAGGATTGAACGCCGTCAAAGTTTGGATCATTCCCTCATAATGATAAATATTCATTGGCTGTCGTGCTGGGCTTCGAGCCAGCGCTCGGCCTCAATCGCGGCCATACAACCGGTTCCCGCGGCCGTGACGGCTTGACGATAAACGTGGTCCTGGACATCGCCACCGGCAAATACCCCCGGCACCGAAGTCAGGGTTGAGTCGGGGGCGGTGACGAGGTAGCCGTTGTCGTCGCGGTCGAGTTGGCCTTTAAACAATTCGGTATTGGGGTTATGACCAATGGCCACAAAGATCCCGTCGACGGTAAGTCGACTGGTTTCACCGGTAATCGTGTCGCGCAGCTCGATGCCCTCCACGTGCGCCTCGCCGATTATGTCGATGGGTTCGGCGTTCCAGTGAAAGTCGATTTTGGCATTAGCGAAGGCGCGATCTTGCATTATTTTCGACCCGCGCAGCCGGTCGCGTCGGTGGATCACGGTGACCGACGAGGCGAACTTGGTGAGGAAAATGGCTTCTTCGAGGGCAGAGTCGCCACCTCCCACTACCGCCAGTGTTTTGTCGCGGAAAAAGAAACCGTCGCAAGTTGCACAGGTTGAAACTCCGTGACCAATTAGCCGAGTTTCTGAGTCGAGCCCCAGCAGGCGCGCCGTCGCACCCGTACTGATGATGATCGAAGCGGCCGAATACTTAGTACCACCAACTTCAACCGTAAATGGTGAAGTGCTTAAATCCACTTTGTCGACATCGGAAGTAATGAACTCGGCGCCAAAGCGCACGGCCTGTTCGCGCATGCGGGTCATGAGGTCGGGGCCCATAATGCCTTCAGGAAATCCTGGATAATTTTCGACATCGGTGGTCAGCATGAGCTGTCCACCCGCGGCTACTCCTTCGATAACCAACGGTTCGAGCAGGGCGCGACCGGCGTAAGTCGCGGCGGTTAGGCCCGCGGGCCCCGAACCGATGATGATTATGTTTCTGACTTCACTCATAAAGTTCCTGTTCGTTTGATACTTAATTAGGATTTATTAGATGCGCTAACTGTTGTTAGCGACGCGCCGGTTTTGACCGGCGACTCCATAACAACGCTCCCGCGGTCACGAGAATTCCGCCGGTAATTAGATAGGCGGCCCAAGCATCTCCGGTGAGAACCACTAGGCCGCGAAATATCCCGATGATCAAAATAGCCAAAGCGGTAATGACGAAAAATGTAGCCAAGAGGCCGTAGACAATCGCTTTAGTAACGCGCTGCGCGGGAGCCACGGTGTGGTCGCGCACTACCCCCACTACCTGCTCTAGCGCGTTGGCTGCTTGCTGGGGCCAATCGTCGGCGGGCGGGCTGGGGGCGGCCGGATTTTCGGGTTTCGCCGCGTCAGGTTTCGTCGCGTCAGACTCCGGTGGCGTGGTCGAGTCGGAGTAATCGGAGTCAGTCATGTTCACGGAGCGTATCGGTCGGACCGGACCCCTGTCTTATTGCTTACTCACTTGGTAGGTGACTCCGATTACTCCGGGTCCGGCGTGGGTACCAATCACCGGACCCACCAAACCCACCTGAATTTCGTCCCTCGGCACGATGGGGTTGAGCAGGTCGAGGAGTTCGTCGAGATCGGGGGCTTGGCCATGAAGCACCGATAGTGAATCGACTTTTTGGGCGCCAACTTTTTCGGCCAGCAACTTAAGTGACTTAGATCGAGTGCGCACTCTGCCGGCTTCTTCGACCACGCCGCCGCGCACTTCTAGTACCGGTTTAATCGCCAGTATCGAGCCAAGCAATGCTTTGGCGTTACCGACTCGGCCACCCTTTTTAAGGTACTCAAGGGTGTCGAGCGCGCCGAATAGCATGGTCCGGTCGCGACGGCTAATTATTTCTTGCACAATACTTTCGATCGGATCGCCATCAGATGCTCGTCGCGCGGCGGTAAGGCACAGCGACCCCAACCCCATCGAACAAGTGGCCGAGTCGATGACTTGCACAACGCAGTCGTTGCTCACCGCCGACGCCGCTACTTGCGCGGCCTGCATAGTCCCCGAAAGTTTTGACGAAAGATTTATACAGATAATTCCGGAAGCACCGCGGTCGATTAGTTTGCGAAAGCGGGTTTCGAACGCGCCGGCCGAAGGGGCCGCAGTTTCGGGAAGCGTTTCCGACTCTTTAAGTTTTTTCCAGAATGTCGCGTTGTCGAGTTCTTCGCGGTCAACAAATTCTTCCGTACCGAAACGAATAGTTAGTGGAACCACTTCGATGTGGAGGGCCTGGGCGATATCTTCCGAAAGATCGCACGCGCTGTCGGTAACTATTCGAACTCCCACTAACTATTCCTCCCGTTTATCCCAGATTATATTTTGGGTGATTATCCAGATTATATTTTGGCGGGTCTTAGTCCGTAATGCTGGCACGCGTGCGCCGGCGCCGTCGGAGAACCCGTATCAGCTCGTGAAACTCCTTGATTCGTAAGGCCCATAGACCGAACGCCGTGAGTGCCCCCGCTACCACCAGCCCGGCCACTACCGCGATTAGCGCCGTTGGGGCCGACGACCAGCCGATAGCGGTGCTGACCCACCACGCCGCCGCGCCCGCTACTGCACTTATCGCGAGAACCCGCGCCGCGGTAGTACCGATACTGCGCCCGCGTAAACCGCCGAGTCGACGCGACAAAGCAGTAATAGTAATTATTGACGCCAGCGCGTACGCGCCCGAGAACGCGAGAGCTAAACCGGGAATTCCGTAGGCGTCGTAGAGCACGATCGCAAGAACGATGTTGACCGCGTTTTCGAAACAGTTGAGCAGGAACGGCGTGCGAGTATCGCTTAGTGAGTAGAAGCCACGGAGCGCGAATAGATAGGCCGAGAAGAACGGTAGTCCGAGGGCAAAACCGGCCAATGTGTCACCCACCAACGCGGCGTCGCTGGCACTAAATGCACCTCGTTGAAGCAGCGCGACCACAATTGGACGGGCCAACACGAGCAGAACGACGGCCGACGGAATTACCACGATAAGAGTAAGGCGTAGGGCGCGGGAGAATCGATGCCGAAACGCGGGGGCATCGCCGCGCCCACCCGCCGCCGCTAAGTCGGGCGCTACTGCGGTAGTTACCGAAACAGTAAACAAACCGTGGGGAAGTTGGAAGAAAGTGAAGGCGGCCAGATAAGCAAACGCACCACCGGGTCGACTGTTGGCCAAAATCAAAACCACCGCGAGGGCAATCTGGTTGGCGATTACGTAGCCCACGGTCCAGCCCGACAGGCGCGCCACCGTGCGCACCGCGGCGCTGCGTACGGCGGGTAAAAACTGCAGCCGAATGCCCGCGCGATAGAGGGCGGGGATCAACACCAACGCCATGGCCGCGATTCCCGCGGTGGTACCCAAGCCCAGCAGGAGGAGTAAACCGTTGTCGTTATTGACTCGTTCGACGGTTATGGGGCCATCGATTATTCGGGGCAAGGTGAGAAAGATGGCAATGACGACCAGGTTGTTGAGTATGGGCGCGAAGGCCGCGGCGGCGAATTTTTTGCGCGCGTGTAGCAACGCGGTAGCAAGCGCGGTTAAACCGTAGAAAAACATTTGGGGCATGAATAAGCGTAAAAGTTTGGTCGCCGCTTCTTGTTGCGCGGCGAGTCCAGCCCCGCGTACGCGCAGGGTGTAGATATCGATTATCCACGGGGCGATTATTTCACCCACCACCGTGATGACGAGTAGCGCAAGCAGCGCAACCGTCACTACTGCGCTAGTCGCTTTGTTGTCGCGCGACTGAAAGTGGCGTACAAATTGCGGAACCAGAGTAGCGGTAAGAATTCCGCCGAGAAGAAGTTCGTAAACAATGTTCGGAGTTTCGTTGGCGTAGGAATAAACCCCCGCCATCGTGGTGACGCCGAGAGCGTAGGCAATAGCGGCAATCCGCAAGAACCCGGTAACGCGTGAAATGGCGGTGCCCACGCCGACAATGGCACTCGATTGTAAAAGTCGTCGGGTGCTATGACGCTCGTGGTCGGTTTCCGCGATATCCATCGCTACTGCTCCGCTTGATTATTTTCGCGCCGCCGACGTCGCCGACGCCTTGCATCGAGTATCCACCACAGCGCAAGCACCACTACTGCTCCAACCATCAAAACCACACCAATAGCGCTGACCGCGGTCGAGCGAACCTCGAATTCTTGGTTGGCAATCACCAAGAAACCGTCGGCCGAAGTGACGCTAAGTCGCAACGGGAATGTGCCGGGCGTGCGGGCCTGTACTGGTATGCGGGCAGTGGTATTGGCGGGGGGCAACTCGATCTCTTGGGTGCCACCGTTTGGGAAAGTGAGTTTCTCGCTCGCAAGTGAGATTTTTATCCGCACCGATCGGTCGAGATTGTTGCGAAAAGTTAAAGGAATTGATCCGGTTTCGGAAGTAAGGGTTATCGTGCCGGGGTTGGGCACTTCAATTTGGGCCAAGATTTGCGCGATGCTCGCTCTGGTTTGCGCCAGCGTGGCCTCGGCTCGCGCCGCGCCGATTGTGCCGGTGAAAGTGGCGGACGGCGTACTTAGCAACCACTGTTCGGTTGTGTCTACTTCGGGGCTGTCGGGGCCAACGAAAGTGCGCAGCGCGGCCACTTGCAGCGCGGTCGCGTTGAGTATCGCGGGTTTAACTAATAGCGGTGGAGCGCGGTAGGGAGTCAGTTCGCGAACTTCTATTGCACCGGTAGCGGTACGCGCGGCCGGAATTTGACCGAAGAAAGTGTCGAGAGTGATTGCCTCCAGCAAAGGATGGTTGCGTAAACCGGTTAGCAGCGCGTCGAAAGTTGTTTCCGGCGCATCGAGATCGTTTGGATTAACTAAAACCGTTCCTCTCGCCTCACCCGCGTATGCGTACGCGTTCAGGGCCAGACCCGCTAAAACTTGTTGTGCTGCTAACGCGGGATCGGCACTTCTAAGCAAGTTAGTAAGCCCATCGTCACTTGCGACCGCGCTGACGTGGGGTTCGTTGACCGCCGCGGTCGGAGTTATGGGTAAGGCAAACGGCGCGCTGGGAGTAGCGCGAATACCGTTAACTAGCGCGAGATTGCTAACCACTACTCGACTAGTGCCGCGTATGCGCAGGAGCGTGAGCGCGGCGGTCGTTACCGGATTAATAATTGCGGTGCGGATATGGGGAGGCGAGGGCAGGTACTGGTTGAGCAGGGTGTTTCCGAGGGCAAGTTCACTCTCGGCAATACCCGAACTTTGGGCATCGATGAGCGCCGGAATATCGATCGGCACGTACGGGCCGCCTAAAACTTGCGCGGGAGTGATCGCCCCAAGAATTGAGTTGCGGCCATTCGCACCATTACGAGTCGCGGCCGTGTTAGGTCCCGGCGCGACAGTGACCGGTAGGCCGGGATGGCGGGCCAGCGCGACAACTTGACGGCCAATGCGTCCGGTTGGGGCTAAGGCTGCCGTCACGGTGGGGTCGGTGGCTCCGCTGGGTAAACGCGCCGGTCCGGTGGTTAATGGCCACACCAACGCTACGGAATGACGGGGCGACAGTATTTGTGCGCCACCGAATAATTCGGGCGCCACTACGACGGCGAAGGTAGTGAATCGATCGCCACCAAAAGCGAAAGTGATCGGATAAACACCCGGCGCGCGTAGCCCGCTTAACACCGCGCCGGTGGGAGTTTCGGCATCACCAATCCCAATAGCGACGGCTCGCTCGCCGCCACCTAAATCGGGATAGTTGCTTAACGGCAGAGTTAGTTGGCTAACAGTGCCACTGGCATTACCGCCATTCACAATCCGATCGAAGACCGAGCGGCTGGTGATAGCGGAATGAGCGGTGACGGTAATCGAATCCGCGCCGGTAGCGGTAGGCGTCAGCAGCCGCACTTTGAGTTGGCCCCCACTTACCGTCCAGGCGTCTTGGGCCGTGAGGGTTATTTGGGCGGACGGGGGTGGGGTGCTCTGGGCCCGCGCCAGCGTTGGGTTTACTCCGAGAGCCGCCCAGCCCAAGGCGATACCCACCAGAGTGGCAACGAAACGCGAGCGCGGTGCAGTGCGCTCGATCACGACCATTCAGCGTAACCGCCCCCTGCCTCGGTCCGGCGCCCCGGTCCGGCGCCTCGGTATTTCCTAGCCCCACTCCTAAACAAATCTGGAACAAATCTGGAACAAATCTGGCTAATAGCCGCACTGGTGCGGCCCGATAACGGCGAGAATAGGAGCATGGATATCCCGCCTCGGCTGCAAGCCTTTTACGCGCCCGACTCGGCTCCCCGCCAGTTGGCCGATCGGCTGGCCGATGCGGGTTACGAATGTTTTCTCGTGGGGGGTACGGTACGCGACGCACTGCTCGACCGACCCGTAACTGACATCGATTTAACCACTAACGCCCGCCCCGACGTGGTTGAAAATATTGTGCGCGGTTGGGCCGACGCGGTGTGGCTACAAGGTCAACGGTTCGGAACGGTAGGTTGTGAAAAAAATGGCGCGCGCCTTGAAATCACTACTTACCGCGGCGATATATACCGACCCGAAAGTCGCAAACCCGAAGTAACTTACGCCGATACGATCGAAGAAGATTTGGTGCGGCGCGACTTTACCGTTAACGCGATGGCCTCGGCATTACCGGAGCCGCGTTTAGTAGATCCGTGCGATGGTGCCGCCGACTTAGCCAATCGACGGCTCCGCACCCCGCGCTCACCGGAAGAATCATTTGCTGACGATCCGTTGCGTATGATGCGCGCGGCGCGCTTTGTTGCCGCCCTCGGCTTCGAGCCCGATGCCGACATGGTCGCGGCGATGCGAGCCATGCATCAACGACTCGAGATTGTTAGTGCCGAACGGATTCGCGACGAACTAGTGCGGTTGTTAACAGTCGACGATCCCAGTCGGGGACTGTGGTTGCTTTGCGAAACCGGATTAGCCGACAATTTTTTGCCCGAACTAAACGCGATGCGGCTTGAACAAGATCCAATCCACCACCACAAAGATGTATTGGCCCACACCATAGCGGTGGTAAATAATGTCAAGAGCGGCGATCGGCTGGTACGACTGGCGGCGTTATTTCACGACATCGGAAAACCTAAAACTCGGTCCTTCGATAACGGCGGGGTGAGTTTTTATCACCACGAAGTGGTGGGCGCGCGCATGACTGAAACCCGTATGCGGGCGTTGAAGTTTTCTAATGAAGACGTGGCTGATGTTGCCAAATTGGTCTATCTCCACTTGCGTATCCACACCTACGGCATGGGCTGGACCGACCGCGCGGTGCGTCGGTACGCACGCGATGCCGGTCCGTTGCTCGATCGGCTCAATGAATTACAGCGGGCCGACTGCACCACCCGTAATCAACGCAAGGCCGAAGCGCTGGCTAAGCGCATGGACGAGCTCGAAGCGCGCATCGCGGCGCTGCGAGAACGCGAGGAGCTTGATGCGATTCGCCCGGCGCTCGACGGCGATCAGGTTATGAAATTTCTCAACCTCGAACCAAGCCCCCTAGTAGGTGAAGCACTCGATTTTTTACTCGAGGTGCGGCTCGACGAAGGTCCGATTACCGAAGCCGATGCTTACGAGCGATTGCGCGCTTGGTATGAAGCGCGCGACCAAGGGTAAAAGTTATTCGCCGCGAGCAAACTTCTCAATCATCACGTGCGCGTCTTCGTCGCGGTACTGCACCGGCGGCGACTTCATGAAGTAAGCCGATGGGCCTAAGAGCGGGCCACCGATACCTCGGTCCATCGCCAATTTGGCGCAACGCACGGCGTCGATAATGACACCCGCGGAGTTGGGGGAGTCCCAAACTTCCAACTTGACCTCAATGTTGAGCGGAACATCACCAAAATTGCGACCTTCGAGGCGAATGTAAGCCCACTTGCGGTCTTCCAGCCACGGAACATGATCGGACGGACCGATGTGCACATTGTCGCTTTCGACCGCGTGGTCCATCTGACTCGTCACCGCCTGGGTCTTAGAAATTTTCTTCGACTTAAGCCGTTTGCGTTCCAACATATTTTTGAAGTCCATGTTGCCGCCGAAGTTGAGTTGGTAAGTGCGGTCGAGCTCAACTCCGCGGTCTTCAAACAAACGAGTCAAGATGCGATGCACGATGGTGGCACCCACTTGGCTCTTGATGTCGTCACCCACGATGGGCACTCCGGCATCTTCGAACTTCTTGGCCCATACGGGGTCGCTGGCAATGAATACCGGTATGGCATTTACGAAAGCAACCTTGGCGTCGAGACAGGCCTGCGCGTAAAACTTCTGGGCTTCTTCCGACCCCACCGGCAAGTAACTAACCAACACGTCGGCGCCCGAATCGCGCAGCGCCTTAACCACATCTACCGGCGCCGCCGGTGATTCTTCAACTTCGGCCGCATAAAACTCGCCGAGCCCGTCGTAAGTTGGGGCCCGCAACACCTGAATGCCAAGTTCGCCCACTTCGGCAAACTTGATCGTGTTATTAGGACCCGCGTGAATAGCTTTACCGAGGTCGAGCCCTACTTTGGCGGCGTCGACATCGAAGGCGGCTACAAACTCAACATCGCCGACGTGGTAACCACCGAGGTCAACATGCATGAGACCCGGAACATCTTCGTTGGGGTCGGCGTCGCGGTAGTACTCGACTCCTTGCACCAAACTGCTGGCGCAGTTACCAACGCCAGCGATGGCGACGCGGACGCGGTGATTTTTATTAGCATTCATAATTAAGTTCCCTTCGTTAGTTAGCGGTAGTTGATAGATCGGACGTACTTTTAGTTTTTACCGTATTGGCTGCTTCTTCGGCTTGTTCAAGTGCGATCAGACTTTCAATCCATTCGAGATCCCGTTGGGTGCCGCGCGCGCGGTGTTCGCGCAGTGACCGCGAGTAGCGATCGTCATTTCCTGTTCCGGCGCCCGCTTGGGGCCGGTCGACGCGGTCGAGGCGATCGCGCAACACGCGTTGTCGGCGGCTTAAAAGATCGAGTCGTCCGGCGGGAGGTAAATGGCGACAAAAAGCCAATCGCAAACCAAAAGAGCGCTCATCGTCGGTGCGCTCATCGTCGGCGAGGAGTAGTTCGATCAGCAACGCGTTGCCCCGTTCGGTGATTTCGTAGGCCTTGCGGGTGCGTCGTGACGAGCTGAGTCGAACGGCCTTGGGCCGCCGCCGCGCCGCCGCAAGGTCGCCACTCACCGAGCCGGTGGAAGCACCCAATCCGGTTTCGAGAATCGGGTCGACCACCGCTATGGCGGCGGCTCGCTCAAGTCGGCGGAGGGCAGGATAGAGCGAGCCGTAGGAAACCCCCCAGAGGACACCCAGAGTTTCACCCAGGCGTTTCTTGATTTCGTATCCGTGCAGGGGCTGTTCCTTGAGAAGGCCGAGCACTGCTAGTTCGATCATGGTTGCGCCAATCGGAGTTGATTATGTGTCTAGTGATGTATCGTGTCGATACATCTAAGCACACTATGTTATTGAGCGCAAGTGGGGGTGGCTGGCCTGGCCGGATACCCAATCGGATACTTGGCCGGATTCCCAGCCGGAAACGAATCTAGGCGTAGGCTCACTTTTGTGCGTCACCACGTAGATTTTTCCCTCGCTCGTCGGGCCGTTCTGCGCGATTTTCGGGCCGGCCGCCGCCCCCGCATCGATATCTGCGATGCCCACTCCGAGCTGCTGCGAGCCGGTCGCAATCTCGGCACCCCCGCCGCCGGCGATTGCCCGATCTGTGGTCAAGACGGCTTGCGCATCGTGGCCTATGTCTACGGTGATCAATTGCGGCGGGCTAACGGCCGTTGTATTTCGAATCCCGCCGAACTCGAAAAACTCGTGGCTCGCCACGAGGAGTTTTGGCGTTATCTCGTTGAGGTCTGTATTGATTGTGGCTGGAACCACTTGCTGCGTCGAGAGTTACACGGTCAACGCTACGCGGGCTGAGCGTTGGCACTATCATTTGGATTACTGCCGGGAGCCGAACGAGCCCTGGACGGTGGAGGTCTATTCGTGAGTAATTCGGAGCCATTCAACTTAAGTCGAGTCAATGCGCATGCCGTTGATGTGCCCACGATTGTGGCCAGCAAAGGTGAGGGTTCGCCGTTAGTCATGGTGACGGCTTACGACGCCCCGACCGCGCGGGCAGTCGACGAGGGTGGCGCCGACATGATTTTGGTGGGCGACTCCGTGGCCATGGTGGTACTCGGATACGAAAATACACTGCATGTCACTATCGACGACATGGCTCACCATGTAGCCGCGGTCGCGCGCACTAAACCCACGGCACTGATTGTGGGCGACTTGCCGTGGCTGAGTTATCACGTTTCGATCGACGACACCGTTCGTAACGCGGCCGCTTTGATTCGCGCCGGTGCCGGTGCGGTGAAACTTGAAGGCGGTCGCAAACGCCTACCGGCCATCGCCGCCATTCTGGCGGCCGAGATTCCGGTCATGGGCCACCTCGGCCTTACCCCGCAATCCATTCACGCGCTCGGTGGTTACCGAGTGCAAGGGCGCGATCTCGACGCGGCGCGCGGCATTGTCGACGATGCCATCGCGCTAGCCGACGCCGGTTGTTTTGCCATCGTGTTGGAGTGTGTGCCCGACGCAGTAGCTCGTTTGATTACCGACACCGTGAAGGTTCCGACTATCGGCATTGGCGCGGGTCGTCATTGCGATGGTCAAGTGTTGGTCTTCCACGATTTAGTTGGCTGGGCCGCGGGCTCAGTGCCGAAGTTTGTGCGCCGATACGCCGAAGTTGGCGCCAAGAGCGTGGCCGCGGTAGCTCGGTTTGCTGCCGATGTGCGGGCGGGAAGTTTTCCGTCGAGCGAGGAGACTTACCACGCCGCCGACTCACTACCCGACGATCTGCGCTCGATGGGTCCGGTGGTTGGCGCGGAGGAACCCGCCCCCGCTTAATGAGCCGAGCCCTCCGTATTGTTGGCGGTTTTTTAATTGCCGCGGCAATCGCGGCGGGCTGTTCATCAGACTCAACTAGCAATACCGATACAACACGCGGGCTGTTCCCCGACTTGACTGCGCGCACGATAACGGTGGGCACCACGCCGCTGCGAGTAGTAGTGGCCGCCACCGAGGAGACTCGCCGCCAAGGATTTCGCGGCCGCACCACTTTTGGTCGCTACGACGGAATGTTGTTTGAGCATTCCGAGCCAGTAGCGACCGGCTTCACCATGTCCGGCTTCACTATGTCAGGAGTACCGGTGGCTCTCGATATTGGTTTCTACGACGAGGGGGGCAACCTGGTCGACCAATTGTCGATGACGCCGTGTGCCGGTTCTGATACCGAGTGCCCCGTTTACCGATCAGCTAAGCCGTTTCGTTATGCCCTCGAAACTTTGACGGGAGAGTTGCCGGCCGGTTCGTTGCGGCTGAACAAATAACTGTCACAGGGCTCGTTTAGATTCGTCAGTCCCCAACCCCCATGGCCCCGAATTTGTGGAGAAATGCGAAGGATTGCGAATGGCGTCACCACCCCGAGAGCGGGTAGCCTCATTAGTCCAACAAGTCATCCCTGCTCTCGTTGAGTCGGCGAGTCGCTTTCACCGGCGGTTCTTCGATTACTACGAAAGCCCGATGGTTCGCTCTTGTCGCGGCGCCACTGGCGTTCCGGCCAGTCGGGCCCGGTCCGAAGGAGGTGCGGTCCATGCGGCCGTACGAAGTAATGGTTATTTACAAGACCGACGACGAAGAGTCGGTAGTGCGGCAGCACGTCACTGCCATGACCGATCTGCTCAAGGCCAACGGTGCGACCGTGGGGTCAGTCGATTTCTGGGGGCGTCGGCGCTTTGCCTATCGCATGAAGCACCACTGGGAGGGCTACTACGTGGTTCTTCACACCATGGCCGAGCCCGCGGCGATGGCCGAACTCAGCCGAGTACTCGGTTTTGCCGACGAAGTATTGCGCCACAAAGTTCTCCGAATTCCCGAGTCGGTTTACGGAACCCTCGGCACCCCGGCCGAAAAATAAACAGGTAGCAGGAGGCTTCATCATGGACAACACGGTCACGCTCGTAGGCAATGTCACTCGCGACCCTGAACTGCGCTATACCGAATCGGGCGCAGCCAAAGTGAGTTTTGGTATTGCGGTGAAT
>JBCKKA010000015.1:0-27900 GCA_038904515.1 Acidimicrobiia bacterium | reverse complement strand
CGCAAACTCCGTGGCCACGATGATGTGCGGGCCATCGTGCTTACGGGTGCCGGCGAAAAAGCTTTCTGCACTGGGATAGACCGCACTGAACAAATGGGAAGCGAAGCAAGTGAAGAGTCGGCATTGGGAGACGACGCTACCGGATCTCCCGGCTCAACTCCGTTTAGTTTTAATGATCCCGGCGACAATCTCGGCCCCAAGAGTTGCGATTTGTGGAAACCAGTGATAGCGGCAGTAAACGGTATGGCCTGCGGTGGCGCTTTTTACATGCTCGGTGAAGTTGAATTCATAATCGCGGCGCAAGAAGCGACTTTCTTCGATCCCCATGTGACCTACGGAATGACCGCGGCTTTTGAGCCGATTCAAATGGCCGGACGGATGCCGTTTGGAGAAATTATGCGGCTCTCGCTACTCGGTAATCATGAACGCTTATCCGCCCAGCGAGCTTACGAAGTTGGTTTGGTCTCCGAAGTAGTGCCACGCGATCAACTCCACTCCGCCGCGCAGTGGGCCGCGCAAGCGATTGCCAGTCAACCTCCACTTGCCGTACAAGGAACGGTCCGAGCGTTATGGGCGGCTAGGGAAATGTCTTATCGTC
Organism: Acidimicrobiia bacterium; assembly: GCA_038904515.1. Lineage (GTDB taxonomy): Bacteria > Actinomycetota > Acidimicrobiia > IMCC26256 > PALSA-555 > SHUY01. The sequence continues at coordinate 27,302 of JBCKKA010000015.1, read as the reverse complement.
AGGCTTTGGGTCTTGGCTATGCGTTTATAGCACTAGGAACCGACGCAGAATCTCTCGCGGAAGGACAAAAACTATTCGAGTCGGGCACCCGAATTGACTGGAAACTGCGTTAAGGCCTTAACGCCGGTGCGCCAAAAAATCCTCGGTGAACAATTGCGGTAAGTGTGTCGAGGAGCACATCGTCGTCTTCCACGATGCGGCCAGAAGCTAGTCCGTAACTAACTCGCTCAATCATTGCCATCAATGCCGCCACCGTCACCGATTCGCTGACGGCGTAGACCATTCCCACTTCGCGCATGCGCCGGCCTAAAGCATCGCCGATAGCGGTGAATGCTTTAACACCCAATCGATCTATCTCGCTGTCTTGTACTTGGTCTTCCATCCAGGCTCGGATAACGGGTCCGTAGCGTTGGTAAGTCTTAGTGAAATCATTTAGGAACTGCCGCAGTTCTTGCCACCCTGCGTTGTCTTGAGTAACTGCACCGAGGGTGGAAGAAAGTTGGGTGAGTTCATCCGCGCAATCGACTGCGAGTGCTCGTAAAAGATCTTCTTTATTCGTGAAGTAAAGATAAAAAGTTCCGTGCGATGTGCGGGCCGACTTGACTATGTCGTCGACCCGAGCGGCGTGGTATCCCCGCTTAGCAAACACTCGCAAACCGGCGTCGAGAAGCCGCTGCATTGTTCGCCGGCCCTGTGCTCTTAATGTCCGCCCCTGGGTGGGAGTACCTGAGACCCCTTCACGGTCGCGGCTATTTGGATTCAATTGAGCGGAGGGCTTTACCATTAGACGCATGAGCGTATCGGGTAGCAGCCGTATCGGCGCCAGTACGCGACGGGTTCAGAAGGTGTGGCGTGTCAACCTAATAGCGTTCTGTCCCTACAAAAAGGAGTCGTAATGCTGGGAGCGATGGTTAGCGGTGCGGCTGCGCGTTTTGGGGCTAAACCGGCCTACGTCTCCCCTCTCGGTTGGCCACTTTCGTACGCCGAACTCGATCAGACGACTGACCGCGTCGCCGCGGGCTTGATCGGCCGAGGGATTACCGAAGGCGATGTGATAGCGCTACTGCTTCCCCCCGGTTTGGAATACCTAGTCAGTTATGTAGCGGCCGCCAAGATCGGCGCCATAACCGCGGGTATAAATCATCGCCTTACCCCCGCTGAACAAACCGTCGTTCTCAATCAGGCCGACCCGCGACTCGTCATCGCCGCGCCCGGATCGCCATCATTCACCGGCGAAGTAGTGGAGTTAGCCGAAGCCCAGTCGGTCGTTGATCTCGGTGGAGTCCTTCAATCTTCGACTACCGCTCCGGAACCATTGGCGGTTGATCCAAATCGTTCGGTCGCGATTATATTTACTTCGGGTACTACCGGAATGCCCAAAGGTGCGATTTACGGAAACCGGCAACTCGAATACATAACTCAAATTGATGTTGGTGACGATTGGGGTGGAGGAACTTTAAGCTTCACCGGAACTTCATTTGCTCATCTGGGCTTTATGACTAAGTTGCCCGGCAATCTCAAACGCGGTGGTACCAGTTTCATTATGAGAACCTGGAGTGCCACTGCCGCTCTCGATTTAATTTCCAAAGAAAAAATGGTGACGGTGGGGGGAGTGCCTACGCAAATTGCCCTTATGCTTCGCCATCCTGATTTTAATAACTACGATTTAACTAGCGTGCGCAACATCATTGTTGGCGGCGGACCAGTAACCCCCGGTTTGGCGCAAAGTGCGCGCGAAAAATTTGGAGCCCGGTTAGCGACTCGCTATTCGTGCACCGAAGCGGGAATAGGGCTAGGAACCGGATTTGACGATCCGGAAGAAGACGCCATAGTCAGTGTCGGGCGACCTCTCGCCACGGTCAGATTAAAAGTTCTCAATGATTCACTCGATGAAGTCGCTCAGGGTGAAACGGGAGAAATCGCGTTGCGCTCACCCGCGGTTATGAACGGTTATTGGCGCGACCCCGAAGCGACGCGCGCCGTATTTACTCCCGACGGTTTTGTGCGTACTGGCGATTTAGGTTGGGTTGATGAACACGGTCGGGTTCGTCTTGTCGGCCGTTCGAAAGAAATGTACGTACGCGGTGGCTACAACGTCTACCCCGTCGAAGTTGAGGCGGTGCTCTCTACCCATCCCGGAGTGGCCAGCGTGGCGATTATTCCCCAAACCGATCTAGTTATGGGAGAAATCGGAGTGGCCTTTGTGGTCATGCGCCCCGAACACCGGCGGGTGACTCTGGAAGAACTCAGAGACCACGCCCAGCACGAATTGGCCCACTACAAACTCCCCGCAGCACTGCAGATAATCGACGAAATCCCCCTAACCGCCGGAGAAAAAACCGACCGGGCCGCGCTCGCTCAGCGACTGGCCGCCCAATCGAAATAGCCGGCCGAAATAGCCGGTCGAAATAGCCGGTCGAAATAGCCGGTCGAAATAGCCGGTCGAAATAGCCGGCTCCGAGCCTGACGGCTATGTCAGCTAGCCTCGGCGCCTATGGAACTCGAATTCACTGCCGACCAAGAAGACTTACGCCAAGGGGTCCGATCATTTCTTGACGACCAATGCTCTCCGACCTTGATTCGAGGCATCGTTGAAGGTAACGCCACGGCCCAACCCCTCTGGACGCAAATGGTTGAACTGGGTTGGCCGGCACTAACGATTCCCGAATCCTGGGGCGGATTGGGATTGGGCCCGTTGGAGGCCGCGGTGGTCAGTGAAGAACTCGGTCGCGCGATTGCGCCGGGTCCGCTGTTTGCCACAATGACTCAGTTCATTCCGGCGATACTGGCGGTCGGCGACGCTACTGCGCACGAACGCTTTTTACCTTCGGTCGCCGAAGGTAAAACTACGGGAACACTCGCACTAAGTGAAATTGGTACTGGCGTTGATCCCGCGCAAGTCAATACCACGGCCCAACGCGATGGTGACGATTGGTTACTAACTGGCACCAAGTACGGCGTCTTAAACGGTTTGGAAGCCGATGAGATTGTGGTGGTCGCGCGCGTAGCCGGAACCAGTGGCGACAACGGAGTCGGTGCGTTCATTGTTCCCGCTAGCGAAGCCGATCTGACTCCGGTAGTGGGATTAGACGCCACTCGATCGCTGGCCACCCTAAACCTCGCGGGACTACGAATCGGTGCCGACCGAGTCTTGGGCGATCCTGGGCCCGATACCGCTATGGCGCTGCGAACAGCAATTGATGAATCCATTACCGGCCTCGCGTTAGAAATTGTGGGGACTAGCCAAACTATTTTTGATGTGACCCTTGCTTACGCCAAAGAACGCCATCAATTCGGCGTGCCGATCGGATCGTTCCAAGCCATAAAACATAAATTTGCCGACATGCTCGTACTGCTTGAGCGAGCACGAGCAACTAGCTATTTCGCCGCCCTCACGGTAGCCGAGGCCGATAGTCGGAGAACAATTGCGGCTGCTACTGCTAAAGCGGCCGCGGGAGATTGCCAGCGCCGCATTGGCCGCGAAGGTATTCAGATCCACGGCGGCATCGGCTTCACCTGGGAACACAACATGCATATTTACGTGCGCCGAGCATTGACCGACGCGCAACTATTAGGCCCGGCCGACGAGCAACGCGCTCGCATTGCTGACTTAATTTTGGTTTAGACCTTAAAGGAAATCTCCCAGAGGGCGTACCAAACCACCACCAACACTGTTCCAGTTATCAGTGCCGCGATGTGGGATTCGTAAATCTTGTTAGTGATGTTTTGCGCGGTCCCGCCGATTAGGCCGAGACAATTCAATTCAAGTACCAGCCAGATCAACAGGGTAATGAGCCAGTAAAGGCCGCGGTTGTCGGCAGTATTGAATTGGCCGGTGGTGAGGTGTCCCGACAGCATAAAAAACAACAACGGTAGAGAAAAGATCATGTTTTGACGGGAAGCTAACAACGCTTTGCGACCACACGCGGCGGCCGCGGGGTTAGCTTCACCACCGGCCAACACATTGCGAGCGTTGGCGATAACCACCTTCTGATTGCGCCAGATAACACCCCATACGTTGACCAGCATGGTGACGCCCAGAAGGATTCCGGTGGCGATACTCACGCCTAGTGGAGTCTTAAAGTATTCACCGCCGCTTAAGTTGTCCTGCGCCCAAAGGATAAGCATTCCGGTGACAAAAGTGGCGAGCGCCGACCATCGGAACCACCACAATGCTCGCGACGCCAACTTGTCGACTGCTTGATTGCGAGCGCCGGCATCAAGTTCGGCAAAGGCCGGAACCTGAACGAAATTGAAGTAATAGAGCAGTCCGATCCACATGATGCCGACGAGGACATGGGCCCAAGTGGAAGCAAAAATTCCACCATTACGAGAGAAAATTTCTAGCGCCAACGGCATGGTCGAGACTCCTTTTTTGGTCTTGTGCGTATCTGCTGGAGCGAACCGTATCACCATCGACTATTTATCTCAAGGATTCTCCGTGACGCGTTGGTCGCATCGGGGTCGTCGGCCATCCCCAACCGAAAGGAACCGTCAATGCGCACAAATTCTAAGGCTCTGCGGCGTACTGCCCTACTCACTTCCCTCACCTCCCTCACGATCAGTGGAATTGGATTCACGCCGGTGGCGTTCGCAACTCCGACCGATATCGACTCCTCGGCATCCCTGACATCCTTGACATCCCTGGACAATATCGAGCCGCCCGTCGAGACAACTCCACCGCCAGTCGTGCGCAGTGGTCGCGGCGAACCGCTCGCCGACAGTCCGGTTATCGACCCCGCACCGCCTACGGAAGAACCGCCCGTTAATCCCGATCCCGCTAATCCTGATCCCCTTGATCCCGACCCTGTTGATCCTGATCCCCTTGATTCGGTCAATACTCCAACATCGATTCGATCGGGTCGCGACGTCGATCCCTCAGCTTCGATTCCAGCTCCGGGCCCAACTCCGGGCCCAACTCCGGGCCGGGGAAAAACCAAGACGACCACTTCGGGTTCGAGTAGTTCGGGTTCGGGGAGATCGGGTTCGACCACTCCTGATTCAAATAGTTCGGATTCGAGTAGTTCGGGTTCGGTTACCGCGCCCACGACGGTTACGCACACAGTCGTACCCGGCGACAATCTCTGGGCTATTGCCGCTGACCACCTCGAAAAAGTTTGGGGTCGAGTTCCGTCGATTGTCGAAGTCGGAAACTACTGGGACCAAGTTTGTTCGATAAACCAACCTCGGTTGCAATCGGGCAATGTAAGCCTAATTTACGCCGGCGAAATAATCGAGCTGCCTGCGCTCTAGTTACTAAACCAGACGCTCGTTTTCTCTCCATACCGAGATCGCGCGCGTTGGGCATCCCTGGGCGCCGAGCACGATCGACTCTTCACTATCAGTATTTGCATTATCGCCAATTACTTGCGCGATACCGTCATCGCCTAAGGCAAACGTAGCCGGCGCCCAGTAGTTGCACTGTCCTTGCCCCATGCATTTAGCGACATCAATCTCGATTCGTAGTTTCATAATCTCTCTCGGCCTTTCCTCAATAAAAAATCTGTTAGCGGGTTCTAAATTTTTCGTAGCGTCGTTCAACTGCGTCCACCCACGCGGGGTCGGCTTCGACGCGCCGACCGATACGCGCCCAACGCGATCCTTCGGTCATGGCCGTCGGTGCTTCAAGACCCGCGGCAATGCGGGCCAACCACGCCGAGCCCAAGGCGCCACCTTCAGGAACGGAAACACAATCCATGGGCACGCCAGTAGTGTCGGCCACCGCCTGAACCCATTCGTCGACTCGTATTCCGCCTCCCGTGGCGACAATGCGATTAGGCACCCACGAACTCGAGTCGCGCACGGCGTCGATAACTCTCCGCACGGCAAACCCTGATGCTTCGAAAGCGGCGCGACGTAAAGCCGCCGCGTCGTGAGTGAGATCGAGATCAAACAACACTGCGCGTCGATGAGGATCATGAAAAGGAGTTCGTTCACCACGCGGGTACGGTTCCCATACCGGAACTCGTTCGGGATGCGCCGGAGTATGAGTATCGGGCAACCACGAAGTAGCCCAGTTCCAAAACAATCCTCCGGCATTAGACGGTCCGCCCACCAAGAATGTCCCCGCGGCAGTATTGGGAATCGTCCAGTACCCAGGAACTGATACCGGTTCCGCCACCACCGCCCACACAATTAAGGTCGTGCCCAAAATAACCAACACATCACCTACCGCGTTCGCGCCGGCCACTAGTTGTTCAGCAAATGCGTCGATGCAACCGGAAGCAAGTACGGGACCGTTCTTTCCGATCTGACCAATAGCGACACCAGTAGGTGCCAGCGTGGGAAATTGTTCAACTCGAGCGCCCGCACTTTCGATTAACGCACTATCCCACTTACGACCATCAAAAAGCGGCATAGCGGTAGCCGCGGTTGCTGTGTCGAGGACAGCTTCACCACTAAGGGCGAAATTAGCTACGGCTTGGGCCGGCCACAAACCTTTGGCTTCGGGAGCGGCACTTACACAAGCCCGAACAAAACCAAACAGTTCACCATTTTCGGCGGGACTGCCGTCGGCTTGGCCAACCGTATCGGTGCGACCGCGTGCGTCACCGTAAAGCAATCCCGCGGTAAGCGCCCGACCATTATTGTCAACCGCGGCTAGCGACGGCACCATAGCCGCCACACTCACGCCTAAAACTTCGAGTCCATCGGTTACTTGTTCAAGTGCGCGCTGCGGGCCCGCCCTCCACGCGACATCAACATCGTGCTCAAAAGATTCTGGATCGGGAATGCGCACTTCGTGAGGAACCCGAGCCCGCGCGATTACCTGACCGTCGGCATCAACAGCTAAAGCTTTCACTGAAGAAGTGCCGATATCAATCCCTACCGTTACTTCACTTTGAGCCATAACTAATTAAGCGCCTCCAGCACCGCTTCGTGAAGAACGCCGTTAGTAGTAATTACTCCTCCCGGTCCCGCCGCGGGGTTGCCCGCCAAATCGGTACACCGACCCCCCGCCTCTTCGATGATTGGGCGCAAAGCAGCAATGTCCCAATAACTCAGTTCTGGCTCCACCATGATGTCGAGGGCACCTTCGGCCACCAACGCGTGGCCCCAAAAATCTCCCAACCCAACGGGGTGCCATACTCGCCGCGCCAACGCGAGGGCTTGATCACCCAAGCCCACTGCTTCCCAGTCGCGTATATTGACCATGCTTAAGTGCGCATCGGCAATCGTTTTTACTTCTGATACGCGGATTGCTGCACCATTAGCGAAAGCACCGCCATTTTGACTCGCCCACCACCGCCGACGCAATGCTGGTGCCGAAGCGACGCCCGCTACGATTTCGCCGTCAACTTCTAAAGCAATCAACAGCGCCCACACCGGCACTCCTCGCACGTAACTTTTAGTGCCATCAATCGGATCAATGATCCAGCGCCGATCGCCATCACCCGTGGTTCCAAATTCTTCGCCGACCACGGCATCGCCGGGGCGAGCGCTCGCTAATCGTTCTCGAACCATTGTCTCCACCGCTCGATCGGCCTCACTGACGGGAGTCAGGTCGGGCTTAGTCTCGACCTGAAGATCTAATGCGCCAAAGCGAGCCAAGGAAAGCGCATCGGCCTCATCGGCCATTGCGAGAGCAAGCTCAAGGTCAGAATCCCAGTTCTTAGCCATAAATGCAGCGTAGCCTGACGCATGTGTCAGTTCGGCTGGACTAATTTTAGATCGTGCCGCAATGGGGAGAACTCCAAGAAGACCAACTGCGATTTATGGCTCGCACCGAGCCCGGCGCGGCGGCCTACCGCAATCTCGACGCGGGCACCACTCTTACCTTTTCCGAATGGGAAAAAGAATCAAATCGTTTAGCGCGCGGACTAGTAGCCCTCGGAATCAAACCCGGCGATCGTATCGCAATTTTTTTACCGGCAGTCGATGTCTTACGGTGGATAATTAGCTACGCCGCCATACATAAAGCCGGCGCGGTAGTGGTGCCGACCAACACGCGATTGAGTGCACCTGAGTTAATCACCATCTTGGGTCATGCCGAAATAAGCGCGCTCATTACTGTGCCGAACTTAAACGGAGCGGCTATTAGCGGAGACGAATTAGCTGCGGCGCTACCTAGTTTGCCCCACGTAATCACCAGTCACGAAGATGCGAGTGCAGACGACTCTTCGGAGTTTCAAGTTCTAGTAGCGCCTAGTGACTTAGCCGATATTCTTTACACATCAGGGACGACAGGAACTCCTAAAGGCATTGCCGTACGTCACGATAATGTCGCCATGATTCCCAATAATGAACCCAACTGGACCGGTGGCGGCTGGCTGCACGGCGCCCCCTTGTTTACTTTTGCTGGCTTGACGTTTATTTATACCCCAATGAAAATGGGATTAACTGCGCTTTACCAACCCGCGTTTAACGCGCAGAGGTGGCTGGAAATTGTTGAAACCGAACGACCCGAACGCGTCATGTTGGTACCGGCCTACGCCGAACTAATTGTTGCCGCGCCAGAATTTGAAACTGCTGATCTAACTAGTTTGATTGCAGTTTCGATCGGGAGTGCGCCCGTAGCCCCGGCCACTCACCGCCGATTGATTGAGCGCTTGCCCAACGCCGATGTAGGAAATTCGTTTGGTATGAGCGAAGCCGGTCCGGCGTACATCGTTATGCCGCCCGAGGAAATATCTCGCCGTGTAGGTTCGGTTGGAAAACCTATTGGGCCAATGGAAATCCGCATCGTTGACGACGAGAGTGAAGAAGTTGCGGCCGAGGCAGTAGGCGAATTATTTATGCGTATGAAAGGAAAGCAACGCGAGTACTACAAAGACGCTTCGGCTACCGAACAAAGTTGGACCGATGACGGCTGGCTGAAAACGGGCGACTTGGCGTACCTCGATACTGACGGCTACCTCTACATCTGCGGGCGCAAGAAAGATGTAATCATTAGAGGCGGGAACAATATCTATTCAATCGATATTGAGGCGGTGTTACTTGAACATCCCGAAGTTCAGGAGGCGGCCGTGGCGGGAATACCTCACGACATACTGGGAGAAGATGTAGCGGCATGGGTCGTGCGCCGACCAGACTCAAAATTAGCCATCGACGAACTTAGTGAATTTTGCGCCCAACGATTGGCCGACTATAAACGGCCTCGACAAATAAATTTTGTCGATTCTCTACCTCGTAACGCCACTGGAAAAGTTCTAAAGCATCAACTGAACCAGTCGTAATTAATCAAGCATCGACGTGATAATCTCGTCGCCGGAGGACATATGGCATTAGCCGAACTAAAAGGACAAGACCTCGGAACCCAAAGCGTGGTTATCGAGGGTGGACCAGTACGAGTATTTGCTCAAGCCTTAATGAGTACTGACGATATTTACCAAAGTGAAAATGCGCCCGTTCCCCCCACCTTTCCGTTCGTGATGCCCTACTGGGGATCAATGGGAGTGGGCGGTGCCGCGGGTCTTCCCATCGACAAACTCCGTGGCCCCGGTCGGGCGATCCTCCACGGAGGGCAAGAGTTTGAGTACCACCGCTGGCCCAAAGTCGGCGATGTACTCGAAGGTCACGGCACAATTATTGACGTATACGAAAAAGAAAAATCAAGTGGCGGCAAACTGGAGTTTTATGTAACCAAGACCGACTGGAACGATGCTGCCACCGGCGACCCAGTATGTAGCGTGATATTTACTCTCGTAATCAATGTTCGGCCACCGAAGGACTAGTCGAATCAGTGACGGCCTATAACCACTTAGGTCAGTGCGTGGTTGATTTAGATCGATCGCGACGCTTCTACGAATCGGTATTTGGTTTTATAGTTGAGCGCGAGATTCATCCGCCCGACGATCCGTCCGATCGCCTATTAGGCCTAAACCCTCCCCTAGGAATGACCGCGTGTTATTTGCGACTCGGCTCACTCGTGCTTGAGTTGCTGCATTTTTCTGAGCAGGTGGCCGTGCAACCAAAAACTCGAGTAATGAACGAAGTCGGTCTTACTCACATATCGCTCAGTGTTGACGACATCTCGGCAACTTGCGCGCGGGTAGAAGAATTCGGTGGCGAGATACTAAAAGATACTGATATCAAAGCCGGAATATTTGTGCGCGATCCTGACGGACAACTCATCGAACTTTTACCGATGGCATACTACCAATCACTAAATTCGTGAACCACTATCCTTACGGTTCGTACCGAAGAAGAATTCGAATCGTTAATACTGACTCCGGTGTAGTAACTGCCGGTCTTGAAGACGACTTCCATTATTTTATTGTTCAAATTACTCATAACGAAGAAGTAGTGACCGGCATAACTGCGCAATCAATTCGCTGGCCGTGGAATACTTGCCCTGGTGCGGCTGCTCCCCTTCAACAATTAGTGGGCATGGAATTGTCGCCCCGCTGTCTGGCGGTAGGTGCAGTTACTTCACCAGCCCATCAATGCACCCACATGTTCGATCTCGCGGGCCTAGCGGTAGCCCACGCGGCGCGAGCCACCGATCTGGGTGATCAACGGCAGTACGACTTAGTCATTCCTTACGGTGTCGGCCGAAAACGAACCGTGACTTGCGCACGCGATGGTGAGCTTATTTTGAGTTGGGAGTTAGCCGGACGCGAATGCATCGCCCCATCGCCCTACTCCGACGCGCCGTGGCAAGGCGGATTTCTAAAATGGGCCGACAGCAATCTCGATGTAGACGATGCGGAAGCAGCCATAGTTTTGCGCCGAGCATGCGATATCGGCATGGGGCGCGGAATGGACCTTGATGCGGTAGAACAAGCGGTCGAATTGGCTGACTTGATGACCGGCGTGTGCTTCACCATGCAACCGGAACAGATCGCGGTCGCTCGGCGCAACCGCGGCACTATTCGGAATTTCGACGACAATCCCGAAATGCTTTTAGCCGACGGACCTTAAGCCTTAAGTCTTAAGCCTTATCCATGATCTCGTGAGCAAAGCGCTCGATTCCTTCAAGTGCCTCTCGGGATCGTGGCCACGGCGAAATCACTAAACGAGTAACGCCGATTTCAGCCCAGCGCTCAACGTCGGCCACAGAATCGACGGGCCCACCTAGACAGTACTCAAAAGCATCAGGGTCGCGATTCTGATCCACTAATAATTCGCGTAGCCGCTGGATTTGTTTTTCACCAGAAGCAAAATCGTGACTCATGCCAATCCAACCGTCGCCCATGCGTGCGGCGCGTCGTAAGGCGGGGGCGCTCTCTCCACCTACAAGTATTGGTGGTCCGGGCTGTTGTATGCACTTAGGTTCGAATACTGCACCTTGAAAATTAAAAAACTCCCCCGCATACGAAACTTCTGGTTCACTCCAAAGCCGACGGCAAATCTCCAGTGCTTCATCTACCCGTCTTCCCCTACTCGCAAAATCGAGTTCAGCCGCTATCCATTCTTCTTCTAACCAACTCGCACCAACACCGAACTCAACCCGTCCACCCGAAACAATGTCCAGAGTCTGCACGGCCCGTGCCGCGACAAACGGGTGACGCAAACCGATGTTGTAGACGTGGGTCCCTAAGCGAATGCGTTCAGTCTTACCCGCCAAAAATGCCAAGTAGACAAAAGCGTCGAAGATGGGGGTTTCGGGGGGAACGGGTGGGTGCGATTCGCCCGGGTGAGGTGAGCGACTCATCTTGCTAGTGAAAATTAAATGTTCCGGCAACCACACTGACTCGTAACCTAAACGCTCGGCCGCCAGCGTGGCTTCAACGAAAAATGCTGGATTAAGCCGCCCTAACGCGATTCCAAACTTCATGAGTTGTCTTGTGATTTAGAAGTATCGGGTGATTTAGAAGTATCGGGAGTGCCAAAGTCGGGGCCTAAACCGTAACTGCCGTTTGATTGTCGAACCCAACCCGCGGCGGCGCTATTGCCGCCGTCAACATGGATCGTGGTTCCGGTAACGAATCGGCTAAGTGGACCCGCTAAATAGATAACCGCGCCCGCGACATCATCGACATGACCAGCGATAGGTAAAGGAGTGTGAACGCCGTGATCGAGCCCAATACCTGGAGTTGGTATTACATCAGGGGCTACACAATTGACCCGAATCATTTGTGGTCCTAATTCGAGGGCCAAACTTTTAGTTAAGCTCACGACGGCAGCTTTCATGGCCGAGTAAACCGCAAAGCCAGGACCGGCGCGGTGGGCTTCGATGGAAGTTATGTTGATGATCGAACCACCGGAATCATTCATACGCGGAACCGTGGCCCGAATGAAATTCGTCACACTGGTGAAGTTTTCGTGGATTAAAGCATCTTGACCTTTATCAGTTATCTCCGCGAACGCCGCGAAGAAACCTCCGCCGGCGTTATTGACCAATACGTCCACCGCCCCTAACTGACTTTCGACCGTAGGTAAAAATTGATCTACTGCCGATCGATCTCGCACATCCAGTTCCCCTACTACCACCTGACGACCGATCTTCTTAATTTCGGCCGCTATCTTCGCCAAGTTGGCAGCATCGCGATCACAGATCGCGACGTCAGCGCCAAAACGGGCTAGCGCAATAGCAGTCGCGGCCCCGATGCCCACCGCGGCGCCAGTGACCACGGCCACTCGATCGGCCAGTTGAACGGAGTTGGGGTCAAGAATCACTAGCGCGCAGGCTAGCGCCGGCCTGACAGCAATGTCAGTAATGTGAAAAGGTTCGCTCATGACAAATCTGACGGGGACAAATCTGACGGGGACAAATCTGACGGGCAAAAAAGTGCTGGTAACGGGAGCGTCGGCGGGTATTGGCGCGGCCTTGGCTGAGGGGTTTGCCGAACGCGGGGCCATCGTTGGTATCTGTGCCCGACGACCGGATCGGTTGGCCGAAGTTCTGCAGCGACTTCAGGCCCATACCCCCGAGTCGAGGTCGTGGACGATCGACCTTAACGATCTCGACGGCATCGCTCCGTTTGCCGCCGCCGTTGAAGCCGAATTTGGTGGAGTCGACATACTTATCAATAACGCCGGTATTCCAAAACGCCGAGACGTAGTTCGTCTTACCGCCGAAGAGTCGGAAGCGGTAATGCGTATTAATTATTTCTCGCCCGTACGATTAATCCTCGCACTCCTGCCGAGCATTATCGCTCGCAGCGGTCACATCGTAAACATCTCGTCGGTCGCCGCCCGTCTGGGCCCGCCCATTGAAAGTGCCTACGCGGCGAGCAAAGCGGCGATTACCGCTTTCTCCGAATGTATGGCAGTCGATCTACGCAACACCGAAGTAGGAGTTCATATCGTTAACCCCGGATTATTTGAAACCGAATTGTTTGATTTACCGAATAATGAGACCGGATTTCACGATCCTAAATTATTTTTACCGGTCGGAGATATCGTCGACCCAGTTCTCGCCATGTTGGAGTCGGGATCAATTGAAGCTTATGTTCCTGAATGGTTTGGCAGCGTAGTGGCCAACAAGTTCAGCAACCCCGATGTTTTTATCGCCAATAGTAAAAATTACGCCAATCAGGTTGAAGCAGATCGACCGTAGCCGTCTGGTTTCGGTAATTAGATCAGTCGAATAAATCGGGCTGGTCTTGGGTGATCTTGTCGTAGAGCGGGCCAAAACTAAAGAAGCCGGCCATATGAGACCCCACTTGCGATGCCGTCAACTCCGCCATGGCGGGGTCGATAAGAACCGGGTCGCCCGCCGCCTCGGCCAACAGTTGGGCTTGGCAGGTTCGCTCCATAGTTATAAACCACCAGACTGCTTCTTCAATTGAATGACCAACAGTCAACAACCCGTGATTAGACAGAATGGCGGCTTTTTTTTCTCCTAACGCGTGGGCAATACGCTTGCCTTCTTCGAGATCAAGTACGACACCGGTGTAATCGTCGAATAGGGCGTGATCGTCGTAGAACGCGCACGCGTCTTGCGTTAACGGATCAAGAAGACGACGCAGTGACGACCACGCCTTGCCGTGAACTGAATGCGCGTGGGCCGCAGCAATTACATCGGGCCGAGCGGCGTGAATCTGAGAATGGATAGCAAACGCCGCGCCGTTCACTAGTGCATCGCCCTCAACCACTTCGCCTTTATCATTTACTCGGATTAAATCTGACACGCTTATTTGCGAAAAATTCATACCGAAAGGATTTACCCAGAAGTGGTCAAGGTGTTCAGGATCTCGAGCGGTGATGTGACCGGCGATACCTTCATCAAAACCGTAACGACCAAATAGTCGAAACGAAGCAGCTAGACGCTGTTTGCGGTAAAGGCGTTCCTCTTCGATAGTGCGATCACTATTTGCGTAATCAGAAAACTGAAGCATTCTGTCGTCTGGGCCGGCCATGGCGCCCTCCTGATTATCTTGCTGATTATCGTTTGATTTTGAATTTTTTGCTCAACATTTTCTACTACTTACCTGGCACCGGGAGACCAATAGTCTTAGTTTCAAGATACTCCGCAAACCCCTCTAAACCGTGTTCGCGCCCGATGCCGCTGTCTTTGTAGCCACCAAAAGGCGAATCGGGACCAAAATATATGCCACCGTTCACCGACATGGTGCCGGCGCGAATTTGACGGGCTACTCCCATGGCCCGGTCGAGTGACGCCGACGCCACCGAACCCGAAAGTCCGTAGCGAGAGTTATTAGCAATACGAACGGCGTCGGCATCATCTTCGTAACGAATTACCGACAATACCGGACCAAAAATTTCTTCCTGAGCGATAGTGGAATCGGGATCGACATCAACGAACAAAGTCGGCTCCACAAAATAACCTTTGTCAAGGTGCTCCGGTCGCTTACCGCCGGCCAAAAGTCGAGCGCCTTCTGCTTTGCCTTGTTCGATAAATCCGAGCACTCGCTCCCGTTGAGTGGCGTTGATGAGGGGGCCCATTAAGTTGCCCATATCGGTGGGATCACCGTAAGGGAAATTGGCAAATCCTTCTTCAAGAAGAGCCACCCCTTCGTCGTAACGCGATGCCGGCAAAAGCATGCGGGTGGTAATCGCACAACCTTGGCCGGCGTGCATGCACACCATTGCGCCCGAACCAACGTAACTAGGGAAATCGGCGTCATCAAGAATGATGTTGGCCGACTTTCCACCGAGTTCTAGGAACACTCGTTTCAAAGTCGCGGCGCCTTGCGCCATTATGAGCCGGCCAACCGGAGATGAGCCAGTGAAACTAATCACATCGACTCGACGATCGGCAACCAAAAACTCGCCCACCGCGACCTTGTCGGCCGATGTGACCACATTGAGAACTCCCGCCGGAATATCAGTCTCTTCCGCCGCAACGCGCCCGATAAAAGATGCGCTCCACGGCGTGTCGGGCGCGGGCTTGAGCACGACCGTGTTACCCGCGGCTAAGGCCGGACCAATTTTTGAAAGATTTAACATGAACGGAAAATTCCAAGGCGTGATCGCGCCCACTACTCCAATGGGTTCTTTAATAACTTTTCGAGCACTGGTCGTACCCATGAACTCGTGTATCGGGAGATCACGCTCCCATTCGTAATTATCGATTAAACCAATTTCGTAGGAAAAATCGTCGATACACGAATCCATTTGCACTGCATGAGTAAGCGCAATCGGTGAACCTACTTCGGCCACGATCAACGGTCGCAGATCTTCGCGGTGGCGGTCTAGCGCCGCTTGCAATTGTTCCAGACACTTTTTACGGAATGCACGATTAGTCGACCAGTCGGTTTCGTCGAATGCTCGACGAGCGGCGCTAACCGCGCGGTCAACATCTGCTACCGCTCCGTCGGCAATCTGACCGATCACTTCTTCGGTGGCGGGATTAACGTTGTCGAAGGTTTTACCCGACGCCGCGTCAACCATTTTGCCGTCGATGAGCATCTGGGATTCGCCGCTGAGTTCTTCCATTTCTGCGCTCCTCTGCTGGATTAGTCGGAATTGGGGTTATCGTACTACCGATTGCCGGTGAGCCTAGAGGCTGTCGCCCGCCGACAAAATTGTGCTGGGGTAAGGAGTCATTAGTTCCTCGCGCCAATTAGTCAAAAATTCGCGGGCGATTATCCGCCACTGTTTAATCCGCTCATCGGATTCATCTACCTCGGCGGCCATCATTTGGCAGTGCGCTTCGGGTGAAGTGGCCCAAATCGTTATTACTTCAGTATCGGTTAATAAAACTTCGTAGAAGCCAACTGCTTCATGACCAAACTCGGTTCGTACCGGCTTCCATATCTCGTTAACCGCAGCCAAATAATCAGGGGCCGCGCCCGGGCGACAACGCGATAATTCGTGCACAAAAACCGATGCGCGCGGACCACCGCTGCGCAATTCGGCCAAACTGGGTGAACCGCGAGTGCTCGAGAGCAGTCGGTCAAAACCGCCCGTTCGTACCGATAATGCTGCGCGCCACCACTCTTCGAGTTCGGGAGTTTGAGTGCGCCGCAAGTTAGTGCGCTCCATAAGTTCCTGCCAACCTGACCAGCCGTTAACGCATTCCCAGAGATTGACGACTTGAGGCCAACGGCCAGTTGAACCCATCGTGTACCAAGTGCCGACCAGATCGAGGGTGCCGCCGGAACCATTAGTGGCCGTAGTGGTGGCCACTAATTCCATATACCGCATCGCGCCTTCTCCCACGATGTCGACGGTCTCGTGCAGATAGATATTTCCGCTCGCGGTCATCAACGGGAGCGTAGACGCGTGGCACCGCGTGGCACCATTAACCCATGTCCCAACTCGCTACTCCGGCTCCCGAGCGCATAGTCATGCTGGCCGGAGGCAAGGCTATCGCCGGCACGATGATTGAGATGGTGCAAGAATTTGCCGCGGCGACCAATATTGGAGTGGCTAACACTTGGGATGCTAAAGGTCTGTTCGCTTGGGATAGTCCTCACCATCTCGGAACCTGTGGATTGCAGGCTAATGATTTCGATCTCCTCGGCTGGTCCGCCGTTGACCTCATCATCACTACCGGTCGACCCGATCTCGCGCTTGGTGATGCTTTCATAGCGGAGAAACTGTCGGCATGGGCGCCGATCCTAAATATTGATCCGGAAGATTTAGCTTCACTTGCTAATGAGATTCATTCGGTCACCGCACCCGACAACCGCTTGTATTCGCAACTAGCAACAATTGCTCAACCTGGTTACACCGACGAGCGCGTACCGCTTCACCCCGCCCGCGCGGTAGCAAATCTCGGACGCGCGCTTCCCGGTGGTGGTTTACTTACCGCCGAACCAGGAATAGTGGGGTTATGGATTGCTCGAACATTTCCAACCCCCGCCCTTAATGCAAATGAACCACCGCGCGTATTGGTGCCAACTTTTCGCGGCCACGACGAAGCGGTTAGGCAATCTCTGGCTGCGGCCAACGCCGGCCGACCTACTATTTGCGTCTTGTCTTCTCCGCTAGGAACCGAAGCCCAATCGTTGATCAAAACTGCCACCACTTCCGGGCTCAACTTGGTTATCGATGTTTGGACTAATGAAAAATCTGGATTCGAAAAAGCGAGCGACCATTACGACAACTTAACTAGCGCAATTTCTGCTGGTGGAGTTCATATCATTGAAACCGCTATCGAATTTTCCTGTACTAACGATTTAATCGCGGCAGCAGGTGAAGTGGTTGCATGGGGCGGGCTGTCTCCCACGGAGACCTCGCGGATAGAGCCGTGAGCCCTAGTCTAGGGCAGGTAGCTAGCGTGAGCGGAGGCGAAACCGAGATGGTAGCTTGACGCGGTCGTGATAGAGCGATAACTTAAAGCAAATCAAAGAAAGTGGGGCAATTATGAACATGAACGACATGATCATCGTGAGTGTCGACGACCATGTCGTCGAACCGCCCGATATGTTCACTCGTCACCTTCCGGCTAAATATGCCGATATCGCGCCACGGGTAATCCGTAAACCCGATGGTACTGATGTTTGGGATTTTCAAGGGATGGAAATTCCTAATATCGGTCTTAACGCAGTAGCCGGACGTCCGCGCGACGAATACGGAATCGATCCCACCTCATTCGACGAAATTCGCCCTGGGTGTTTTGATGTAGAAAAACGCGTCCTTGATATGAGCGCAAACGGAACTCTCGGATCGCTCAACTTCCCTTCCCTTCCTGGTTTTGCCGGCCGACTATTCGGTGCCATTGAAGATAAAACCGCCGCGCGCGTTTTAACCGAGGCCTACAACGATTGGCACATTGACGAATGGTGTGGCTACGCGCCCGATCGATTTATCCCGCTCGCGATTCCGGCAATTTGGGATGCCGAAATAACGGCCGCCGAGATCAGAAGAGTCGCGACCAAAGGCTGCCACGCAATTACTTTTCCAGAAAATCCCGTGCCGCTCGGGCTGCCCAGCCTGCACGATGATTACTGGGACCCGGTGTGGCGGGCCTGCTCGGATACCGGAACTGTGGTGTGCATGCACATCGGATCTTCTTCGAAACTTGCTATCACGGCCCCAGATGCGCCTATGGACGTAATGATTGTTCTTCAGCCCATGAACCTTGTTCAGTGCGCCGCCGACCTTACGTTCTCTCCTATCTGGAAAAAATTTCCTAATGTAAAAATTGCATTATCAGAAGGTGGCATTGGGTGGGTTCCTTATTTTTTGGAACGGCTAAACCACAGTTTTGAAACCCACCACGAGTGGACGGGAGCCGATTTCGGGGGCCAAAGCCCGTCCGAATTTTTCCTTGACCACGTGATTCTCTGTTTTATTTCTGATCCAGTAGGTCTAAAACTCGTAGGCGAACATATCAATGTAAGCAATGTCTGTGTCGAAGTGGATTATCCCCACTCCGATGCCAACTGGCCCAATGCTCCCGAAAATTTATTGGCTGAATTCGCCGCGGCCAGCATTAGCGATGCCGACATCAACGCCATGACTCATCTAAACGCCATGCGCGAATTTCAATACGACCCATTCAGTGTCCGAGCCCGAGAAAATTGCACTGTCGGTGCATTGCGCACGGAAGCAATCGGAGTCGACACCAGCCCGACACCCAAGGGTCGGCGTTTCCCGCATCGTAAAGGCACTCGGGCCAGCGAACTTAACCCCACCGCCTGATCCAGTCCGTGACGAACGGCAACCGCGGATACGAACCGGTAGCGGCCGAAGAACCCCGTCAATAACCTGCCGGTACGCCCAGCCCAGGCGCTCTGGGTTCATTTTGTAATAGATGCCGCGGTGGCTTTTGTCGCTAGTGCGGTGCTGTTGTGGTTCTTCGGTACGCCATTTTGGGTAATGGTTGTTGTCGCGCTCATGCTGGGAATAATCGCCACTCCATTAACCCGCCGCTGGGAACACGATCAACTCGAAGCGCGAAAACATCAAGCGCACTAGCGATACGTGTTTTAGCGTCCACCACGTCCACACAGTCCATGCTTTGCGCTTGAGTAGATGGACAAATGGATGGACAGGATCTTCTGCGGTGCTCAGATGCCCATGGCGTCGCGGGTCCGATCGAGCTCCAGCGTCAGCTCGTCCGCTCTACCAGGACTGACCGTCTACTTCTTGATGAAGGCCTTGAACACGTCGATGCGCGGCGCTCCGAAGACATCGGGTCGGAATGCCACGCCCCCGACACGGGCCGAGTCATACGCGTTGACCCTGGGAGTCCAGACGAGGAAGAGGCTCAACGCGTTCTTCACGATGTATTCGTCGAGCGCCCACCAAGCCTTCTGGAAGCCGTCCGTGCCGTCGAGGCGACGAACCTCGTCAACCAGCGCGATGAGCTTCGGGTCTTCGTAGTTGCACGTGTTGCCGACGCTGCCCGCCAAGAAGCTGCGGGTGACCTTGTCGAGTCCGGAACGCGCAAAGGGAACAAGTCCCGCGGGGGCCTTGCCCTCGACGTAGAACTCCTGCACCACGTCTTGGAGGTTCACGAGGTTCGCGGTGATGCCGGCGGCGGCCCACTGCTCCTTGAGCACCTCCGCGACTCGCTGCTGTTCCGGCTGCGGACCCGCGTAGAAGTCGAACGTCAGGTCCTCCGCCCCGGCCTCCTTGAGGAGCTTCTTCGCCTTCTTGACGTTGTGGGCGTAGTACTCCTTTAGCTCTGGGTTGAAGAGCTCGCTCCCCTGGGTCCATGACGCCCAGACGGGCTCGCTCGTTCCCTCGTAGATGAGCTTGTTGAGCTCGTCACGGTCCGTCGCGAAGTTCAGTGCTTGCCTCACCTTGAGGTCGTCGAACGGCGGCTTGCTCTTGCACAACGGTCCGTAGACCTGGGAGGAATCGCTGGCTTGGCTCACCACCTTCAGACCCGCGGCTTCGAGTGGGCTGACTTGGTCGGGGGTTGAGATCGGGGCTGCGTCCACGGCGTGGTCGAGCAACGCGTTGACCGTCGCCTGCGGGTCGGTCGTCGTGACCTGCACGAGCGTGACGCCCGCGAGCTTGATCTTCTTGGCCTGGAAATAGTCGGGGTTCTTCACGAACTCCGCTGAACGCTCAGGCGTGAACGATTTGAGGATGAACGGACCCGCGCCCACCGGCTCTGCGTCGAGGCTGGTGCCGCTCTGCGCCGCGGTGGGAGACACGACGAAGGTCTCACCGTTCGCCAGCAGGTTGTAGAACGAGCCCGCTACCGCCGTCTTGAGCGCGATCGTCAGCTTCGTGGGGCTGTCGACCGTGATCGACGAAATCTCCTGGAGCTCGACACGGAACGAAGCCACGTTGTCGGCTGCCATGTTCCGCTCGATGCTGAACTTCACCGCTTCAGCATCCAGCGGTGTGCCATCGGTGAACTTCAGATTCGACTGGAGCTCGATCTCAATCGTCTGGGGATCGACGATCGTCGCCGACTTCGCGAGACCCGGTGAGTACGAGCCGTCGGCGTTCTGGCGGAGCAAGGTGTCGTAGATGAACTGCTGGAAGTACCAGTTGTCGGGTGAGGCCACCGTGATCGGGTCGAACCTCGCCCCGCCGAGTGCGGTGAGGTCGTATGGGAGTTTAAGGACGCCCTGCTTGTCAACGGCGCGCGCCGACGACGCGCCGGCCGAACCTGGGATGAATGCACCAGCACTGAGCACGATGCTGACGACAACGGCAGCGGCGAGGCCCCGCCGAATTTTCCCCGAACGTGGCGTGAAGTTCATGATCCCCCCCGACAGCATTTTGAAGTCCTCACCTTAGCACAGCGCGAAGTCCGATCACCGTGTCACCGGCAAGACTCGGACCGTCAGTGTGCAAATGGCAAAAGACGGTCGTGCCATCTGGTGTCACGTACTCGGGTGGGTCGATTGTTCGACACACGTCGATCGCGTGAGGACAGCGCGTGTGAAAGCGGCAGCCCGATGGTGGGGATGCCGGCGACGGAATGTCGCCTTTCAAGATGATCCGCTTGCGCCCTTTTTGGTGCACCGGGTTGGGTATCGGGATCGCGGACAACAACGCCTCTGTATACGGATGCTTCGGGCGGCGGTACACCTCGTCTGCGGGACCTTGTTCCACGATCCGCCCGAGGTACATCACCGCGATGCGTGTGCTGATATGGCGAACGAGCGCCAAGTCGTGGGCGATGAAGAGGTACGTCAGTCCACGCTCATGTTGAAGGTCGGTGAGCAGATTGATCACATCGGCCTGGATGGACACGTCGAGGCTACTGACCGGCTCATCGAGGACCAGGAGCTTGGGTTCGAGAGCGAGCGCGCGGGCAACCGCGATGCGCTGGAGCTGGCCGCCGGAGAACTCACGCGGGTAGCGGTTGCGGTGCTCAGGACTAAGGCGCACGGTGCGAAGCAACTCGGCGATTCGCTCGGTGCGGCCGGCCGCGTCGAGATCGAGGTAGTTGCGCATGGGCTCAGCCAGGCTGTCGGAGATCGTCGCGAGGGGGTCGAACGAGGAGTACGGATCCTGGAACACGAACTGCATCCCGCGACGCAGCGCTCGCATCTTGCGTTCGGAGAGCTGCGTGATGTCGGCGCCGTCGAAGGTGACGGTCCCTGAGGTGGGATCGAGCAGGCGAAGCAGTACTCGGGCGAGAGTCGACTTCCCCGAGCCCGACTCGCCCACGAGCCCCACAGTGCTTCCCGCGTCGATCCGGAGATCGATACCGTCGACGGCGCGCACGTGACCCACGGTGCGTCGAAGCACTCCGCGCTGGATCGGGAAGTGCTTCACGACCCCGGTGCCCTCGAGGATCGCGGTCACCTTGCCCCCTGCAACGACAGATCGTCCACACGGATGCATCGGGCGCGACGCTGCTCACGCGCTGGGCGCAGCTCGACCGGCGAGCTCGCGCACTCGGGGATCGCGTACGGACATCGCGGATGAAATCGACAGCCGGTCGGCATCGCGATCGGATCGGGAACGACACCGGGGATCGACGTCAGTCGTTCATCGTGCTCGGCGACCTGCGGGGTCGCCGCCAGCAACCCTTCGGTGTACGGATGCTGCGGATGCGCGAACAGATCCTCGACCGACCCCTCCTCGACCACTTGGCCCGCGTACATCACCACGACTCGCGAGCAGAAGTCGGCGATGACCCCGAGGTCGTGCGTCACCAGGATCACCGCCATGTCTAGCTTCGATTGGAGCGACCGAAGCAGATCGAGAATCTGCGCTTGCACGGTGACGTCGAGCGCGGTGGTGGGCTCATCAGCGATCAGCAGGCGCGGCTCGCACGACAGCGCGAGCGCGAGGAGGACTCGTTGGCGCATGCCACCCGACAGCTGGTGGGGGTAATCCTTCAGCCGGGCTTGCGGGTCAGGGATGTCCACCATCTCGAGAAGCTCGACCGCGCGCGTCCTCGCTTCACGCTTCGACATCTTGCGGTGCAACCGGATCGTGTCGACGAGCTGAGTTCCGACAGTGAACACAGGGTTGAGGCTCGTCATCGGGTCCTGGAACACCATGGCGATCTCGTCCCCCCGCACCTTGCGCATCTCGCCGAGCGAGAGCGTCAGCAAGTCCTGATCCTCGAACATCACCGAGCCCGAGACGATGCGTCCTGGCGGCGACGGCACGAGCCGCATCACCGCGAGCGAAGTGACGGTCTTGCCCGACCCCGACTCGCCGACGATGCCGAGCATCTCCCCCGGCGCCACCTCGAAGCTGACCTTGTCGACCACCGTCGCCGGCCCCGCGTCGGTGAGGAACTCCACCGAGAGATCCGACACGCGCAACAGCGCGTCCTCGGTCGCGGGTGACGGCTCCGGTTGACCCTCCGGGCGGGTGACGGTCGTGAGACCGAGCCTGCCCTTGATCTTCTGATTGCCTTTGGGCAGCCCCAAGCCGAGCGCGTCGCGTACGCC
Source organism: Acidimicrobiia bacterium (assembly GCA_038904515.1). Classification (GTDB taxonomy): domain Bacteria; phylum Actinomycetota; class Acidimicrobiia; order IMCC26256; family PALSA-555; genus SHUY01. Next base: position 4,179 of record JBCKKA010000015.1, on the reverse strand, counting down.
GTCGCCCAAGATGTTGAACGCAAGGATGGTGAACACGAGCGCCAGGCTGGGCACGAACACCTGCCAGGGGTGTTCGTAGATGTGACCGCGTCCCGCCTGGATCATCGAGCCCCAGCTCGGTTTGGATGGCGAGACCCCGTACCCGAGCATGCTGAGACCGGCCTCGGCGAGCAGTGCCGCGCCCATCGCGAGCGACACCGCGACGATCAAGGGCGATGCGACATTCGGCAAGATGCGCTTGCGACGGATCCGACCCGGCTTCGTTCCCATCGCCCGCGACGCCTCGATGAAGGTCTCCTGGCGCACCGCGAGCGTCTGGGCGCGGATGAGCCGTGCAAATCCCGGAATCACCACGATCGCGATGGCGAGCACCGCGTTCTGCAGCCCCGGACCGAGGAACGCAACGACCGCGAGCGCGAGAACGAGCGGTGGAAAGCTCGCCAACGCGTCCATCAAACGCATGAGCAGGTTGTCGGTACGACCGCCGCGGAAGCCGGCGAGCAACCCGATGGGAACAGCCGCGAGCAATGCCAAGAACACGATCTCGAATCCCGAGCTGAGCGAGACACGGGCCCCGTAGATGATCCGGCTGAACACGTCGCGCCCGAGGTTGTCGGCGCCGAACGGCGTCTGGAAGCTCGAAGTCGAGAATGGCTCCGCGATGCCGATGTCGTCGGGACGATGGGGCACGACGAGCGGGGCAAACACCGCGGCGAGCATGAGCAGCACCAGGAACGCCAGCGCGGCCACAGCAGGCTTGTCGCGTCGCAGTCGTTGCAACGCCCGCCGGTAGGGGCTCGGCGTCCGCGTCGCAACGATCGCCTCGTCGTACGCGAGGCCCGCGTCTTCCACCAGCATCGGGTCGCGCGGCACGTCGTCGGGGAACCGCGTGCCAGATATGTCGCTCATGAGACGCGCACCCTCGGGTTGAGATAGCCGTAGCTGATGTCGACGACCAGGTTGATCAGCACATTAATGACGACGAATGTGAACACCACGGCCTGCACCACGGGCACATCAGGCGCGCTCAGCGCGCGCAGCATGTACGTGCCCATACCCGGGATCGAGAAGATCTGCTCGATGATGACGACGCCGCCGAGTAAGCCACTGAGCTGAAGACCGAGCACGGTGACCGCAGGAATGGCCGCGTTCTTGAGCGCGTACTTGGCGACAGTCTTGTGCGTGCTGGTGCCGACCGAGAGTGCGGTACGCACATAGTTCGACTGGAGGGCGTCGATGATGGCGGCACGCACCTGGCGTGCCACCGCTGCCGCGGCGAACAGCCCAATGGCGATGGCCGGCAACGTGATCGAGCGCAGCCACTCCCACGGATCTTCACCGAACTCCGTGTAGCCACGCGCGGGAAACCAGTCACGGTCGAGCGCGAAGGTCGTGATCAGAAACAGGCCAACAACAAAGCTGGGGATGGCGAGACCGAGGCTGGTGGCGGTCACGCTCGCGCGGTCGATCGCTGCTCCGGGTCGCAATCCCGAGAGCATCCCGAGTGGTACTCCGACGAGCACGCTCAGGAAGAGGCCGGCGATCGCGATCGAGAACGTGATCGGAATTCGGACCTCGAGCTCCTCGACGATCGTCGGGCCGTCCGGATTCAGCAGTGAGGTACCGAAGTCGAGCTGCACCGCGTCGCCGAGCCAGTCGACGTACCGCTCGAGCAACGGCCGGTCGAGCCCGAGGTGCTTCCGCACCTCGGCGATTCGCTCGGGCGTTGCGTCCGCCCCCCCTGCCACGGTCGTCGCCGCGTCGCCCGGTACCAGTTCGATGAGTAGAAACACGACGGTCGAGACAATGAAGAGGATCGGGACGAGGCTCGCAACCCGGCGTGCGATCAGGGCCAGCATGGGCCGCGCACCCTACCACAGCACTGGGCATCCCCTCGAAGTGTGGCGACATCCACTATGAAGAGATGTCATGATAGAGATGCGTAGGAAGTACGACCCGGAGTTTGGTGGCTCTACGCGTCTGAGTGGGGAGAGCGGCTTCTGATGCGCGCCGGTGTCGTGGTGGGCGAGGATCTCGGTCCGCCATGAGGTGAGGGGCTTGGCGAGGGAGACGACCTCGGCGACATCGTCGGCGGCGCAGCCGGCGATCGCCTTGTCGATGAGCACCTCGGCGTGGGGATCCCCGACGCGCAACCCCAACAGCATGCGGTCGTGACCGGCCTCGTTATCGCGCTCATGCTGGGAATAATCGCCACTCCATTAACCCGCCGCTGGGAACACGATCAACTCGAAGCGCGAAAATATCAAGCGCACTAGCTCGAGCTTGAGGTCGACCCTGCCCGCGCCCGCGTGAGGTCGAACGCCGCGCACGCGCAGCCGATCAGGCCCGGCACCAGGTGGAGCACGACGGCATCGGTGATGTCGACCGGAATGAGGTCGATCGCGACGCCGCCGTCGCCCACGATCGCGAACACGACGGCTGGCACGATCCCGCTGACGAGTGCGATCACCAACGCGATCGCCGGAGCTCGCGACACCGCCGAACGGCGCACGAAGGCCAGCGCGAGGAGGCCGAGGGACAACCCGGCCACACCGTGCCACCCATTCGTCTCGATGCCGAGGAACTCCTCGGAGGTGGCGCGGTGCCCGGTGGAGAAGTCCGGGTGCACGATGAGGCTCCCGATCCCGAGCACGAGGAGCCCGGCACCCCAGAGCAGGAGGTACCACCAGGACGCGCGGTTCGTGCGAGGCATCGGGCGCGATCTTTTCACCGATTAGTTGTCACACCCCCGACACCACCAACGCTGCCTTCGGTCGACCTCGCGTTCTCATTAATCGACCATACGCCGATCCAGATCAAAACGCGAGTATCTTCTGACGCAGATCACTAGCTGACGCGTGTTTTAGCGTCGTTCGAACTTCATTCCCGACGCTTCGCGATCCCAAGTAACCGGAGTGACGCCGTCGTCTCGCAGTTGGTATTTCAATACTCGGCCTACTGGATTTCTAGGGAGATCGGTCCGAAATTCGACATAACGCGGTACCGCGAAATACGGCACTCGTTCTACCGACCACTGACACAAATCTTCTTCTGACAATGTCGACCCTTCGGCCAACACCGCGGTGACTTTGACTTCATCTTCACCCAACTCACTTGGCACCGAGTGCACGGCGAGATCGACCAATTCAGGATGACCATGGAAAATTCTCTCTAATTCAAAACTAGATATATTTTCCCCCCGCCGGCGCAAATAATCTTTTTTGCGATCAACAAAAAATAAAAATCCGTCCGCATCGATACGGCCAAGATCGCCAGTATGGAACCAGCCGCCTTCCATTACTGCCGCACTCTCGTCGGGTCGACCCCAGTAACCCTGCGACATGATGTTGGGGCGCACCGGTTGACAAATAATTTCACCAGCCGAATCGGGCCGAACATCGTTACCGGAGTCGTCAGTAATTCGTACTAAGAATTCGTGATTATTAGGTTTACCCGCGGCACCGAGCTTGTTCGTCTCACCGGCCGGCAAGAGTGAAATTAATGAGGCCTCGGTAAGACCGTAACCCGCGCTAAAAGTGGCGCAACCGAAGCGTTCGCCCCACGCGGTATCAGTTGCCGGCGGCATGGGTGCCGCCGCACACAGCCGTAGGCGATGGTCAGTTTGATCAGGATGATCGGGCGCTTCGGCAATCAGGATTGCTAATGAACCGAGTAACGAAACCATTGTCGCCCCCGTACGTTTTACTTCGGGCCAAAACCGAGAGACGGAAAATCTCCGAGCGATGCTCGCACTACCACCCATGATGAGACTTCCCACTACACAAATAGAAATAGCGTTGAAGTGAAATAAAGGCAGGGGCGTCAAAATCACATCGGTAGGCTTACGATCCCATGCTCGTGATATTTGGTCAGCCAAGGTAACGATGTAGTGATGCGGCAACATGCATCCCTTAGATGGTCCCGTCGTGCCCGCGGTGTAGATAAAGCACGCCAAATCACTCGGTCCGGCCAAGACTGCCGATGGGCTCGCTGATTGGTCGTAGCGATTAATCAGTTCGTCAAAATCGTAAATATCGCGATTTGAAATCGACTTCACCGTTGGCGCGGGTTTTGAAAGGTCGGTCACTACCACCGCGTTCAACTCGGTAAGATTTTCGTCGAGAACTTCGAAAACTCGCTCAGAAAAATCGTCTTGAGTGATCGTAACTTTGGCACCGG